>JAEZLW010000170.1 GCA_023415145.1 Bacillota bacterium | reverse complement strand
GGATTATCCCTACCGCAATGGCGAAGACAGCATCCAATCCAACATCCAGCGCAATGTCGGGCCTGAGGCCGGTTTCATCGCCGTCGAGCCCTTCAAAAACGACGCTGGCGTCTATCGCAAGTTCCTATCCAACCCCATCGACCGCAAGGTGTTCCTGCCTGCCACCAATGACGAACCGCTGGCTTCCCTTTTGTACCTGGACTGGATCACCAAGCTTGAAAACCGTTTCTTCCTGCAGTTCGGCGAAGAAGGCGTAACCCATGAAGTCTTGGAGAGCGGAGCTCTCAAAGCTTTGCCCGTTCAGGGAGAAAAAATCATGAACTCTCCCAACAACATCGACTACACCATCACCATCAATGGCCTGGATACAGGCGATCTGGAAAAGACCGTTCTGTCCATCGCTTCCGGGTATGCTGCCGTCGACCCCCGCTTTATCTCAGTGGCATTTGCGGCCACAATGAATGACGGGCGTACTGTCCAGCACTACAACGTCGGTGAGATCAAATCTGAGGAAGGCGTAGGCACCGCACTGAAAGAAAAGCGTGACGCGTTCCTGAACCAGGCCGTGATTGCTGCACCGGATCAGTTTGATGCAGTTTACGACGCCGGTCTGGATGATTATCTTGCCTCCGGCGGCCAGGCCATCATTGACGAGCGCACGGAAGCGTTTGCAAAGTTCTACGAGTAATTCCATGCTGGTTTCTCCTGGGGGGAGGGTGAAAATCCTCCTCCCTTGAAGGTGTCGACATAGTCGACACCTTTCGAGAAAATGACGGTGTCATTTTCTCGATTCTGCGCTTTTTGCCTGTTCACTTCGTTCACGGTCGTCAAAAAGCGTAATGAAAGCATGCTACGCAAGCGACCCGCGCAGTCCGGAAGCTCAATCGTCGCCCTGCTGCGCTACCGCTTGCATGGCTTGTTTCGCTTCCCGCCTCCACCCTGCCCATTCCCGCCACTGGCGGGGGCAGTGTTACGGCGCTTGCAAAGCCGTGCGACACGATTACAATTGAAGGCTCCGAAGCCGAAGCGCCGCCTGTGGCGGATGAAGCGAGGCGGAGGAGGCTGGCGAAACAAGCAATGCGAACGGCAGTGAGCAGTGCGCCGATTGAGCCAGATGGAGCTCCGCCCCTTCAATGCATCCCCGGAAATATGTCCCCTTTGTGTCAGCATTCTCCTGGGGGGAGGGTGAAAATCCTCCTCCCTTGTTTCATTTTTGCATCCGGCAAAGGAAGGAAAGGCCATGATTCCATTCAATGACGGCTGGCAGTTTGCCAAGGGAGAACCCAGGCATTTTGTACCGGTACAACTGCCCCACGACTGGCTGATTGCCGACACGCACAACCTGTATCAAAGCGGGCTGGGCTTTTACAGGCGGATGCTGGATGCCGGTTTCCTCAAGGAATATCAGCGACTGTTTCTCCGCTTTGACGGGGTGTACATGGACACCACTGTTTTTGTAAACGGACAAATGGCCGGGGAGTGGAAGTACGGCTGCACCGCCTTTACCCTGGATATCACCGGTCTTATAAGCCGGAACAAACCCAATGAACTGCTGGTGCAGATTGATTACAAAGCCCCCAGTGCCAGGTGGTATACAGGCGCGGGCATTTACCGGGATGTGTATCTGATCGTTAAAAATGCCTGTCATTTTAGAATCGATGGCATCTATGTATCCACCTTTTATCAGGATGGACGCTGGCAGTATGAGGTTCAGGCGGAGGTTGAATCCGGCGGCAAGCCCTATGCGGTGCGCCATACGCTTCTTGATGCGTATGATGAAATCATCCCCTGGGATATCAACCATCCGAAGCTGTATACATTGCGCTCGGAACTGATTGTTGACGGGCAGGTTATGGATACCGAGGATACGCGCATCGGCTTCCGTTCCATTGCGTTTACAACGGATAAAGGATTTTTCTTAAACGGGCAGCACGAAAAGCTCAAGGGCATGTGTCTGCACGGCGATCTTGGAGCGCTTGGCGGCGCTGCCCACAAGGATGCGATTGCGCGGCAGCTTACCATCATGCGGGGGATGGGCGCAAACGCCCTGCGCACAGCCCATAACCCGCCGGCCAAAGCGTTGATGGAGCTTGCCGATGAAATGGGATTTTTGGTGATGTCGGAGCTGACGGACGTTTGGCGCAGGCCGAAAAACACGTATGACTATGCCCGCTTTTTTGATGACTGGATCGAAAGGGATGCTGCCTCCTGGGTAAGACGCGACAGGAATCATCCTTCTCTTGTTTTGTGGAGCGTTGGCAACGAAATCCATGATACGCATTTGGATGCGGAGGACGGAGCAAACACGCTGCGCCGCCTTTATGCCTTGGTCAGGGAGCATGATCCCCGATGCAATGCGGCCGCAACCTTCTGCTCCAACTACATGCCCTGGGAAAACACACAAATATGTGCGGATATCATCAAGCTGGTGGGCTACAACTATGGCGAAAAGTATTACGCCGCCCACCACGAAGTCCATCCCGACTGGATGATCTACGGCGGTGAAACATGCTCTACCGTGCAAAGCCGGGGGATATATCATTTTCCGCTCGGCAAGTCAGTGCTGGCGGATGACGACCTGCAATGCTCCGCCCTTGGCAACAGCACCACAAGCTGGGGCGCCAAAAGCGTGGAATCGTGCATCGCCTTCGATTTGCAGACACCCTATTCCCTGGGGCAATTTGTTTGGGCGGGTCAGGATTATCTTGGGGAGCCTACGCCATACCATACCAAGAATGCCTATTTTGGCCATGTGGACACGGCGGGGTATCCCAAGGACTCCTACTATTTGTTCAAAGCCGGTTGGACGGACTGGAAAACTGCGCCTATGGTGCATCTTTTCCCATACTGGGATTTTTCTTTGGGGCAGTTGATCGATGTCCGGGTATGCTCCAATGCGCCATATGTGGAGTTGTTCCAGGATGGTCAAAGCCTGGGCAGGCGAAAGCTTTCGGGCAGGCTGACGGCCGATTGGCAGCTTCCATACAGGCCCGGCATATTGACGGCTGCTGCGTATGACGAAGCGGGCGCTTTGCTTGCCCAAACGGAGCGCCGCTCCTTTTCGGAGGCGGAAGCCCTGCTTGTGGAAGACGATCGATACGGTGAATTGCACTTTTTCGCAATCAAAGCCCTGGACAAAGATGGAAACCTGGTGGAAAACGCCAACCGCAGGGTATACGTAACCGTCAGCGGCGGTTTGCTTTTGGGCCTGGACAATGGTGATGCAACAGATTACGAACAGTATCAAACGGACAACCGGCGGATGTTTGGCGGCAGGCTGCTGGCTATCGTAAAGGCTGAACCGGGCACAACGCCCGAGCTTGTTGCACGATTCTGTGAAAAGGATGTTCCGGTGCGCAAGATCGAGCTTACGGTACACGGACATAAGGTTACAGCCAGGCTTCTTCCTGAAAATGCCACTAACAGTGACCTTTCGTGGCGCGTTACAGACGCGGGGGGGATTGACAGCCCGCTGGCGGAACTTTTGGTGTCGGAGAATGGGAAAAGCGCCGAGCTGATCCCAAAGGGGGACGGGGAGGTCTTTATTCGCTGCTTCACAAAAAACGGCCGGGACCACGCGGCTTTCATATCTGCAATGCAGTTCACCATTGCGGGCAAGGGAAAGCCTTTCCTTGATCCGTATGGCTTTGTATCCGGCGGGCTGTACAACGGGTGCAATGTGGAGCTGACCAATGGCAATGACCGTGGGGTGGCCACCTTAAGAGACGGGGAAAGCCATGTGGGGTTCAGGGACCTGGATTTCGGGGACTACGGTTCCGATGAGATCATGCTGCCCTTGTTCCCGCTGGAAAAGGACCCCTTTACCTTTGAAGTCTGGGAAGGGATGCCCCTTGAAGGCGGGAAAAAGCTTTGCGACCTTACCTATGACCGGGGCTCTGTTTGGAACACTTATCAGGAGGTTACCTATAAGCTGCCCCGGCGGCTCATGGGCGTGACCACCCTGTGTCTTTTGTTCAGGCAGAAGGTGCACATCAAAGGCTTCCGGTTCAAAAAATACCAGAAGGCATTCCAGCGGCTGTCGGCCTGCGAAAATGACACGGTGTACGGCGATACCTTTAGAGCAGTGGAAAACAAGCTTGAAAACATCGGCAACAATGTCACCCTGGTTTTTAAGAACATGGATTTTGGTTTGGCAGGTGCCGGCCATGTGGAACTGTGCTGGCGCTCAAAGCTACATCGCAATGCCATTCAGTTTGTATTTGCGGGGGAAGACGGCGAGGTACGAAAAATAGTGGATGTGGGGCTGGCGGCGGAGTATACAAGCAACGTATTCTCCTTGGGGGAAAGGATCACCGGCCCCAAAACCGTATCGCTTGTATTCCTTCCCGGATGTGATCTGGATCTTGCCTGGATACAGTTTAGGGAATGATAAGAACATAAACTGCCATTCGGCTTTGCATGCAGCCGGATGGCAGTTTTTTGACGTGCTGCTTTTCTTTTCATGGGAAAGAAAATAGAAACGTGGTCCCTGTCGCGATAGATCCTCAATGGTAGATGTGGAATCCCCCGGAAAGCATCAACAGGCAGAAAAAGTACAGACAGTTATCGTAATACCGCCTTGGCCCCTTTCGCAGCGGGGTTTCCCAGAAGTCTTTCAGCCATTGCTTGGTATACTTTCCCTGTGCGGCAATGCCTGCCGCAGCGTTGGTGGCAATAATCGCCGTGGGATGCATGGCCTCCTCATCAAAAGGCGTCCCATCCAAATGGTAGGCATGGTACCGCCCCAGTTCCGTATGCTCGCTAAAGAAGGCTTGCAGCCGGCTTGCCACATCGGATAGCGGCTTGTTTTCCCCAAACCATGTGTGATCCAGGCCGATGTTCATCGCCACGCGGTAAGCGTCAGAATAATACTCAAATTCCTTCCCGAACAATAGCTTTATCCTGCCATTAAACTCTGCGTATTCCGGTGACAAGCCGGTTTTTGGATGTGCGCAAAGCGTAATGTATTTGCGGCTTTCCTGCGCTGCCCGCCTCCAAAAGGGCCGGTCGGCTTCGTCAGCTTTTTCGGCAAACAGCTCGTAAAAGTGGGGCAGGTGATAGGAAGGGTCGGAAAAAGGCGTTTCCGGTACGAACTTGATGAAGTGATTGTCGGGATCCCACATGGGATGGCCGCCCTCAACAAGCTCAGGCTGATGCAGGCAGTGGCGCAGAATGTCTCGCGCTTCTTTGGAATAGTTGTAGATGCCTTCTCCGTCGCCCCACCTTGAGGAAGCCATGAACAGCGCCATGGCGTAGTATTCCTCGCCGTCCGGGGCGGGCCCTTCGGCGTTGTGCTTTCCGTTTAGTTGAACCGACCAGGCAAAATACCCTTCGTGCTTGCCGCTTGGAAGGTACATGTACCGCTTGGAGAAGCACCACAGCTTGTCAAACAGCGGTTTTTGATCCATTTGCACGCACATCATCATGCCATAGCTCATGCCTTCGGTTCGTGCATCGTTGTTGCCCGTATCTTCCATGCAGCCGCTGTCATCATCCACATCGTGGTAAAATTTCTCGTTGGGATCAAAGAAGATGGTTTCAAAGCTCTCCCGCACCCGCGCGTCAGCCTGCTCCTTTGTGATGCCGATCTGCTCGAAATGGTTTGGATAGATACCGGTATGAAAAGCGCCCTGACCCATGGCAAAATCACTCCTTCCGCCCGTTTTGGGCATAATCAAATCCCCTGTCGCATTCTTGCTGTATAGGTTTGACATCAAAGAATGTCACCGCATTTTCTTTTAATTCCAGATCAAAGCTTATCGTGCCCCCGGTGAGTGAAAGTGCCTGGGTGGCCAAATACGGCTTTGCCAGCTCCTTGAGGAATTTGATCTGCTCCAGGGAAGGATTGGCGGGCTGTCCCATGTCGTGCCAGGCCTTTCGGGGGTTGCAGACCTCTTCATCAGTCTTGTGCGTCGTAAGCACATAGGTTTCATGATCGGCTGGGAGCGAAACGGTGAGCGTTAGTGTTTCATGTTCCTGGTCACATATGTTCCATGCCACACCGCGATACCCGCCCTCTTTCAGGCGGACGATGACTGCGTTTTCACAGCGGTGCACCGGATGCCCTGCAAGCTTGGCAAAGAAGGCGAACGTCCAGAACGTGGGCTTTGTGATCAACCCGTTGGCAACCAGCCCGAAGCCGCCATGAAAGGGTGTGAAGGGCACGCCCGATTCCTCAAACACATCCCCGAATGTCCAGTAGGAATACGAGGCCGCCACATCGCCAAGCCGTGCCAGCAGTCCTGCCGTGATGGCGGCGTTATAGTTGGTATCATGAATGGGGCATTGGGGGCTGTAGGAGGTGTTGAACTCCGTAATGTGCATTTCCATTCCCCGGAAGGCATCATAGCTGTCAATGATATTGCGGGTTTCCTGCATCTCCTCCATCAGCGACTGAACCGTGCGCATGGTATGGTACACATACCGGCCATTCCGAGCAGGCGTTTCGGCCATATACGCATGCCTTGTCACAAAATCGAGGGGAGCGCCGGTCCTAAGGCAAAAATCCAGAAACGCGTGCATCCAGTCGCTGCAGTTGGCTGTGCCGCATATGGCCGGGCCTCCCACGCGCATATCCGGCAGCACATCCTTTACCGCTTTTGCTGTAACCAAATACAGCTTCAGGTATGCTTCCAGGTCTTCGTTTTCCCAAAAGACGCCAAGGTTTGGCTCGTTCCATACCTCCACAGGCCAGCCTGCCACCTCACTCCGGCCGTACCGGTGAACCAAATGGCTGATGAGCGCTCGGACCAGCGCTGCCCACTCCTCATGGTCCTTGGGCGGTGTGACATTGCCCTTCCAGTAGAATACGGTCTGTTCTCCGCTGGCCAGCGATGATGGCATAAACCCCAGTTCCAGAAACGGCTTGATTTTCAGCTCAAGATAAGCGTCGATCACACGGTTAAGATAGGTGAAGTTGTATTCAAGCGTGCGTTTCCCGCGCTCATCCACATGGACGTGGCAAATCGCCATATCATCGCAGAAAATGCCATGCCCGCGAATATAACTGAAACCAATGTCTTCCTGAACAAGCGCAAGCTGGTCATAATACTCCTTTTGCAGTGCCAGGCCCATTCGCCCTGTACCGACGCAATAGGTGCTATGGTTATTGAATGCTGCCTTTGCGTTTTTATCCACAAGTATCTTTTTTGTATGGTTCAAATTCCAAACCTTCCTTCCAATGTTTTTTACTGCCGGTAACATTGACGCACCGCTTTCCCCTGGCATAATAATACTGCTTTCTTTAATTCGAGGAAAGGAGCGCATTTCCTATTGTGCATTGAAAGCGCTGATGTCATGACCTTTCCTTTGGGCGAAAAGCAATAGATCGCACGTTGTAGCAAAGGGCATCCATTTTCCTCCAGTCGTAACGTTTCTGTTTACATATTATAGACCACTGACGGATGCTCTGTAAATAGCATTCAATATCCGATGCTTCTGCGTAACGACTGTATAATTTGTTGTTCTTTTATTCCTGTTTTGATATAATGAAAGCGCTCGAAATAGGGAGGGAATTGCATGGCGTCCACAATGAAGGATATCGCGAAGAAAACAGGCCTTGGCCTGGCAACCATATCAAAGTATCTGAACGGCGGACAGGTTCGCTCCAATAACAAAAAGCTCATTGACGATGCCGTCAGGGAGCTGCATTTTGTGCCCAATGAATTCGCAAGGGGCTTAAAGACAAGCCAAAGCCGTACCATCGGCGTTGTGATTCCGGAGTTGGGAAATGCCTTCATAACCTCCATCATCACAGCCATGGAGGACATGCTTCGCAAGCAAAACTATGCCGTCATCGTATGCGACTGCCGCACTGACATAAAGCGTGAAAAAGATGCCATCTCTTTTTTGGTAAACAAACGGGTGGACGGGCTGATCAATATGCCCACCGATTCCAGCGGAGCACACCTTCAACCGGCATTGGAAGCCGGTATCCCCATTGTACTTGTGGACCGCATGCTAAAGCCCTTGGCGGGAAAAGTAAGCGCCGTGATTGTAGACAATGTGGATGCGGCCGAGAAGGCAACGCGTTATCTGCTTAATGCAGGCCATGAGTCTATCGCCTTGATCCTGGGCAACGAGGTCATCTATACCACCCAAAAACGCCGGGAGGGGTACCTGAATGCCTTGAAAGAACGGGTCATTACGCCCCGTGATGAATTGATCATATACAGCGACTATACCATGGAGGGCGGATACACCGCCATGAAAAAGCTGCTCTCCCTTGACGAACGCCCCACAGCGGTATTCGTGACGAATTATGAAATGACACTGGGGGCCATGATTGCGCTGAATGAGGCGAAAATCACCATACCTGATGACATCAGCTTTATCGGTTTTGACAAGCTGGATTTATTCGGCGCGATCTTCCCCAATCTGACACTCATCAAGCAGCCGCAAAACGCCATCAGCGAATGCGTCGCCCGGCAGCTACTAATGCTTTTGTCCGGCGATCAGGCGCCTCCTCAGATCATCATGCTCAGCACGCAGATGCATGAAGGCGCTACAGTGAAAAGCATATCCCTTTAACACCCGCCACCAGTTACGCATCCATGCAAATCATCACAGAACAATCAAAACCGGCACGGCTAATCCGAAGCCGGTTTTTTTCTGCCGCCAGGATATGCATGCCTGCTGTCAGTATGCTTACATACCCTACAGAAAAGTTTGCACACAATGATTTGGAGGGAATCATGAGCCGTATGAAGAAAAAAAGTAAGATGACTGCGCAATGCGGTTCATAAAATGCCTGTAATGGCGCGCTGCTTTCTTGGGATACTTTGGTGGAGGCGAAGCCGATGGATACGCTGGATTTGTTTCAACCGCTGACCGCGCGATGGTTCTCGCGGTGCATCGGCACACCCACTTTGGTGCAGCAGGTTGCCTGGCCACTGATCCTGGCAGGGGAGCATACACTGGTCTCTGCTCCAACTGGTACAGGCAAAACGCTGTCTGCTTTTCTTGTTTTCATTGACCGGATGATGCGGGAAGCAAGGGAAGGAACGCTTCAGCAGGAGCTGCAACTGATCTATGTGTCGCCGCTGAAATCCCTGGCAGGCGATATCAGGGAAAACCTACGCCGCCCGCTTGATGGCATCGCGCAGGAAACGCTGCTTGATAACACCAATGCTGTTATACCTCATTTAGATATATCCATCCGCACGGGGGATACGCCGCAAAGCGAGCGCCAGAGAATGGTGAAAAAGCCGCCGCACATTTTGATCACCACACCGGAATCATTGTTTCTGATGCTGACTGGTAAATCGGGCCAATCCGTGCTGCATACAGCCAAGTGGATCATCATCGATGAACTGCATGCGATGATTGACACCAAGCGCGGTGCGCACATGATGCTGTCCATTGCCAGGCTGGACAAGCTTTGTTTAAAGCCGCTCCAGCGCATCGGCCTGTCCGCCACCATCGAGCCGCTGAACAAGGCTGCGGAATACCTTTCCCCGGACAATGTGAAAATCGCCGCGCCAAAGATGCATAAGGAAATCAGCCTGCTCATCACAAGCCCTATCAAGGACCCGAGCGAAATCAAAAAGGATTCTGCCTGGCAGGAAATCGCCAAGTCGGTTTATGACCGCTGCCTGGCATCCCGCAGCGTGATCGCTTTTGTGGAGGGCCGGGCTTATGCCGAAAAGCTGGCCTATTACGTGAACGAGCTGGGCGGAGAGGGCTTTGCAAGAACACACCACGGAAGCTTGTCCAAGGACCAGCGGCTGGAGGTGGAAATGGCGCTTCGGAGCGGCAATCTGCGCCTGCTTTGCGCCACGTCCTCCATGGAGCTGGGCATCGATGTGGGGGAAATCGACCAGGTGTTTCAAATCGGCTGTCCCCGCACCATCTCCAGCACCATGCAGCGGCTGGGCCGTGCGGGCCACAATCCCAACCGGGTCAGCACCATGCATATCTTTCCCCGCATGCCGGTGGAGAGCCTGTACAGCGGGTTGACGGCGGAGGTGGTGCGCAAGGGCGGTGTGGAGCATTCCCGCCCCCCCAGGCTATGCCTGGACGTGCTGGCCCAGCATCTGGTTTCCATGGCCGCCGCGGGCGGGTATGACTTGACGGAGGTTATGGAAATTCTGCCAAGGGCCTACCCTTTCCGTGATGTGACGCTCCAGGATGTACGCGATGTGCTGTGCATGCTGGCCGGCGATTACGAGCATGAACGCGACATCCCCGTTCGGCCAAGGGTGCTGTATGACCGTATACATGATAAGGTAGAGCCGGATTCCTACAGCCGCATGCTGGCGGTATCTGCTGGGGGAACCATCCCCGACAAAGGGCTGTATGCGGCCAAAACGGAAAGCGGCGTGAAGCTGGGGGAACTGGATGAGGAGTTTGTATACGAGAGCCGGGTGGGTGACAGGTTTATACTCGGGTCGTTCGCCTGGCAGATCGCAAGGATCCAGAAAGACACGGTGACTGTTGTGCCTGCTGCCCCCACGGGTGCCAGGGTGCCCTTTTGGAAAGGGGATATCAGAGGCCGCAGGCTGCAAACAGGCTTTGCCTACGGTGAAATTTTGCGAAGGCTGACAAAGGCCAGTGAAGCCGGGACGCTGCCAGGTGAGCTATATGCTCTGGGGCTGGACGAGATATCGGCTCAAGGCGCGGGGGAGTTTGTCAAGCGCCAAATCGCCGCCACCGGTACATTGCCCGATGACCGGACCATTCTTATTGAGCATTACCGGGATGAGGCGGGAAATCCTCAAATGATGGTGCACTCCGTGTTCGGGCGCCCTGTGAACGAGCCGCTGGGCATACTCGCCATGGAAACCGCCAAACGCCAGACCGGCATGAACATCAATTTTGTGGCCGATGACGACGGCTTTTTGCTCTTTCCCTACGAGGACAGGCTATTGCCCCAAAAGCTTCTGCATGCCATCTCCCCCGATGCCGCGGGGGTGGTGCTTGCGGCTGTGCTGCCGGTAACGCCGGTCTACAACATGGCCTTCCGCTACAATGCCGCCCGTGCGCTGATGATGGGCATCAAAAATGCCGGACGCCAGCCCTTGTGGGTGCAGCGGATGCGAAGCGCTCAAATGCTGGATTCGCTGATCCATTGCGAAAAGCACCCACTTGTCAGGGAGACAAAGCGGGAATGTTTGGAGGACTATTGGGACTTACGTGGTCTGGAGCAGATACTGAGCGCTATCCGCTCGGGCAGTATCCGGGTTCTGGAAATGTATCCGGATACGCCTTCGCCCATGTCACTGACACTACGGCGGCAGACGGAAGCTTCCGTCATGTACGACTACGCACCTACGCCATCCGGCGTCCATGTGGCGGTAGAGGAAGCGCTGAACAAGGCCCAGTTTATCGCACCGGAAAAGCAACAGCTAGAGCAGGTGTCAAAGAGATCGCGGCTTCCCGAAAATGAAGCCCAATTGCACTCGCTTTTGATGATAGAGGGAGACCTGATGGCGGGGGAGCTGAATGTTCCCCCCGAATGGCTGGAAACGCTGGAGCAAAGGGAGCAGGCAAAGTATATTGAGCCGGGGCTGTGGATTGCGTCGGAGCATACCATGGATTACGATGCTGCGCTGCATGATGAAAACGGGGAGAAAAGGGCCCACATCCTAAGAAGGCTATTGCGCTACCGTGGCCCGCAAGCCTCAAATCAGGTAGCCCAGCGGTACAGCCTTTCAGAGGAAGCGGCACTCCATATCTTGACGTCACTTGCAAAAAGCGGCGATGCGGTGGAATATGAAGGGCTGTATTACCATGCGCAGCTTTTCGACCGGGCCATCAAGGAAACGGTGCACATGCGCCGCAGGCAGATAAGGACGCTTCCGCCCGAACGGTACGCGGCGCTGCTTATAAGCCGCGTGCACAGGCCGGCCCCGCCCAGGGAGCAACTGGAGGTGGCGCTCAATTCGCTTTGCGGCCTTTCTTACCCGCTTTCCTGGTGGGAAAGCATGCTTCTGCCGGCGCGGGTGAGCGGATACCGCCCCGAAATGCTGGATGCTTATTTGGCCCTGGGAAAAGTTTTCTGGCGAATGGAACTGGATGGGGAGCTAAGCTTTCTTCTGTATGAAAATACAGACTGGGATGCCGATATTGATGTGACAGAATCCTCCCTTCAGGGCCAGGAAAAGACCTTGTTCGAGGCGCTGGCAAAAAGAGGCGCCAGCTTTTCCCACAGCCTGTCTTCCCTTGTGGCGGATGGTTCTGCTCAGGATGCGCTGCTGTCCCTGGCGGAAAAGGGGCTGGCAAAAGCAGACAGCTTTGTGCCCATCCGACAATTCATATCAAGGGAACAAACCGAAAAGGTCACTTTAAGGCGCCGGGTGAATGCCCGCGTTCTGGCTGCCACCTCCGGCAGGTGGGAGCTGATGCGTCCGCTCAAAGACCTTTCCATGGAACAGCAGTTGGAGCGGGCCTTTGACCAAAGCATCCTCCTTTGCCGGGAGACTGCCAAGAACCTGAATTGGGGCGAAGCGGTGAAGCTGTTGCGGCTGTGGGAGTATACGGGCCGCGTTAGGCGGGGGTACTTCATCGAAGGCCTGTCCGGCATGCAGTTCATACGAGACAATGACTTTGCAGGGGTGATGCAAGCCCTGGAGCAGCTGGGGGACGAGATTGTTTGGCTGCCGGCGGTGGACCCCATGCAGCCCTATGGCAGGTATTTGGCGCACTTTGCGGATAGATCCTTTATGATTCTGCCAGGAACCGTGGCAGGGCTGCGCGGCGGCGTGCCCGTGGCGGTATTTGAACGGCAGGGGAAAACGCTGAGGGTCTTTGACCAGGACCATTTGTCAGATGTGCTGAAAGCATTCGTTCATGACTACGCGGGCCGCCGTCTGTTCCCGTCACAAAGCCGGCTCACACTCAAGGACTACCCGCCTGATGCGGCGGAAGCTCTTAAAAGCGCCGGATTCAAACAAGAAATGCAAGACTTCGTTTTGTATCAGGGATACAGGTAGCACCCTTTAAGCGAATAGAATGATATGGATAAAGGAGCTGGAAACAATGAAGTTTTTGTGGGTGACGCTAACGGTTAAGAATATGGAGGATTCGCTGAAATTCTATCAGGAAATTGTAGGCCTGCCCGTTGCAAGAAGGTTCAAGGCGGAGGGCGTGGGTGAAATAGCCTTCCTTTGCGACGGGGACACGAAGCTGGAGCTGATCGAAAATCCCTCCTGGTCAGAACCACAGTATGGCCGTGAGTTATCCATAGGCTTTGAGGTGGACTCGCTGGAGGAAAAGATGCAGTTCATCCGTGATAAGGGTCTTGCTGTGGAGGGTCCCTTTGCACCCAATCCCCATGTCCGTTTCTTTTTCGTGAAGGACCCCAGTGGTATAAGGGTGCAGTTTGTGGAAAACCGGTAGGCATGTGGCTGTACGGTTGACGCATAAGCACCGATGATGTATACCGGCTTTAAACAATGCTATACAAAATTGCAGTCGCAGGCAATAAGCCGCGGAGCGTTTTTGTCCTGCTTTGAAAGAACAGGGTCCAGTATCTCAAACGGGATATTCAATTCTTCATCCTTGTAGAATATGGCCTGGCTCAAGTTGGGATCGAAGTATTCGTCGATCCGAAATGCGATGTGCGTGTCATCCTCCAGTGTCAAAAGCGCGTGGCCAAACCCCTTGGGTATGTAGAGCTGTTTTCTGTTTTCCGGGCTTAGTTCCACACAGGACCATTGCTTATACGTTGCGGCATATTTCCTTAAGTCCACGGCAAAGTCCAGGGCCTTTCCTTTTGTGCAATAGACCAGCTTGCTTTGCGCTTTCGGGTTGTTTTGAAAGTGAACGCCATACAGCGTGCCCTTTTTTGCGGGACAGTACAGGTACTCTTCCACAAATTCCGTGTGAATGCCCGCAAGTATCATCTCCTCTCTGGAATAGTTCATGTATACAGGCCCTCTTGTGTCATCCTTGGGCTCGTATTCCAGGATGAGAACACCGGGAAGGTCTGTGTGCGTCACCTTCAGCAATGCAGTTTCCTCCTGAGCGTATTTCTATTCTGATATGAGGCTAGGGGCAGAGTACGGGGAGGGGAATTTTCAAAGATTCCCCTCCCCGTACATCATGTCCTATAGTCTCTCCCGGATATACTCAAGTATGATGTCATGCAGTTCCCGGCTCCAGAAGCTGCCTTCGTGGGGGGCGTGATCCACGCAGATGGCCTGCACATCCGTTCCGTGATCGCAAAGCTTGCGGTACATCAACACCATTTGCTCATACGGTACCAAGGTATCGGCGTTGCCATGAATCAAAAGGAAGGGCGGATAGGTTTTGCCTTCCTTCACATGGGTAACCGGGCTCATTTCGCGAAAGATCTGCCTTACATCCTTCCCATTGGTCAAGGCCTGGAAAATGCCGCCGTGGGGTTCGCCCGGTATTTCGCCGCCCAGCATGCGCATCAAATCCGTGGGGCCAAAGCATTCGACCACCAGCTTCACCGCATCGGATTCTTCCGCGTATTCCGATGTCCTGTAAGCGGGATCATCCCCGGTGAGACCCGCCAGCAGGGCGGTATTGCCGCCGGAGGAAGTGCCGAAGATGCCGACCCGGTTCTTGTCGATGTGGTATTCCTCCGCGTGAAATTTGAGGTACCGGATGGCTGTTTTCACATCCTGCAAATAGGCCGGGAAGGGATGGCCGTCCAGGCAATTGCGGTGGGTGACCATTGCTATGGCAATGCCATTTTGGGCATAATTTGCCATTTGTCCCATTTCGTAAAAAATGTCGGGAAAAGTCCAGCCGCTGCCCTGCACAAATACGATCAAAGGCGTTTTGGGTGTTTCCACTCCCTCAGGCCTCCATGGTGTAATCAGAGCCAGGGTAATATCTTTCCCGGTGGCGGTGGAGTAAACGATGTTTTGCTTTATGTAGGCCATGCCGTTTAGGATTGGGTTGTTGGGGATGTGCCTGATAGGGGGATACGGCTTTTTCACCCCCCGCTCGATATCCAGGTTGGTCTGGTTGTAGATGATCACATGCTGTCCCTCCTTGCCGAAGGGATGGGCCTTGTCCGTGCCCATGAACCATTCGTAAGGCTTGTCTTTTTCGCATTCACCATGCTTAAGGTCTATGACGCCTTCCGCCAACTCTTCTACCAATGCCGCATCTTCAGGCCCCTTGCCATGGCCGGTAAGGATAAAATCAAAGGCGGAGCGATAATCGGAAAGCAATCGATGAAGCGATTGTTCCAGCACGTTCAAGGGAGTGGATTCATTAAGCTGCATCCACAGATGGCCGTTTATGGCGTCCCCAGTAAACAGCATCCTATGTTTGCGGCAGAGCAATGCCACGCTGCCCTGGGTGTGCCCCGGTACCGGGATGACTTCCAGCGTGATTCCTCCCAGGTCAAACACATCGTCTTCCTTGAGCGGGAGCAGACGGCAGGGCTTCAAACCGAAATTTTTGAACGACTCCTGTGCATCGGGGAAGGAAAAGTGCAGGTTATGCAGATCCCAATCCGCCGGATGAAGGTATGTCTCCTCAAAAAACACGTTGCCGTATATGTGGTCGCAGTGGCCGTGGGTGTTTACCACGAGAACGGGAAGATTGGTTATCTCCCGAATGATCTCCTTCAGGTTTTCACGGCCGTTTAATGTGTCGATGAGCAATGCGCGTTTTTCGCCGGTGACAAGATAGCAGGTGGATGATCCCGCATCGTCGATGAGGGTGACGTCTTCATTGATCGGGATGATGTTTGCGCGTTGTGCCATGCTGATAGCCCTCTCTTGCATCCAAATTTTATATGTTTTCTTTATTATACCATTTTGCTTCGGCTTTTAAAAGCCGATGGGCTCCAGTTTTCAATTGCTTGTTCAAAAAGCAACCAGGCCTCTTGACAGGGAATCCGCATAAGAGTATTATAAGTATAACAAGTATAACTAGTAATACTTGTTGAAGGAGGCACAAGGTATGCCGGAACGCCGGAACAAAGGAAACACGATGCAGGAAACCGGGAAATTCATGAGTTCCGTCAAGGTAGGGCCCAAGGGGCAGGTGGTCATCCCTAAGGAAGCCAGGGATATGTTTGGCATCATGCCGGGAGATACGCTTTTGCTTCTGGCGGATGCAAACCGTGGCATCGCGCTGCAGCGGCTGGACTACTTTGACAAAATCGCCGATGAGATTTTTTTAAAAGCAGGCGGCGATACTTTGTCATCACCGGAGCAGGAGGCAGGCCTTCAGTTTGCAAAGGCAGTAAAAACCATGCAAAAACTCGCGGAGGAGAAACCGGAGTGAAAAGAGTGATTAGAATGATTTTGCTTTGCCTGGGCGGGATTATACTGATTCTTGGCTTCGCGGCATCTCTATATGTGTACAATAACATGAATTACGACAAAGGCGTCCTTGAGAAACTAATCCGGGCTGGCTTTGCGGAAAAACAGGCTGTGCTGCCGGACGGAACCGTGCTCAATTACGGTGAAGGACCGGACAATGGGCCCCCATTGTTTTTGATCCATGGGCAAATGGTGTGCTGGGAGGACTATGCTCCCGTGCTGCCGGATTTATCAAAGAAGTTTCACATTTTTGCTGTGGACTGTCACGGCCACGGTGATTCCAGCAAAGATCCGGTCAAGTATACTGCAGAGGCAATGGGGAAGGACTTTCAATGGTTCATGGAAAATGTCATCGGCGAGCCGGCCTTCGTATCCGGCCAGTCCTCCGGCGGGCTGCTTACCGCCTGGCTGGCTGCCAACGTTCCCGACTATGTGCTGGGCGCTGTGCTGGAGGATCCGCCCTTGTTCTCCACCGAGGCGGAAAGGAATCCGACCTCCTTCGCATGGGTGGACAGCTTCAAACCCATCCATGAATTTCTGAACCAAACAGAGGAAAATAACTACACCCGCTATTATCTAGAGCACTCCTACATGCAAAAGCTGGTCGGCCCTGGATGGCAAGGCATGAAAAAAACCGCTTTGAGCTATATGGAGAAAAACCCCGGCAAGGCCGCCCGGATTTTTTACCTGCCGCCATCGATCAACCGCATGTTCGATCTCACCGCCGGCAGCTATGACCTGCGCTTTGGCGATGCGTTTTACGATTGCACCTGGTTTCAAAACTACAACCGGGAGGAGCTACTCCTCGGTATCCGCTGCCCTTCTGTTTTGATCCATGCCAATTGGAGCTTTTCCGACGATGGCATCCTGCTGGGTGCCATGAGCGGGGATGATGCCAAGCGTGCCCATGAGCTGATTCCGGGAAACAAGCTCATCAAGGTGGATTCCGGCCACGACGTCCATTACGAAAAGCCCAGGGAATTCATTCAAATCATGATGGATTTTCTGAACGAGGTATCAAACGTTTGATGAAAACACTCCCGGCCTGCGTGCCATGCAGACCGGGAGCGTTTTTTCCTTCACGGCTGATAGAAGCGTTTTTCCGGCAGAGGAATAGAATGAAGGGGCGGGAATGTTCCCGCCCTGCATCAGTATGAAAGACATCATACCTGTACAAACGAAAGGAGTTACCCTCATGACGCAGAACAGATGGAAATCCAAGGTGGTGTGGGCGTCTATTGCCGCCACGATACTGACACTGCTGGGGAACCTGGGCCTGTATGAGGCCATTGGCATCACCCAGGCACCGCTGCAGCATGTGGTGGACGCCGTGCTGGCCTTGTTGGTGGCCTTCGGTGTATTGAACAACCCCACCGACCCGGAGCATTTTTAAGCATATAGCTATAAGCAAGGGAACCCGGCATGCCGGGTTCCCTCTCAGCGTGTCAAAAAAGTGGCGATGCCACTTTTTTGAGTTTTTCCCTCGCCGCACTGCACCAAGGCTGCGCCTTTGTGCGGCCGTTTGCTCGGGCAAGGTAGGAATTTCTACGAAATTCCTGCGAAAACCACCGCACATGTCGCTGGTTTTCAATATAAAATTGGAGGACTTCGGCCCTCCAATACCTCCCAAGAGGTTTTTTGACAGTCTGCAAGGGAACCCGGCATGCCGGGTTCCCTCTGTTATATGAAACTCCAAGAGCACCGCGTTCCACATGAAATGTTCACAAAAAAATATGATTTCCAGTACCTCCTTTTCTTTTGCACATACGATTGTATTGGTACACTGAAAGGAGAGGATTTTGTGGAAAACATTGTATATGAACAGGCCGTCCAGCCGTCTGCAGGCGTTGTCATTCCCCAACCGCCCTCAAACTGCAGCGGGCAATTTTACACCATTCAGCCGGGGAACACCATTTTCAGCATCGCGAGAAGCTTTTCCGTCACGGTAGAGGCGTTGCTTTTAGCCAATCCTCAGATTGCTAATGCCAATGTCATCTATGTGGGACAGGTGATTTGCATTCCCGGTGTGCCACCATCCGCCTGCAACCTGCGGGTGATATCGCTGAGCTTCCTGACGGAAGCAGGTCAGCCGCTGCCCGTAGTGGATGGGGTCGTTCAACTTACTGCCCGAGTCATCCTTCGTGCCGCTTTCAATCTGCCCGTATCCAAGGCTTACTTTTTCCTGGAACCCACAGGTACTGAAGTTTGCGAGCTGGAGAGGCTTATTGGTGTCGATTGCCCAAGTGCGGTCACCGGCGTCGCGGAAATACTATGGCAGGTTCCGGCAGGCACCTTGGGATATGTATCTGTGGTGGCCTGCCTGGATAGCTGCTGTGCCAAATCCCAAATGTATTTGGTGGTCCGCAATGCTTGACGGGTAATACCTTTACATTCCAATAGACAAAAGACCTGCTTCGCTGCTTATTGCGATGCGGGTCTTTTGCCTTGATGTTCAAAAATTCCGGCGTGTGTTTTGAGGTTGCTGCAGGAGCTTCATTGCATGTTTGCACATTGAACGAGCCTTTCCATTACGTGTTTTCCATCGGCTGTCCTTCCTCCGCCATAGATCCCTTCCCGGCTGTCCTTGGCACAATCGCAACCGTCCCCACTGTAACCGCAAGGAACAAGACCCATCCTGCTGCGGGGGAGAACAGCAATAGCGATAAAAGGCAAGCGGATAGCACCACGATCAGCCCCTTGCACCATACGCCTTTCATGCACTTGAATGCACCGAACAACCCCAATAACGCATTGCCGATAAAGAAGGTGTTGGCGATGCCCACGACAAAGGTTAAGGACACAAGCTTTGTTTCTATCAGCACAATGAAAACGCTGTGTATAAGGGACAGAAAGAGAATGGATTTCATCGGCGCCCGATAGCCCGGCTTTTGCCTGAATATGGCCGGCAGCCTTCCGCTTTCAGCCCGGGCGGCCATCTGCCTTGACACCGCGCCCATCACCAAGAGAATGGTGCAATAGCAAAGCGCTAATGCTACGGCCCCCAGAAAATAGGGGGCAACTGTACCAAACATGGGGGTCATGATTGCATTCAGTCTGATGGATGATGCGCCGCTTTTCACAAGCGGGCTGTTCTGCAGCGCATAGGTGACAACCATGTAAACCAGCACCACGGCAGCGACGCTCACTTTCATGGCCCGCATCAGCGTGCGCTTGGGGTTGAGTACGTCTTCCACATAATTGCCAATCACTTCCCAGCCGATGATAGCCCAGAACAAAATCAACAGCGTGGAACCCAATGTGCTCAAAGGGGGCAGCTCGGCTGGCAAGGCTGATATACCGTTTTGGGAAAGGCTGTATATGCTCCCTGCCACAAGGATGCAGGCGGTGACGGAGGATAGTATCAGCGAGACATTGCCCATCATGCGCACGCCGGAAAAAAGAATCAACACATTCAAAGCCATCAACAAAAAAGGAATAACCATAGCGGGCAGCGTGCCATCCGGCAGCATGTTCATCACATAGCCTTTGGCTGTTTGATATACGGCCACGGGACCAAAGCATACGGCGGCGGTCAGATAGTTGGCGGAAAGCTCTCTGAAGCGTTCACCCAAAGCATCGCCGATCAGGCGGCTTACGCCCTCGTTGGTGGAAACCATCATGCTCATCCTGGTAAACACATAAGCAAACCCGGCCCCCAGCAGCATTACCAAAATCCAGGCGTAGATGGCGTATTCGTGGAGGGCCTCGTAGGCCAGCGAGGGAAGCACCACAATCCCGGAACCCAGCACAGGCCCTATCATCAGCCCGCTTAGCGAAACAGCACCCAGCTTTTTTTTCATGTAAAATATTCCTCCCGCAGACATTATACGGGGAGGAAGGTTATTTGTAAAATTGAAAATTGAAATAGGACCTATCAATATTTTTGAATCAGTGATATGATGGAAAAGAGGTGGCAGTATGGATATCAAGAACTTCAAGACCTTTAAAAAGATTGTGGAAACGGGCAGCTTTTCCCGGGCGGCTGAGCAGTTGGGGTATGCCCAATCCACCGTTACCTTTCACATACAATCCATCGAGAGCCATTACGGGCAGCCTCTGTTCAACCGGATGGGCGGGACCATTGAGTTGACGGACTTTGGCCAGAGCCTTGTAGGCCAGGTGGATGCGCTGCTTGGTGCCTACGAGGCGGTGGAGGGGGCATCCGCAAAGGACATGGAACCCCAGGGCAGTCTGAAAATCGGCACGCCGGAATCGCTGCTGTTGTACAGGCTGTATGACATCATCGAGCAATACAAGACCATGTACCCACAGGTGGAGATTGTAATCAGTATCGATATGTGCTCCGTGTTACGCAACAAGGTATTAAACGGAGAGCTGGACATGAGCTTTCTTTTGCAGCCGGAATACCAGTACGCCCAACTGAACACAAAGCTGCTGAAGAAAGAGGATATGTGCTTTGTCGCCCCACCGGATTATGAGGGGGACGATTTTTTGCCCCAGGGCTCTCAAATGGTTTTGTATACCGAAAAGGAATGCACCTACCGGGAGGTGTTTCAAAATTACCTGCAGGGTCAAAGGTTCTACCCCTCCAACGTACTGGAAACCGGCAGCGTGGAGGTAATCAAAAAGTATGTACAATATGGCATGGGCATTTCCTATTTACCCCTGTATGCTGTTATGGAGGACGCCCGCCAGGGCAAGCTGCGTACTAAGACGCACCAGTCGCCCGTGGAATTTTATACCCAGGTCATCTACCACAGAAGCAAATGGTTAAGCTCTGCCGCGAATGCTTTTTTGAAGATGTGTGATGAAAGGGCGAAGGGGTGGTAGAAAGCATTCAGGATATGGCGGAGAGGAGGCATTCTAAAAATGCCCCTCTCCGCACCTCTCCCTGAAAAACCTTTCATGAATGTCATAATCAAGGGGATGTACCCGAAGGTCCAGAGCTCCGGAATACCGCCCCTGCCAGTGGCAGAATAGGGTGGTGTGGAGGAGGCTGGCGAAACAAACATAGCGAGCGGGAGCGAAGCAATGTGCCTACCCCGCCAGATGGGCAGGAAAGCCCTGTTCGCCCCCGTAGGGGCGAAATACTGTCTATTTGCATTCATGTTAACCTGGATTTGCTGTAGTATCATTGCATGAAAAATTGTTTGATGTATGAAGGTGGAAGGGATGGAAGAAAAGAATAACCTGTATATTTTGTGGACAAGCACGGACATGGAAACATCGCAATTTATGGTGATGATGTATGCCACAAATGGTCTGATCAACCACTGGTGGGATGAGATCACCGTCATCATCTGGGGCGCATCGGCACGGCTTGCAGCGGAAAACGTTCAAATACAGGATTCAATGAAAGTGGCTATGAACGTTGGTGTAAAGTTTTCCGCATGCATCGCCTGCGCCTGCCAACTGGGCGTAGTCGAAAAACTGAAAGCGCTTGGCTTGGAGGTCACTTCGTGGGGGCAGCCGCTGACTGAGCTGCTGAAGGGCAACCAAAAACTGCTGACAGTATAGAAGGCACCTGTTTGCTCAGATCAAGGGAAAGCTTTTATAGCATGGTTGACATACTCCCGGAAGGAAAACCGGATGCTGTTGTATTCTTTCATCTCCGATTCGAAGACCAGTGTCCAATTTGCCGCGTCTTCGATCTTCGGGAAGAATCTGTCCGCTGGTAAGGTACTGTGTATTCTGGTGATATAGGCCTTTGCACAATAATCCATCAACTGGGTGTATACCGTTTCTCCGCCAATCACAAAAACATCGTCGCTTGGATAAGGGGAAACGGCCAGGAAAAGATCATACAGGGTATGGCAGATGATGCAGTTATCCACCGTGAAATCAGCTTTTCTTGTCAAAACAATGTTCTCTCTCCCGGCAAGTGGGCTTGCACCCGGCAGAGCCTTCAGCGTGCTATGGCCCATGACAACCACCTTGCCATAAGTCATCTGCTGAAAGTACCGCATGTCCTCCGGTATCCTGTACAGAAGATTTCCATGGATGCCGATGCCGCCGAGGTTGTCCACGGCAGCAATGATGTTCATGCGCAATGCTCCTTTTTACATGTCGAAGAAAATTTTTACCTCAAGGACAATTCCCGCAAGGCGTAAGCTTTCGCTTCTCCGCCTGCGACTTTTTTATTTGCTTGGGGTCTGTCATGTTACTGCAATCCTTGTCGCTATGGTAGACCTTCCCCTTGTCCTCGACCCATACAAATACATCCGGGTCCTCTTTTGCCGTGCCGCTGGCTAGTAGGGTCACCGTCTTCTCTCCGGCGATCCCATCGGCTACCAGGCCGTTCTCCTTCTGGAAGGATTGTACCGCGCCCAAGGTGAGATCGCCGAAAGCACCGTCGTCTTTGCCCAGGGCAATGTAACCCAGTGCAATCAATTGGCTTTGCAGGATTTTGACAGCCTCGCCTTTTGAACCGTATTTCAGCACCGTGCTGCCTTTTTCCGGAGTCGGCGTTGGGGATGGCGCAGGCGTCGGGGTGGGGGAAGGCCTTGGCGTCGGCACGGGCGTGTTTGTTGCCGCAACATTTTGCTGCAGTGCATTCGTCGGTCTGCTGGTGTTTGCCAAGGCTGCAACAACAGGAGGGCTGGCCGATGGCGCAGTATTTTTGTCATCTCTGGGACTGAAGGCGAAGCTTAAAAGAACGATGGCCGCAAAGGACAGCAGGATCCACGGCCATAACGACCTTCTTCTTGGGGGCTCGCTGTTTCGCATGGCGTATGTTCCCGTCGCGGGGTTGAATCCGCTGCCAGGCCGCTGTCTTACGATCCTTCCGTCATCGCCGTCTGCATAGCCGCCATGAGTTTGATGGCCAGAGCCCATATCCGGCATGTTGAACGTGCGTTTTTCCCCGCCAGGCCCAATGCCCAAACGCGTTCGTATGCTTGCCCAGCGCAAGCCGATGCCGCTTTTTGGATGGCCGGACCTTGAGCCGCCGTCTTGCTTTATGGATTTTTGATAACGATCTCCCATACGCTTTCTCCAATGATTCGTCGTCTGCATGAAAGGTGAGAGGGGGAGTAGTATATCTGTTACAATTATAATGTATTCTACGTCGAAATGCAAACAATCCTTAGAAGAATAGTTAAAATTTTCATATGTAAAATATTCGATGATAACTGAACTGATTTTGCATTAAAAAGGCGGAAAATGGCCGGCAGTGCACTCACCGCCGGCCATTTGGTTGTACGCAGCCATCAATGATCTCTGCTGCTTCTCATGTTGGTTCTGCTTTGATAAGAGGTGGCTGGAGGCACCTCGTCTGGTATTTCTGCAATGCCGTCCGCATTGGTTAAGGGCAGCGGCTCATCGTTCTTTTTCGCCTGCTTGCGGTGCTTTAGGGGAGCTTTTTTATCGGCCCTGTCCTGCAGCTTTTGCATGTCAGACAGCGTCTCCATGGCGTGCTCCGGTTCATACTTCTTCATATGCTTCGGGGGCCGGGAGGGAGCGCCTTGATATTCACCGGCGGGCAGGGCCTTCACTTCCTCCTGTTTTTTCAGGGTTGTCTTGTTGGCTTTTTGTTCCTTGACCTTTTGCTGGTAAATATCCTTTTCTGTCTTTTCCTTTGATTTGGCGGCATCCGTTTGCTTGTGGGCTTTTTCAGCCTTTGCCTGTTCCTTTTTCCCAACGGATTCCGCCTGTGCCGCCGCTGCGGCCTCGGCCAGTTCCCTGGCCGCCTGTTCCTTTTCCTCAGCGATCTTCTTCGCGGCCCTTTCGGCCTGCTCCCTTTCCAACCGATCGGCCTCGGCCCGCTGAAGCATCTCCGCCTCCGCCTTTTGGTATTCTTCCATGAGGCCGTTATACAGACCGATGTATTCCTTTGCGGAGTGGGTCCAGCTATAGTCGCCTTCCATGCCCCGCTTCATCAGGATGCGCCAGACCGCCTTGTCCTCCCTGTAATATTTCACAGCGCGGCGGATGGTACTCAGCATGTCGTGGGCGTTGTAGTTAAAGAATGTGAAGCCGTTGCCATCACTGGTGTACTCGTTGTAGGAAAGCACGGTATCGCGGAGGCCGCCGGTTTCGCGTACAACGGGCACCGTGCCGTAGCGCATGGCAATCATCTGGCTGAGCCCGCAGGGCTCGAACTGGGAGGGCATCAAAAACATGTCGGCCCCGGCATAGATGCGGTGGGCCAATTCGTGATCCATGGCAAAGCGGGCGGCCACCCGGCCGGCATACCGCTGCTCCGCCCAGGAGAAAAGGTCCATATACCGTGAGTCGCCCATGCCAAGGACGACCAGTTGCAAATCCTCCTGCATGATGTCGGTGATCACATAATCGATAAGGTCCAGGCCCTTTTGGTTGCTTAAGCGGCCCACCATACCGATAAGGGGCACATCGGGCGATACGTTAAGCCCCAACTGCTCCTGAAGTGCCCGCTTGCAGGCAATTTTGCCGTTCAGGTCGTCCGGGGTATAGGGTGCGGCAATGGACGGATCGTGGCAGGGGTCGTATTCCTTGATGTCAATACCGTTCAGTACCCCGGAAAGCGAATCCCTGCGGGCGCGCAGAAGCCCATCCAGACGCTCGCCGTAGTAGGCTGTTTGAATTTCCTGGGCATAGCTTAAGCTTACCGTTGTGATGCGGTCGGCGTACACCAGTGCGGATTTCAGGAAGTTGGCGCTGCCGTAGCATTCCAGTTTGTCGGATGTAAACAGGCTGTCGCCCAGGCCCAGCACATCCTGCACATCCTTGATGTTGAATATGCCCTGGTATTGCAGGTTGTGGATGGTGAACACCGTGCGGATGGGGTGATAGGCAGGCAGATGGTCGTACTGGATGCGAAGCAGAGCCGGGATCATGCCCGATTGCCAGTCGTGGGCGTGGATCACTTCCGGCCAGAAGCCAATCAGCGGCAGTGCGTTTAAAACCGCTCGGTTGAAAAAGCCGAAGCGCTCGTACTCATCACCACCCAGGCCATATACGTACGGGCGGTCGAAATAATACTTGTTGTCCACAAAGTAGTAGGTGACGCCTCCCAAGGAAAGCGCTTCGATGCCGCAGTACTGGCGGCGCCAGCCCAAAAGCACCTCGAAGTTCACTACGTGTGTCATTTGATCCCTGAACTCCTTGGGGATCGATGCGTACAGGGGCAGCATCACCCGAACGTCATGACCGGCTTTGTGAAGCACGGGGGCCAAAGCTCCCACCACGTCGGCCAGGCCGCCGGTTTTTCAAAAGGGTACGCATTCGCTGGCGGTGTAGTGATTTTTCATAGTATGAAGACCTCCTTGTAGGAGTGGATGCCGGCGGGGGATGAGCGGGGGCGGTTATGAGCCGCCCGTTTGTGCCAGGGATGAATTGCCGCTTCAATCATCATAACTTCCGCCTTCTGTCATCCTGAACGAAGCGAAGGATCTTTATGCAACGGAATGCGGCAAGATTCTTCGAAACTTTGTTCCTCAGGATGATTTGGTGCGGTAGCTGGTTTGCATCATGCTTAAGGTACAGGCTCCAAATTTGCGGGCGATTGATCATCACCCCTGCGGCGGAAGATGTGTTGAGCTGTTTGAAAGCTCCTTCCGGAGGAAATCAATGTTTCTTGCCCTTAGAATAGAGATCTTTAAGGGATAGATCCCTTAAGCGGAGGGACCAGGGAGGCAGAGCCTCCCTGGTTAAATCACAACCTTCTTGGCAATCACGATGGGGTATGCCGCCGGGCCGATCAGCCTTGCGTTGCGCTTGATGACCACCTGTTTGTCGAGGATGCAGTTTTCGATGTAAGCGCCGGCCATCACCTGGGTATCCTGCATGATGATGCAGTTTTTCACGTGGGCGTCGGGAGCGATGCGAACGCCCCTGAAGATCACGCTGTTTTCCACCGTTCCCTCGATGATGCAGCCATCGGCTACAAGTGAGTTTACGATTTGCACGTCCTCTGAATACTTGGCGGGCATCTCGTCGCGCACTTTCGTATAAACCGGCTTTTCAGGATCGAACAGGCTCTTGAGCACTTCTGAATTCAGAAGCGCCATGTTGCATTGGAAGTAAGCCTGCACCGAGTCCATGCGCCATACCTTGTCAGGGTAATCGTAGCCGTTGACGCGAAGCCGCCTTTCCCGAATCACACGCTGCAGCACATCCCGGGTGAAGTCATGGAAGCCGTGGGCTACGCCATGATCTACCAGGGAACGCATAAGCTCCCGCTTCATGAGGCAAACCTCCATGAAGGTGTTTTCGCAGGCTGGTTCGGCGGGCTCGACCTCCATATCCAGTACCAAACCATCGTCATCCACGGTAAGGTAACTGCCAAAGTCCCTGCGGCGTACATCTGAATCCCTGGTGTACATGAGCGTGATATCCGCACCGCTTTCCCGGTGGAAACGCACCATGTCTTCAAAGTTGGCGTTGAAGACCATGATGCTGTTGCACAGGATGATGTGCTCCTGCTTGCTGCGGGAAAGATAGCTGGCGTTGGAGCGGAGGGCGTCCAGTACCCCGGCGTATACGCCCACGTTTTCGCGGGTCAAAAAAGGCGGGAGAATGAACAGCCCATCGTTTTTGCCGTGCAGGTCCCACTCCTTGCCGGAACCCAGATGGTCCATGAGGCTGTGGTAATTCTTTTGCATGATGACGCCTACGTTGCGGATGCCGCTGTTGACCATGCCGCTCATGAGAAAGTCGATTACCCTGTAGCGTCCGGCGATGGGCAGCGCGGCCACTGCGCGGGTGATGGTCAGTTCCCGCAGCAGTGCGTCGTTCTCCCCGGTATAAATCATGCCCATAACATCCTTCATGGCATTCACTCCCTTTTTTAAGGTACAGGAACGCAGGTTTCCACCTGCTCCCCGGCGGCAATTCTCAAACCGGCAGGCAGTGCCACATTTTGTCCGATGACGGCGATGTCACCCTCGTCCTGCCCCACGTGGCAGCCGGGGCCGATGATGGCGTTTTCGGCGATGATGGAGCGCTTGACGACCGCGCCCCGCTCAATCACCGCGCCTGGCATGACCACGCTGTCGATAACGCTGGCGCCCTGCATAACCGTGACGCCGGCGAACAAAACGGAATGCTCCACCTGGCCATACACCTCGCAGCCCTCGGTAATCAAGCAGTCCTTTGCGCTGGCGCCTTTGGCCACAAAGTGGGGGGCCATGCCAGGGTTGCGGGCGTATATGCGCCATTTTTTATCATGCAGATCGATGGGCATGGGTGTTTGCAGAAGGTCCATGTTGGCTTCCCATAGGCTTTCGATTGTGCCTACATCTTTCCAGTAGCCATCGAAGCTGTAGGCCACCAGTGTTTCTCCATTCCCCAGCATGTTGGGAATGATGTTCTTGCCAAAGTCGTTGGAGGATTTCGGGGTTTTTTCATCTTCCAAAAGATACTGGCGCAGCTTATCCCAGGTGAACACATACACGCCCATGCTGGCCTTGTTGCTGCGGGGATTTTTTGGCTTCTCCTCAAACTCCACAATGGTGTCGTTTTCATCGGTGTTCATAATGCCAAAGCGGCTGGCCTCGTTCCAGGGCACTTCCCGCACGGCGATGGTGGCAGCCGCTTCTTTTCGGATATGGTATTCCAGCATGCGGCTGTAATCCATTTTGTAAATGTGGTCACCGCTTAACACCAGCACATACTCGGGAGAAAACTGCTCGATGAAGGCGATGTTCTGAAAAATGGCGTTGGCTGTTCCCCGGTACCATTCGCCCTGTTTGCCCTTGACATAGGGCGGCAGCACGAACACGCCGCCGTTGAGTAAGTCCAGATCCCAGGGGGAGCCGCTGCCGATGTAGGCGTTCAGCTCCAGTGGCTGATATTGCGTCAGCACGCCTACTACATCTATGCCGCTGTTGGTGCAATTGCTTAAGGGAAAGTCGATGATACGGTACTTGCCGCCATAGGGTACGGCAGGCTTGGCCATGTTTTTGGTGAGGATGCCCAAGCGGCTTCCCTGGCCCCCGGCCAGGAGCATGGCCACACAGGATTTCTTTTTGAGCATTATGCGTTACTCCTCCTCATGCAATTTTCCGGGATCAGGTTTTGGAAGGGGGTCTATCAGGGCTGGTTTCCTAAGTGGGGCATCATGGAATGTTTTTTTCGGCGGCTCCTGCTTGTCGTACGCAAAGTATACGGTGCTGAGCGGCGGAACGCAAATTTGAGCGGAATAATCCATGCCGTTCCACTTCACATCCTGGGCGGATACCATCCAGGCGTTGTACTGGTTTGAACCGCCGAACTCTACCCGGTCGGTGTTGAAAATCTCCGTCAGCGTGCCGGGCTGCGGCAGGCCGACGCGGTAAATGGGATGGAATACCGGCGTGAAGTTGGTTACGCAGCACACCGTTTTACCCTTTTTGTCCGTGCGGGCAAAAGCCAGCACACTGTTGTCACTGTCGTTGGCGCTAAGCCATTGGAAGCCGGCCCAGCCATCCTCCACCTCATAAAGTGCCGGCGTATCCCGGTACAGTTTATTCAGCACCTTCACACAGGCAAGCACCTGCGGGTGCTTGTCGTAGACCAAAAGGAACCAATCCAGCTGGTCATCGTACTTCCACTCGATGAAATGGGCGAACTCACAGCCCATGAATAGCAGCTTCTTGCCGGGATGGGCCATGGTGTATCCCAGCAGTGCCCGAAGCCCGGCAAATTTTTGCCACAAATCCCCCGGGTTCTTATCCAGCAGGGAGTGTTTTCCGTGCACCACCTCATCGTGGGAAAAGGGAAGGATAAAGTTTTCGCTGAAGGCGTAAAACAGCGAGAATGTCAGCTTGTCATGGTGCCACTTTCGGTAGATGGGATCCAGCTCAATGTAGGAGAGGATGTCATTCATCCAGCCCATGTTCCATTTGAAGCCAAAGCCCAGGCCGCCTAAGTACGTGGGCCGTGTGACCATGGGGTAGGCGGAGGATTCCTCTGCGATCATCATAATGCCGGGAAACTCCCGGTAAGCCGTTTCGTTCAGCCTTCGTAAAAAATGGATGGCGTCGATATTCTCCCGCCCGCCGTAGGGGTTGGGCAGCCACTGTCCCGGCTCGCGGCAGAAATCATAGTAGAGCATGCTGCTCACTGCGTCTACCCGAAGACCGTCGGCATGAAATAATGAAAGCCAGAAGCAGGCGTTGCTGAGTAAAAAGCTGCACGCTTCGCCTCTTCCCAAATCGAACATGTGGGTGCCCCATTGGGCCATCTCACCGCGGCGGGGATCGGGATGCTCATAGCAGGCCGTACCGTCAAAGCGCCGAAGGCCTGCCTCATCCCTTGGGAAGTGGGCAGGCACCCAGTCCAGGATCACGCCGATATTGTTTTGATGGCATCTGTCCACAAAAGCCATGAATTCCTTCGGCTCACCGTGGCGCGAGGTGGCGGCAAAGTAACCGGTGGTCTGATACCCCCAGGACATGTCCAGGGGGTGTTCCATCACCGGAAGCAATTCTATGTGGGTATAATTCATCTCCAGAAGGTATGGAATCAATAAATCCGCAATTTCGCGATAGGAAAGCAGCCGGCCGTCCTCGCCCCGGCGCCAGGAACCCAGGTGCATTTCGTAGATGTTGATGGGGCTCTCAAGGGGATTCCACACTGTGCGGTTCTTCATCCAGGCTTCGTCTTGCCATGCATACCCGTCCAGGTCATAAACACGGCTGGCGGTATTGGGCCGAAGCTCGCTGAAAAAGGCATAGGGATCGGCCTTCATGTGAAAGTGGCCATCAGCGCCTAAAATAGCGTACTTGTAGGCATCACGGCCAAGAAACAATTCCCGGTCAAGCCGTAATTCCCAAGTGCCGTCATACTGCTTGACCATGGGATGGCTTTCCCGGGACCAGCCGTTGAATTCCCCTGACAAAAACACAGCCTGGGCATTGGGTGCCCATACCGCGAAGTGGTATACTTCCCGTCCCAAATGTACAACAGGATGAGCACCCAGCATTTGAAAGGCGCGCGAATTGCGCCCCTGGTGGAAATCCTCCCGATCGGACGCTGTGGGCGGGACGTAGAGCATTTTGTCGCCTGCTTTCGTAGGGGATAGAACTTTATCTTCCTTCGCTGACGTGGGATAGCGCTACATTGAGAAGCTCGCCTACGTGATCATCGTCCAGCGCGTAATATACGATTTTACCGCTGCGGCGGGACTTGACACAGTGTACGTCCTTCAGGGTCCGCAGTTGGTGGCTGACGGCACTTTGGGACAGGCACAGCACCGCGCTTAGATCGCATACGCAAAGTTCTTGCTGGCGCAGCGCCAGCAGTATCTTAAGCCGCGTGGCATCGGCCATAGCTGTCAGTATATCCAGCATGGCGCAGCGGGCATTCTCGCCGGGCATTTGATCCAGCGCCTTTTTCACATCTTCCGGATGGATGATATTGACGCTGCAGGTTTCCTGATCCCTCTCCGGCATACTGCGTCAAAACTCCTTCCTTGTAACTATAACACATATATTGTACCCACGAATTGCCAGATACGTCAAGAATAAAAGACCCGGATTCACTGATCCGGGAAAATTTTCTCAAGCGCCGCTTTTGCTTCCTCCCGGCTCATGCCATAGTTCACAAAAGAGCCGTATAGCAGGGTTAGCATTTCATAATCCATGTCAGCCAAGGCCTGCGTATCAGTGTAAGGCTGGTAGATGATGCTCTCCGGTGCGTAAGACAGGTCGGCTGTCAAGCCCAGCATGTTCACGAATTCTTCCAAAATGAGATGGTTGCGGTCCTTTTGTCCGGTCACGTCGCTTGCAATGGCTATCATACCGTAACGGATGGTCTTTTCATCGGAAAAGCAGTTCATAAAGCCCCAGTTGTTGGCTTCATAGGTTGTGAGTGATTCTGCCATGGCCTCGAAGGGAACAAAGGAAATGATCACATTGGCCTTTTCTTCCGCGCTGGCAAACGAAATATCCGGCAGACCTGGAACGTTGGCCTTGAGGCTTGAAAGCAATCGATCAAGCGCATTCAAATCATCCGGCGTAGGTTCACCCTTGACAAACAGGCAGAGCGGAATTTCCCAGCGGATCAGCGAATCCCTTGTGGTATCACCATATTCAGAATGGAAGGCTGCGGCGAAAAAGCCCTCCAAGGCAAGGGCGGAGGGTGCGGTGTTTGTCATCAAAGAATCATCCATACTCCCGCCGGAAGCGGCGGTGTTAACGGTGATGGAGTTATGCGGGTCACAGGCTTGTACCGCCGGCGCACAGCACAAAGCCTCTCCCATGGCCAAATGAAAAGAGAGAAGCAGGCACAAAAGGAGCAAAGCCAGCCGGACAAGGGGGGAGCGCAAGGGCGTCATCTCCCGTAAGCATTGTTCCCTCTCAAAAGGAGATGCTTTTGAAGAAGGATACCTTATGATTCGACAAGCGGCGGAAAAACCCTTTGCAGCGCTTCTTGGTGGTTTGATGACTGGTATCCCCGGCATGCGCAGAACATATCATGCAACATAAGGCGTAAAAGGGGTGAAGAAAATGGAGAATGGAAGGTTCGTACAGTCAACGGCTCCCGCGGAGGGAGGTCCGATACCGCCGCCGCCGGAAAGGTGCAGCGGCCAGTTGTATACAGTGCAGCGGCAGGATACGCTGAATAGCATTGGCAAAAGGTATGGGGTAACGGTGAACGCCATCCTCAATACAAATCCGCAGATCATCCGCCGCGGAGCGATCTGCGTCGGGCAGGTAATCTGTATTCCTGTGGGAAAGCCAAAGCCTGAACCCGTTAACAATCTTCGGGTGCTGACGCTGGAGTTCTTTACGGAGGAAGGCCGCCCGCTGCCCGTTGTAAACGGAGCTGTGCAGCTTTCTCCGCGAACCATTGTGCGGCCGACCTTCAATCGGCCCGTTTCCAGAGTGTTCTTTTTTCTTGAACCAACCGGCACCAATGCGTGCGAGCAGGCCAGCCTGATTGGCGTGGATTGCTTAAGCGCTGTGACGGGCGTGGCCGAAATGCTATGGCAGGTGCCTGCCGGTACGCTGGGCCGTGTGTTTGTGATAGCATGCCTGGACAGCACCTGTGCCAAATCCAATGAGGTGCTGGTGGTTCGTAGCACATAAAGCAGGTGAAAAAAAGCCCGCTGCTTCTATTCCTGCAACGGGTTTTTGTGATAAAGTGTTATTCTGTTATAGGTAAGTGCTTGGGTTCTTACGCAACAACCTGCCCATCCTTGAGCCTCACGACCCTTGTGCCGTATTTTGTAGATTCCTCCGAATGCGTCACCATAAGAATGGTGATGCCTTTTGTTTGGTTGATCTCCCTCAAAAGCTCCAAAATTTCCGTGCCGGTCTTGCTGTCCAGGTTGCCGATGGGCTCGTCCGCAAAGAGGATGCCGGGTTCGTTGATCAACGCCCGGGCGATGGCCGTGCGCTGCTGTTCGCCGCCGGACAGCTCCCTGGGCGTATGGTTCCTGCGCTTTTCAATGCCCACTGCCTTCATCAATTCCTCTGCCCTTTTCTGTACATCCTTGCGCTTTTTGCCGTCCAGCAGCGCAGGCAGGAGAATGTTTTCCTCCAGTGTCAGATTGTCGATGAGGTTATAGGCCTGGAACACAAAACCGATGTCGGTCCTGCGCATTTTACTCTCCGCGTCATCATCAAGGTCCTGCATCTTTTTTCCGCTGACGAGAATAGACCCGCTTGTGGGCCTGTCCAGCCCGCCCATCAGGTACAAAAGTGTGCTTTTTCCAGAGCCGGACGGCCCCATAATGGAAATGAACTCACCCTTTTTGACCGTGAGGCTAATGTCCTTGAGCACTTCCACAGAGCTCTGGCCCAGCGCAAATGACTTTTTCAAGTTGCTTACCCGAATGATTTCATTCATCATAATGCTCCTTTATTCATACTTGATGCTTTCAATGATGCTTAGCCTGTTGCTCTTGAAAACGGGGATTGCGGATATGAGCAGCATGGAGAGGATGCCTGAAGCCCCCATGATCGCCATTTCCTTGACGGCCAATTGTACCGTAACCTTGCCCCACAGGACGCTGACGGATGCGGGTATGGCGGAGGCCATCACCAGCGCGCACAGGGTGCCGAATAAAACGCCAAGCACACCCATGGCTGCCGCCTCGGTAATCAGCATCCGGTTGAGGCCGCGTTTGCTCATGCCCACGCAGCGGTACATGGCAAAGCTCCGCTTTCGTTCAATAAAGCTGGCCGCCAGGTTGTTGACGATGCCGATGATGCCCACCAGCAGTGCCAGGTAACTGTAGCTGCTGATGGCCTTGAACATGGCCATCACCTTGTCGGCGTTGGCCCGTGTCAGGTCTTCCTTGGTGTCGATGCGCATGACATCACGGGTCAGTGCCCGCTTGATGCTGTTTTTGACCGTTTCCGCACCGCCCTGTGCCTTGACAAAAATCTGATCGTAGTCCGAAACATCCATGTCGGCGCGGTAATTTTCAGCAGAGATATATCCGACATGGCCAATGCCCACGTTTGTTTCTACAAAGCCCGTTATGGTATAGGAAATCTCTTTGCTGCCGAATTGAAGGACAAGTGTATCACCAAGATTCAGGCCGAGCTTTCCTTTGAGCACGTTGGTGGTAATGATGTTCCTGCCGCTGTTCAGCCGGGCAAGGGCGTCCCGGTTTTCCTCAAGCTCACGGACGGGGTTGAAGTCAAAGAAATGCTCGCTTTCAATGCCGTACAGTACGTTGAAGAATGTTTGATGGTTCACGATGGCGGCATGGCTGACATGGCAGCCTTCGTAACCCGCCACGCCATCAACCGTTGCAAGCCTTTGAAGCGTCTGTTCATCAGAATGGCGCAGCGAAAGCGAAACGTCAAACTTCATGTCCCGCTCAAACGCTTTCAACAGATCTGCACCCATGGTGCCAAACATGGAGGCCATAAAAGCAATGATGGCAATGGCCGCCGAGAATAGTTGAATGTTGTTCATCAGGTTTTTGTTGTCCCTAATGTTCCGAACGCCCAGCGCTACATCCTGGCTGATGAAGGGAAGCTTTGCAACAAGCTTCGACAGGTGGCGCGTGACAAACGGCACAACGGGAATGAGGCCGATGAGTGCGCCTGTCGCCAGCGCGGCCGCCAGAATCATGCCCATGAAGTTCCCGGGAAGGAGGGGTGGAACAAGGATACAGGCCGCTATAAGGATCAAGCCCACAACCCATAGTCTGCTTTTTTTGCTATGTCTTTTGTACACATCACAAAGGATAATGTTTTTGATGGGTGTCCTGGTCAGGCGCATGATGGGCAATACCGCGCTTGATGTGGTGATGATGACCGCGGCGGCCACTGCCGTCAGCACCTCCCGCAGGCCGAAAAGCACATTGGTATCCAGCACGGCGGCCTCGCCGCTGAAATAGCTGAGGATGATAAACCTTAGCACCACCGTTCCCAGCAGGCAGCCGATAAGGCCTCCTGCCGCCCCGATGGCAGCACTTTCCAAAATGAGCAGACGGTTGATTTTCCGTCGCGTGCAGCCAACGCTTCTAAGCGAACCCACAATGGGGATGCGCTCCAGCGTAATCAGGTTGAAGGCGGTGTAAATGATGAACATGCTCATGAAGATGACCACCACCGCCGAGATGCGGAAGGGCATCACGTAGTTTTGCGTCTCCGCCGCAATGATCTCGTCATTTACGCCGTAGGCCACCTTGTACCCTTCAAAGGCAGCGGTCAGCGTCTCCAGCATGGCCGTTCTTTGCGTGCGGTCCTTCATTTTCAGGAACAAAAGGTTGCAGTCCCCGCCGTAAATGTCCCTGATGGTATCATGCGGCGCCAGGACAAAGCCTCCGTCCGCCAGCTCCCGAAGAAAAAGGCCCCGGGGCTCGCTGATGCCGGCCACGATAAAATCGTTGGGATCGCCGCTCAATTCCAGTGTCACGGTGTCCCCGGTATGAATGCCATACATGTCTGCGTACGTCGCGCCCAGGATGATTTTATTCCCGGTCCAATCGTCAAAGGTGCCTTCCCTGAGGGTCACGGGGTTGTGATGGTTGAACTCCGCCATATCCGCCCCGATGAGCGTGAAGTAATGCATTTCTTCCACACTGGGGGCATAAAGCGCCTTTTCCTTGATCAAGGAGTAGGCGTATTCAAAATCGACCTGCATGGGGCCAAGATGGGCGGTGTCTATCCACTCCTTTGCACCAACCGCTTCCCGGCTTTCAATGTAAAAGTCGGAGATGCCGCTCCACCGTACATCGGCGTCGTAGAACCGCCGGGATACTGTTGTAGAAAAGCTCTCGTTCGCGAAGATGAGCGCTGAGGAGATGGCAATGGAAAACAAGACGAGCAGCGTTCTTGCTTTTTTTTCTGCCAGACTTAGCAATAGTGTCTTTACAAACAGGCTCACAGATTCACCTCCCAAAATATCTCGCCTCTTACAATCAAGAAAGTTCGACAATTAACAAAAAAATACCAATTACGACAACACACGAATATTAGCACTGCGCATGAGCGAAGTCAACTATTAACCCTTCTGATTTCAGAATAAATTTTACACTGTGCAGCCTGCCGTCAGAAAAGGAATTTGCGAAATCACCGGAGAAAGGAAAAGAGGCGAAAAGGGCATTGTACGATAGCAAAACGGGAGGCATTTAAATGGACAAAAACAGGGCGGCATTCACACCGCCCATGGGTTGGAACAGCTGGGATTGTTACGCGGCCTCGGTGAACGAGGAGCAGCTTCTTGGCAACGCTGCCTATATGGAAAAGCACCTGAAGAAGTTCGGATGGGAATACATCGTTTGCGACATACAGTGGTCAGAGCCCATGGCCGGAACGGGAGAAGGGGAGTACATTCCATTCGCGAATCTTTCACTGGACGCTTATGGAAGGCAGCTTCCCGCGCCCAACCGCTTCCCCTCCGCCGCAGGCGGCCATGGCTTCACACACATTGCCGGCAAGATTCATGCAATGGGGCTAAAATTTGGCATCCACATCATGCGGGGCATTCCCAGGCAGGCGGTGCATGCCCGCATGCCCGTATACGGCACGGACGTGACGGCGGACAAAATCGCTTTGCCGCATTCCATATGCAAATGGAACAGCGACATGTATGGCCTGAACCCCAGCCATCCGTCGTCGCAGAAGTATTACGACAGTATTTTTGAACTATACGCCGCCTGGGGCGTGGATTACGTAAAGGTGGATGACATCTGCAACACCAACATGTATCCCCACGCGCCCTATTCTGCTGAAAAAGAAATTGAGATGATCGCAAAGGCCATAGAACACTCCGGCAGGCAGATGGTAATGAGCCTTTCTCCCGGCCCTGCACTGATTGAAAAGGCCTGGCATTTAAGCAAATACGCCAACATGTGGCGCATTACCGATGACTTCTGGGACCGCTGGGACCTGCTGAAAAACATGTTCGAACGCTGTGAGGTGTGGCAGCGTCACGTGGCTCCCGGCTGCTGGCCTGATTGCGACATGCTGCCTCTGGGCCGCATCGGCATGGGATGGCGGCGGGGGCGGCAGACGAACTTTACAAGGGATGAGCAGAGGACCATGATGACGCTTTGGTGCATTTTCCGCTCACCTTTGATGATGGGCGGTGAGATGCGTGACAATGATGAATGGACGCTGTCGCTGATGCAAAACGGCGAGGTGCTGCATCTGATCAAGCATTCCCATGGTGCAATGCAGCTTGAGCGGGACGGTGATCATGCCGTATGGCTGAGCCAAGACGAGGACGGCAGCACGTATGTTGCTTTGTTCAACCTGTCGGAGGATCGGACGAAGGTTTCCGTACAGGAACAGGTGTGCGGGTTTTCACCCGTGATCATACGCGATTTGTGGGCGCATAAAGAGGTGGATATGCCGCAGGGGTTGATCGCAGCCCAGCTGCCTCCCCATGGCGCTGCGCTATACAAGCTATGCCGTTAAATTGCTTGAACAGGTATTTTTCTGCAATGGCTCATTTCATACAGCAAGAGAGCACCGGCGGCCCCGGTGCTCTCTATGTTCATTCAACACTTAATCCGGATACTGGATGGAGGCCATGACCATATCCGGTATACCGCTCAGGTCCGTAGTAACACTCAGGGCACAATCAGAATGAAGATTCCTCTTCTCATGGATGCCCCTTTCCTCACAAAAGCATTTCCGCCTGCAAAAACAGAACAAGTGGGTGGGTCAGTTTCCTGCTTCTTCATCTTCGTCACTTAATACTTTTTCCACAAAAATGCGCGTCAGTTCAGGGTCGAATTGCTTTCCTGCGGATCGCAGGATCTCCCGAATGGCCTCCGCGTCATCAAGTGCCTTTCGGTAACCCCTGTCCTCCCGCATGGTGTCGTAGGAATCCACCAGGGCGAGGATGCGCGCCAGCAGCGGAATGTTTTCTCCCGATAAGCCCTGCGGATAGCCCGTGCCGTCCCACCGCTCATGGTGGTAGAGAATGACTTCCGATATGGCGTTTAGATGGGGCACCGACTGGGCGATGCGGTAGCCGGCCTCCGGATGCTTTTTGATTTCATCCCATTCTTCTCCGGTCAGTGCCCCGGCTTTTTTGAGAATGCTCAAATCCACCCGAACCTTGCCGATATCATGGAGCATGGAAGCCAGCTCCAGCGCTTGGGTGTCTTCCTTGTTCAAGTCCAGCGCTCGGGCCAGGGACCTTGCCATACCGGCCATCCGTTCCCCGTGTTCCCGGGTTTCGTCGCTCTTTTCGTACAGCGTTTCCTTGATCGAAGTGAGAATGGAGTTGTACATCTGCTTATGGGCAATGAGCTTGCGCCGGTACATAAACCTTTCAGCGGTCTTGATAACGGCGTCTAGCAACTCATCCGGACTTGTCTTAGTGGCATAGCCCAGAGATATGCTTACCTCAAACAACTCCTTGCCGGGGCGGGGGGCATGGGAAGCACAAGCCTTTCCGATCATGCTGACAATCTGCGCAACCTCATGGGTTTCCGTATTGGGCAGCAGAACAAGGAACTCATCACCGCCGATTCTGGCCACCACATCCGTATCCCGCAGGCAGCTTTTTAGGATTTTGGCCACTTCTGTCAAAAGATAGTCACCCTCGTCATGGCCAAAGGCATCGTTGACCAGCTTCAGGCCGTTGACATCTCCCAGGATTACCGACAGCGGCAGGTGCTCCTTCACATTCAGGCGCTGCCGTTCCTTTTCCATAAACGCCCGGTTGTACATACCTGTCAGTACGTCATGATAGGTAAGGTATACGATTTCCGCTTCCTTTTGCTTCCTCTCGGAAATGTCCTGCAGCAGCCACATATGGCTTGTGGCCAATGAACCAGACATTTGTAGCTTGGCCAGCGTCAAATGAATCCAGACCTCCGTGCCGTCCGGCCGCGTGTAGGGCCGCTCCATTTCAAATGAAGAAGTCTGGCCACGGACAAATGCTTCGTAGGCTTTGCGACCGTCCTTAACATCCTCAGGGCTTACGGACCTTGGCCAACTGGATGGTGCAACCTGATCCATGGGTGTGCCCAAAATGGATACTGCCATCCGGTTGTACTGCAGATTGCCCTGGCCATCTTCAAAAGCCACACCCACAGGCGACTGCTCATACAGCGTGCGAAACCTGGTCTCGCTCTGTAAAAAATCTGCGTCAGCTTGAATTTGCCTGAGGCGTGACCAGATGACCATGCAGATCAAAAGCGAAAAGACGGGATAGATCAAAAGCACCGGAATGCTGATGGTTCGAAGGACGGGCACGATGCTTTCCTTGGGCAGCGACAGCGTACAGACCAGCATCAGTACATGGTTTATGACACCCACCAGGTAAAACTCAAAACCGGTGAAATGGTTTTTGATTCGCTCATTTTTCAAACGTGCTTCCCGCCATGCAAGGCCGACCGCTGCCGAAACACACGTTACCAAAATACCCATGAAAACGCCGCCTCCGCCCATGATGATCCGGGCGGCAATGATGACGCCAGCGGCGATCAGGGTAGGTACCCAGCCAAAAAACATACCCATGGTGCTGACCAGGATGGAGCGGGTGTCAAACACGATGCCTGTATCAAAACGGACGGTGGTCAAAAGTACCAGAACACCTACAGTACCTGCAATCAGGCCGCTTAAGACATTTGCGGAGGCTCTTCTTTTTTGGTAAGCGCCATTAATAAATGTGAGAAGAATGCTGGAAGTGAGTAGAAAAGCCGCATTTACCAGCAGATCCCGGAAGAAACCGATATCCATCTGTCCACCGCCTTAAGTCAGGTCATGTATGGGTGTATGGAATCAGGACAGGATGTCCATCAGGGCTGTTTTCCTGTCAGGTGCGGATCGTGGCAAATAAAGCAGGATTGTCGAAAAATTCTGACATCATTATACCATGCGAGCGCATCGTTGTCACTGAAAACCGATTCTTGGGAAATTGCTTTTACATAATACATATCGTCGGAATCATGCACTTTTTCAAGGGTTGCACAAGCTTTATACAAATGGGCTGCATTTTCCGGTTACATAGGTGCAGGCAAAAAAAAGCCTGGTTTGGAATCCTCCAAATCAGGCCTATTTCATTCAGTTTACAGGAAGTTTACAATTTTAGTGTCATGTCCCCGGGCTTGATCCAGCCCAGTTTGCGCATGAACTCGCTGATCAGTATGGCCAGGACAGCCGGGAGAACAATGTGCAGCGCAAGTATTTTCAAAGCGACAATCCCCGGCGCTTCCAGTTGCGCCATAGCCCGCCATGTACCAATCTGCCCAACAAATCCGGAGGTGCCCATCCCCGCAAAAACACCGCTGTTGCGCATCCCAAACAGCGTGGTGGCAAGCGGCCCCGTGATGGCGGAAGCCAGCGTCGGCGGAACAAGGATCAACGGATGCACGAGGATGTTGGGCACCTGCAGCATGGAGGTGCCAATGCCCTGGGCAATCAGGCCACCCACCCCGTTTTCACGGTAGCTGGATACGGCAAACCCCACCATCTGCGCGCAGCATCCGGCTGTTGCCGCGCCTGCCGCCAATTGCAGGCCCAGCCCCAGCTCGCCGCCTTCCGGTACCGAAAAGATCATGGCGCAAAGCGCGGCGGAGGAGATGGGCGCCGTCAAAACAAGTCCTACCACGACAGAAACGATGATTCCCATGGGGATGGGCTGCAAGAGCGTGGCTGTGTCGATAAAATTCCGGAGTATGGCCATGATCCAGTTCACGGCAGGGCTGACGATATAGGCGGCCAATCCGCCCGCCAGCAGGGTGGCCGTGGGAACGAGTATGATATCCAGCTTCGTTTTGCCTGCGATAAAGTTGCCGGCCTCCGCGCCGATGACCGCCGCCAGGAAGCAGCCCAGCGGGCCGCTCAGGCCATAGCCGATAGCCCCCGATGCGGCGGAGGTGAAAATCGCCAGCGGCTTCACCTTCATGCCCCAGGCCACCGATACGCCGATGGCCGCGCCAACCACAGGTTTCGAAACAGCCGTTGCTGCCAGGTCACGCAAAAGGGACAGGCCTGGAATGAACGTGCCAAGCTGATCCAGAATCGTGCCGATGATGAGTGTGGAGAAAAGCCCCAGTGCCATGGCGCTCAACGCGTCCAGCCCGTAGCGCTTAAGAAGCCGCGCCCCTATGGACGGTTTTTTTTCTTCCTGCATGGTTTTTACCCCCTCTTCCAGATTTCGCTACATTATAAGGCATCGGGGGGAAGGTGTAAAGAGAAAAATGCTTATGGAATGATACTTTGTTTGTACTTTGCTTGCTTTTACCCCTTGTTTTACGGGGTAGGGCATAAGGAATATTTCTCGTCTGAAATGATATATTAAGTATATTTATACGAAATGATATATTAAGCATGTTGACACCTATATGCAATATGGTACAATAACTACACCGGGAAACAGAAAAGAACTACAAAACGACAAGGCCATGGGCGCCATGAAAATAGCGCATGGAGGGCTCTAGATGAAAAGCGGCGACACCCTCTACCGGCAGATTTACGACAGGCTGATGGAGGATATCACAAACGGAGTATACGCACAAGGCAAGCAGCTGCCTACCGAGATCGAGGTAGCCAAGCAGTTTTTTGTCAGCAGGATCACCAGCAAAAAGGCACTGACGAAACTGGCGGATGACGGGATCATCGTGCGCATACCCGGCCGGGGCTCCTTTGTGAAAAAGGATTGCGCCATCCCCGTTATCGCGAAGGCAAAAGAAATGGCAGCGCCCATCATTGCGCTTGTCATGGGCGGCTACGGCTCCTCCTTTGGTTTGGACATCGTGAACGGTGCGGTGGACATGGCGGAAGAGCTGGGGATGCATCTGATTTTAAAAAACACAGGCAATGACCAGAAACGAGAGTCGAAGATATTGAAATCCCTCATGGCCGCAGGGGTTGCGGGCATCATTGTGCAGCCGGCCCACGGGGAATTGTACAATGAGGTTTTATTGAATGCCGTTTACTCCAAATATCCCATCGTCATGATCGACAGGTCCATGTCCGGCATTGATGTTCCGTTTGTTGGCGTAGACAACGTAAGGCTGGGCAGGCAGGCCGTGTCCAGGCTGATCGGCTGCGGACACAGAAACATCGCCTTGCTGGCACTGGAGGATGACCATTCCTCTTCCCTGAAGGAGCGTATGCAGGGTTTTCTGGAGGCTTTTGCCGACAGCCGTCTGGCCGTAAAGCGGGATTTATGGCTTACCCGCATCAGCGACCATGTAAAAGCCAGGGGAATGAACGGAAGCGACTCTGCCGTCCATGAAACGTATGTGGATGCCATTGCCGCGCACCTCATGCACCATCCCGAGATTACAGCCGTCTTCGGCACCGAGTACAGCGCTTCCAAAGCCGCCTGGGACGCCGTACGCCGCATCGGCAAAAAAGTGCCGGAGGATATCTCCATCGTTAGTTTCGACTTTGATTCCGGCTATCTGGGGTTGCATCTTTTGTCCCATATCAAGCAGCCGCAAAGCGGCATCGGCTCCTGTGCGGTGAAGGTGATAGGCGACATCCTTCGCGGCAAAGCACCCGAAGGCCGCAGCTTTTTGCTGGAGGGCGAATGGGTGGAGGGCAACACCATGGCGCCCCCCAAAGAGGCTACAAAAGACAGGAACATCGCAATTTGATGTGACAAAAATGCGAATCGGCACGGCCCGATAGGGGGTGCCCTGGGTTTTTGTTGCCTTTTGTGTACAGTATCAGCCGGTTTTTTCTCAACCCGACGTGAAAGGGGTCTTGCGTTTGAACAGGAGATCGAAATTCACCGCCGCCCAGAATAGAATCGGCTGGCTATTCATTGCACCGCCGGTCATCCTCTTCTTTCTGTTCACCCTTTTGCCCCTTGTCATGGCGGTGGTGTTCAGCTTTACCAGCTACGATATCATCAACCCGCCAAGGTTCATTGAGTTCCGCAATTTCCAGCGCATATGGACGGACGAATTTTTCTGGATCTCGCTTCGCAACACAGCCACCTACACGCTTTTGTATGTGCCTTCGGGCCTTGTACTGTCCCTTTTGGTAGCGCTGTTCATCAACGCCAAGCGAAAGTATGTCGGGCTGTACCGCACGTTGTTTTACCTGCCGGTGTTATCCTCCTCCGTGGCCAACGCCACGCTGTGGTCCTGGATATACAACCCCAAGATGGGCCTTTTAAACGGTCTTCTGTCCCTGTTCGGTGTGGTGGGCCCTTCCTGGCTGAACGATACGAAGACAGCCATGTTCGCCATCGTCATCATGAGCCTGTGGGCGGGATACGCGGGGAACATGATGATCTTTCTGGCAGCATTGAAGGGTGTGCCCGACGTTTTGTACGAGGCTGCCGTCATCGATGGGGCAAACCGCTGGCAAAGGTTTTTTCACATTACGGTACCCTCCATCCGCAAGACTACGTTCTTTGTATCCACCTTGCTGATTATCGGCACCTTTCAGGTGTTTGACGCGGCGTACCTTTTAACCAGCGGCGGGCCGGGCAACGCCACCATTACCATGGTGTACTACATTTACAACCGGGGCTTCAAGGATTTGAAAATGGGCTATGCTTCCGCTATGTCGCTGTGCCTGTTCGCCATCATCTCCGTGTTCAGCCTGATGAACATGCGGATCAACAAGGAAAAGGAGTAAGGAAGGGAGGGCTTATTATGGTTGAATCCAAGGGAAGAAAAACGGTGAGGGCAGTCATCTGGTATATCTCCGCCTGCCTGATAGCCGTATGCACCATCTACCCCTTTTTGTGGATGATCGCCACGTCGTTCAAGCCCATGCCTGAAATCTATGCCCGTCCCCTGGACCTTGTCCCGGTGGGGGCGACGGTCCAAAATTACAGGGATGTTTTAAGCACCGTTCCCTTCTTCCTGTACTTTAAAAACTCTTTGATCCTGGCTTCGGTTGGCGTGCTCACCAATGTGTTTTTAGGCGGGTTGGCGGGTTACGGTTTTGCCAAGCTGCACATCCGCGGCAAAAATATCATGTTTGCCATTCTGCTTTCTTCCATGATGATCCCCGGCATCGTAACCATGGTGCCCCAGTTCGTGGTGCTTCGAAAGTTTCCCCTGGTGGGTGGCAACGATCTTTTCGGTCAGGGCGGCAAGGGCTTTATCAACAGCTTCTGGGCCATTATGCTGCCAGGCGCGGTAGGCGCGTATGCGGTGTTCTTCATGCGGCAGTTCTTTGCCGCGCTGCCCGATGACCTGGGCGAGGCTGCCCGTATCGACGGGTGCGGCGAGTTCCGCATCTTCCTGAACATCTACCTGCCCCTGATCACCCCCGCAGCCGTTACGCTTGGCATCATGACCTTCCAGTCGGGCTGGAACAGCTTCATGTGGCCGCTGATCGTGCTCAACGATGCCAGCAAACATACAATCCAGATCGGCCTGTCGCTATTCAAGAACAATTACGTTACCAACTATGGCGCGATGATGGCGGGCACGGTGTTTTCCACCATTCCCATACTGATACTGTTCGCCTTCGCCCAGCGGTATTTCATCGAGGGTATTGCCTTCAGTGGCAGTAAAACATAACCCTATTTTAAAGGAGGATACGATCATGAAAAGGACCCTGGCTCTCCTCGTTGCGGCTTTGATGCTCCTGACAATGGTTCCCATGGTGCTTGCCGAAGGCAAGACCGAGCTTGTCATGTGGGGCGGCTGGAGCGGCGACGCCATCACCCAGTTCACCGAAATGCTGGATGCCTACAATGCTTCCCAGGACAAAGTGCACATCACCTACCAGTATGTGGACGGCACCGAACAGAAGCTGCTCACCGCCATTGCCGGCGGCGAAACCTGCGACGTGGTGCTCTGGGACAGGTTCAATACCTCCTCCTACGCTCCCAAGGGCGCGCTGCTGGCGTTGGATGATTACATCGCCGCCGACGGCGTTGACCTTACCAAATTCTTCGCCCCCGCGGTGGACGAACTCACCTACGACGGCAAGCTCTACGGCCTGCCCACCATGGTGGACGCCCGCGTGCTGTTCTGCAACATCGACCTTTTGGCTGAAGCTGGCATCGACTACAAGGAAATCAAGGATTGGGACAGCCTGCGCGCAGCGGCCGTTGCCACCACCAAGCGCGACGAAAAAGGTGCGCTCGTCCAGTCCGGCTATGTGATGAACGATGTTGGCCTGTTCAGTGCTTATCTGTACCAGGCCGGCGGCAAGCTCATCAACGACGAAACGACCCCCCCCACCGTCGCCTTCAACAATGAAGCCGGTTTGGCGGTTTTGAACTTCTGGGATCAGATGCTCAATCAGGACAAGGTCTACGAGACGGGCTTCAACGAGGCCTATAATGGCCAGGCCTTCATCGCGGGCAAGGCTGCCATGATGGTTTCCGGCCCCTGGGACCTGAACAACGTCAAAAAAGCCGGCATCAACCTGGGCATCATCCCCTGTCCCGGTGCTCCCGGACATGACCCGGCCAGCGGCATGGGCGGCTTCGGCTTGGCCATCCCCGCGTTGGCTGCGCATCCCCGCGAGGCCATGGACTTTATCAAGTGGTGGGCCTGCGACGCGGAAAACAGCCTGCTATTCACCAAAATCAACGGCTACCTGCCCGCCAATGTGGACGCGGCCGCCGATCCCTATATCGCTGATGATCCCCATCTTAGCGCGCTGTTTGGCGCCTTCCAGTATGGCCGCATCCGGCCCAAGACCCAGGGCTATTCCACCATGGAATCCCTGGCTATGATTCCCCAGTGGCAGCTGTTCATCAATGGTGAAATCAGCGCCCAGGAAGCGCTGGACAATGCCGAGCGCCAGGGCAACACCGCCCTCCAAGAAGCCGCGCTGGATTATTGACTGGAAAATGGATGCGTTGATGCTGGCCCCGCCCCGCCTTTTGCGGGAGGGGCGTCATCAAACGAGACCGTTCATCAAACATTATCTGACCGGAGGCAGCTTATGAGTTATTTGGCGGCCAGCGAGGCTGCGGACCGCGCGCAAAACGCGCTTGCCGAAAAGTTCTGGGACGCGGGGGACGTTCTTTTCAGACACCGTTTGCCCCATGACCGAACGGAGCGCTTTTGCTACTGGTGGCACGCCCACGCCATCGACGCGCTGCTGGACGGCTATCTTCGCACCCGGGATCAGGTATATATGGAACTGATCCAAAAGGAGCTGAAGGGGACCATCGCCCACAACAGCGGCACGATTTTAAACAACTGGTACGACGACATGGAGTGGATGGCCCTGGCCCTGCTCCGGCTATGGGATGAAACAAAGGAAGACACTTATAAAAAGCGGGTGGACATCCTCTGGCAGGACATCAAGACCGCCTGGAACGATCATATGGGCGGCGGCATGGCCTGGCGCAAGAACCAGTTGGATTATAAAAACACCCCCGCCAACGCCCCGGCCGCCATATTGGCCTTTAGGCTGTACCAGCGCTTTGGCAACGAGGATGACCTACACTGGGGCAAGAAAATCTTCGAATGGAACCGGGACAACCTCATGGACCCCGACACCTATTACGTGTGGGATGGCATGAACCGCACGGGGGACGGAACCATCGATTACGAATGGTCCTTCACCTACAACCAGGGGGTCATGATCGGCGCGGCGGTAGAGTATTACCGCACAACCTACGACAAAGCGCACCTCGATTTGGCCAGGAACATCGCCTATGAATCCAAGCGGCGTTTCGGCGAAGCAAACGGCGGCGTGTTCCCCTATGAGGGCAAGGATGACTGCGGCCTGTTCCGGGGCATTTTCTTCCGGTACCTGGCGGAATTGATAAAGGAAACACCGGGGGAAACGGAACTATACGACATGCTGTATACAAACGCCAAGGCGATTGCCGAAAAAGGCATGTCGGAGGAAGGCATCATTGGCGGTTACTGGGATAGCCGTCCGGGCGATGAAGTCGACCTGGCCCAGCACCTAAGCGGTGTGATGGTTCTGGAGCTGGCTGCAAAAACGCTGAAGAACGACTGACCGCTTCATTCTTAATACATGAATTTTCCCGCAACAGGGAAGGCGCCGGAGGGGTTTGCCCCTCCGGCTGCATATCAAAAGCAGGAAATCTATGAAGTGGGATAACCACTTTTTGAAAATAGGAGCATTATATGAAGCGCGTTCATCTGATCTGCAATGCCCATTTGGACCCGGTCTGGCTCTGGCGCTGGCAGGAAGGCTGCGCCGAGGCGATTTCCACCTTTCGCACAGCGGTAGAAATGATACAGGAAAATCCAGGCTTTGTGTTCTGCCACAATGAAGCATTGCTGTACGATTGGGTGAAGCAGCACGATCCTGAGTTGTTTGCAAAGATCAGGGCGCAGGTGAAGGAAGGTTCCTTCTATATTATGGGCGGGTGGTACCTGCAGCCGGACTGCAATATGCCCAGCGGTGAGTCCATCGTACGCAACATCCTGGCGGGCCGCATCTTTTTTGAAAAGGAATTCGGGGCACGGCCTGCAACCGCCATCAACTTTGATTCCTTCGGCCATTCCCGGGGCCTGGTGCAAATATTGAACCAGGCTGGTTATGACAGCTATGTTGTTTGCCGCCCGGGAAAGGGCCATTATGATTTTGAAAGTCAGGACTTTATCTGGCAGGGCTATAACAATAGCTCCGTGATCGTCCACCGTTCGGACGAAAATTACAATTCGGTGTATGGCAAGGTGGCTCATGAGCTTGTTGGCTTCTTGCAGGAGAAGGCGAAAGAGCCTGTCACACTGTTTTTGTGGGGTGTGGGCGATCACGGCGGTGGCCCCTCCCGCAAGGACATGCGGGATTTGCACGCCATGCTTTCGGATGCGGACAAGCCTTACAAACTCATGCATTCCACCCCGGAAGCTTATTTTCAGGAGCTGCGGGAAAAGAACATCCCCCTGCCTGCGGTGGATAAGGGTTTGAATCCCGTTGCTCCCGGCTGCTATACCTCGCAGATTCGTGTCAAGCAAAGGCACCGCCTGCTGGAAAACGAGCTGTATGCCACCGAAAGAATGTGCGTGGCCGCCGCGCTGCAAAAGGGCATGGCCTATCCCAAGGATGCCCTTCTTAAGGCCGAACGTGATTTGCTTTTCAGCGAGTTTCACGACGCGCTGCCCGGTTCCGGCAGCCAGTTGGTGGAGGATGATACGCTGCAAGTCATCGACCACGGGCTTTATATCCTCTCCGAAGAGAAGATGAAAGCTTTCATGCTGCTTTCGGAAGGCGAGGAAAGCGTGGAGGACGGATCATCTGTTGTTCTTGTGTACAATCCCCACCCCTTCCCGGTATCCGATGTATTTTCATTTGAATGCGGCCTGCCCAGGCAAAATTGGGACTCCACCTTCCAAACGCCCAAAGCTTATCTGAACGGTGTATTGCTGCCTACCCAAAGCGAAATGGAAAGCAGCCATTTTTGCATTGACTGGCGGAAAAAGGTTACCGTACGGGCGGAGCTCGCACCCTTTTCCATGAATCGCTTCGTCATATGGTTTGAGCCCAATGATAAGCGGCCCACCTTTGCGCCCATCGCTCATTTGCCCGAATTCGTCTTTGACAACGGCGAAATGCAGGTGGCAGTCAACACCTCCACAGGACTGATCGATAGCTATAAGGTTCACGGCAAGGAATTTTTGAAGCCCGGCAGCTTTGAGCTATGCGCCTGTGACGACACTTATAACTCCTGGGGCCTTGGCACGACGCAAAGCCATGCAAGGCGGCGGTTTGCGCTATTGACACCTCATGAGGGCAGCGCCTTTTCCGGGCTGTACGACCAGGTGGTTCCCTCCGTGCGGGTGATTGAGGATGGCCAGGTGCGCACGGTGGTGGAAGCTGTGTTCGGGCTTCACCATTCTTATGCTTACCAGCGCTATCTGCTGCCGAAACAGGGTACGGATTTCGAGGTGGAAACAGGTGTCTATTGGAACGAAAAGGACATGTACCTGAAGCTTCAGATGCCAACCATGCTGGAAAAAGGCATGTACCGGGGGCAGATTCCCTTTGCGTGGGAGGATCTTGCGCAAGATACCGAAGTGGTCAGCCAAAAGTGGTGCGGCGTTTATGATGGAGAGCATCAATTGGCCGTCATCAACGACGGGGTGTACGGCTCCTCTTTCCATCAAGGCCGAATCGGGCTTACGCTGCTTCGCTCCGCCGGATATAGCGCCGCTGATGGCCATTATGAAAAGACGCTTCGGGAAGTGCGGCACACCGTGCGTATGGAGCAGGGAGAAAGGCTTTTCCGGTTCCGCGTTACAGCGGGTGACAAAAATGAGGTGGATGGCCAGCTTCTTCAAAAGGCGCAGGCCTTTAGCGAAACGCCGTTTGCCCTGGCTTGCAATCCGCCGGGCCGGGGAGAAAAGTGTCCGCCTGTGATGACAGTGGATAGCATGCATGTGGCAGTATCCGCATTGAAACAGGCGGAGGATGGGCAGGGATATATCCTCCGGCTGTATGAATGCATGGGGGAGACTGCCATAGCCCGCATTGCCTTCCCCGGCATGGGCATTGATGAAGCGTTTGCCTTTCATCCCTTTGAAATACGAACCTTCCGTTTACAGGAGGGTAAATTAACGCCTTGCCCTCTTTTGGAAAACATATAAAACTTAAGGAGCTTCTATAAGTATGGCTATCGCTGGAATCAAAGAGCACCTTCTGCCTGTTAAGCGGCAGCTTTCCGTTATTCCCGGCCTTGTCGAAATGTTTGAAAACTGCTTTCTCAATACCCTTCAAACCACTGTGCAATATACTTTTGACGGGCAGACCTTTGTGATCACAGGGGATATTCCCGCCATGTGGCTGAGGGATTCCACCGCCCAGGTGCTGCATTATGTTCGCTTTGCCGGGGACAAGGAGGTAGCCCGGCTTCTGGAAGGGCTGATCGCCAGGCAGATGAAGTATATTCTTCTGGACCCCTATGCCAACGCCTTCAACCTCACAGGTGACAAGCGCCTGGGGCATCACGACAGGCCGCTGCCCAGTCAATGGGTGTGGGAGCGCAAGTACGAGATTGATTCCCTTTGCCATCCTGTGCTGCTGGCCTGGCGTTATTACGACAAGACGAAAACCACCCACTGGATGGACGAACAGTTCATCAAGGCGCTTCATCAAATTGTTCATGTGTTTGCCACGGAGCAGAACCACGAGCAAAGCAGCCCCTACACCTTTGAGCGGGACCACTGTCCGCCAAGCGATACGCTGGTAAGGGAAGGAAGGGGAAGTGAAACGGCGTATACGGGCATGACCTGGTCGGGATTCCGTCCCAGCGACGACGCCTGCCAGTTTGGATACCTGATCCCTGCCAACCTGTTCGCCGTGAAGGCCCTTCACTACATCGGGGAGTTTGCGAAAATAAAGGGCGATGAAGTGCTTGCTTCCCGATCCGCCCTTGTAAAGGGCCAAATGGAGCAAGGTATACGGGAACATGGCATTGTAAGCCATCCTGCTTTCGGCGAAATCTATGCCTATGAAGCGGACGGTATGGGACATCATCTTTTGATGGATGACGCCAATGTGCCGAGCCTGCTTTCGCTGCCTTATCTGGGCGTCTGCGAAAAGGATGATCCCCTGTACCTGCGCACCCGGGCCTTTGTACTAGGCAATCATAATCCCCATTATCACTCCGGTGCGTTCGCCTCGGGCGTAGGAAGCCCCCATACCCCAAAGGGATACATCTGGCCCATTGCCCTTTGCGTGCAGGCCATGACAGCCACGGATACGAATGAAATTGCCGGGCTTGTAAGGATGCTGCTCAATACCCACGCGGACACGGGCTTCATGCATGAAAGCTTCGACCCTGACGACCCCAAGAAGTATACCCGCCCCTGGTTCGCCTGGGCCAATTCCATGTTTGGCGAGCTTTTGTACAGGCTGCACGAGCAGGGTATTCTTCAGACGGTGCTTGAAAAGGCACGGAAGTGACATTCAATCTTTTTGGCTTGACTCCGCGGGCTTCCCAAAGAGTCAAGCGTTTTTTTTGTCAAATTGTTGCAGTATGCTGATTACAAGCAGGATTCGTTGATGTATAATACAGTTCAGCACAAAATTGGAGGAAAAGGGAAAATGAAACGCTTTATCATCCTTTTTTTCATGGTTTCCATGTTCATCAACGTAACCTGTGCAGCCGCCCAGACCAATGCCTGCACGGCATCTGTTGGCGGCACAGTATATTTTGGGAGTTATGAGCAGGGCGGCGGCTGCGGCGGAGGCAAAGAGCCGATTGAATGGATCGTTCTGGATGAAAGGGACGGCATACTGCTGCTGATTTCCAAAACAGGGCTTGAAACAGGTCCCTATCACGCGGAAAAGCAGCGTGCCAATTGGGAGGAATCAACCATACGGACATGGCTCAACTGTGATTTTCTGGCGGCAGCGTTTACTGATGAAGAGCAGTGTGCCATCATGGAAACCACCGTCTCAACGCCCGCCGGCCGTTTTATCTCTCCGGCTACCCGTGAAAAAATTCAAATCGCATCATGTCCTGACACGCAGGATTTGATATTTTTGCTGAGCGTTGCCGAGGTAGAGCGGTACTTTCCGAAGGTAAGCCAGAGAAGAATCAGAAACAACTCCTACCTGCTGGACAAGCCGGAGTCAACCATGCCATACCCTGCCGAAGGCAATGCGTGCGATTTTACGTATGGCAACTGGTGGCTGCGCGACGTTCGGGTAGACAAGGGAATCAAGTGTGCGTTTCATGTTAAAGCCTACGGTGCCATTGCTTCGGCCGGGCAAATCAATCTCAAGCGCTATGTCATCCGTCCGGCGATGTGGGTGGATGCTAGTTACCCCTTTGTGTTCGGCGAATGACAGAAAATCAAAACCATCCGGTAAATTCCAAAATGGACGGATTGACGATGGGAGAAACGGTTCGCCGCCAAAGATTTGGCGCGCAACCCATAAACTCCAGAAAGTGCCTGTTGTAGCTGGACACGGAGCCATAGCCCACCTGCTCGGAAATGGCGGCCACTGAATCCTCCGTACAGCGCAGGAGGGTGCAGGATTCCAGGATGCGCGTGGTGTGGATGAACTTGAGCGGGCTCATTTCCATAATGGTGTGGAACGTGCGCCGAAAGTGGGTAGGGCTCAAGTGGCACAGATCCGCCAGGCAATCTACCGGGAAATCGTACATATAGTTGGCGTGGATGTAGTCCAGCGCGGGAGCGATGGGCAGCACATCCCCGCTCTTTTTTTCGTCCGGCTTTTTTGCCTCCTGAGCGTAGATTCGCAAAAACGCCATGAGGATGCCCAGGCACAATCCCCGGACGCTCACCTGGTAATTCATGGGCCTTTGCTCCATCTCCCGGATGATCATTGTGGCCAACTGATGGATTTCGGGATATTCCTTACCGGGAAGGATCATGTTGCAGTTCTGCAGCATATCCGCGTACAACCCCCCGCCTGGCAGCATGTTTTGAAAGTAGCTTCGCAATAGCTCCTGAGGGCTGAAAAACAGGTACGTCCACAGGCTGGCTTCTCCGGGGTTTGAGTAGGTGGTATGGGGGACGTTGCGGGCGATGCACGTCACATCCCCCGCCGCAAAGCGGCGCGGAGCTCCGTAAAACTCTATGATTCCGCTGTCGGTGTGGCAGACCCCCACCTCCAGACAGTTGTGAAAGTGCAGCCGGCCCGATTTGATATCGGAAATATGCCAGCGCTCTCCCGCCAATAACAGAATGGGGAAGTCAGGCGGCAGCTCATAGCTTCGGTACTCAATAATTGTCTGCCGTTGCCTGGACATGATGCATCCCCCCTTATCGATCATATAGTCAGTATAGAATATGTGGCGCTTAAATTCAACCTCAAAACGCCGCAGATGGTCATTGAAATGGCTGATTTTCCTTGAAAAAAGGAAAAAAGCAACCAGATTGCCTATTTTCAAACGAACATTACGCGGATAAATGGTCGAAACTGCGTAATATTGAGACCCGAACGCTTTGAACAGTTGATGGTCCTATGCTAGAATCCAGGTATGAAGACCGGAGCTTTATAAAAAGGGGGAAAGGGCGTGGCACAGGGGACACGTATACCCGTTCGGGCGCCGGGACTTGATTTGCGGCAAAGGCGCAGGCTGCTATGGCTGAAAAGGGACTGGCAGTTATACCTGTTGCTTTTGTTGCCTGTGGTTTTTGTCATTCTATTCAAGTACGCAGCGTATCCGGGCTTGCAGATCGCATTTAAGAACTACAGGCCAGGCAGAGCCATTGCACAGACGCCATGGGTAGGCTTTGACATCTTTTTGAAGATCTTTCGGGATGCCGATTTCCATCGCGCATTGAAAAATTCGCTTGTCTTCAACTTTCTTGACCTGGCGGTGGGGTTTCCTGTACCCATTATTTTAGCCATTATGCTCAATGAGCTTCGCTTCAACCGTTTCAAGCGCATCTCCCAAACCGTTTTGTACCTGCCCCACTTTTTGAGCTGGGTCATCGTCGCCAGTGTGGCCTATACGCTGTTCAAGCCTGAATCAGGGCTGGTTAACGTTTTACTCCGGCAGATGGGCGCCATTGACAAGGGTATCCCCTTTCTGACGGAAAAATGGCACTGGGCCGCCACCTACCTTTTGACAGCAGTGTGGCAAAACATGGGATGGGGTACCATCATCTACCTGGCTGCCATCACAGGCATCAACAGCGAACTGTATGAGGCTGCCACCATCGACGGGGCCACACGGCTTCGCAAGATCTGGCACGTGACACTGCCGGGCATCCGGGCCACCATCGTAACGCTGTTGATCATGAACCTGGGCCGCATCATGGGTTCCAACTTCGAGCGGCTAAGTGCCTTTGGTAACGTACAGGTCAAGGAGTTTCAATATCAGCTGGCCATTTACATCTACGAAAAAGGGCTGGCTGGCGGAAACTTCTCAAATGCCACGGCCGTCGGCCTGTTCCAATCCTTGCTGGGCTTTATTCTGGTACTGGCCGCCGACCGGGTGGCCAAGAGCCTTGGCGAGAACGGATTAATCTGATTTTGGGAGGGAAAATATGGATTTCAAAAGCGCCTCCCGGCATGCAAAACCCGGCTTTCTGCGCGGCCTCAACCGCGTCCGTGCTGGCGATATTGTGATTGCCTTTATCATACTGCTATTGTGTCTGACCTGCATTCTTCCTTTTGTGCACATCGCGGCAAAGTCGTTGTCCAGCAACACCGCTGTGCTGGCCAAGTCCGTCTATTTGTTTCCCAAGGGGTTTACCCTTGCTGCCTACAACTCCATCTTTCGGGATGGGCAATTGACCCGTTCCATGCTCTACACCATCGAGGTCACGGTGCTCTTTACAGCCATTGGCATGGTGATCACAGTCTGCGCGGCCTACCCCCTGTCCCGAAAAAAACTCAGGGGACGCAATGTGATTTCGCTCTTGATCCTGTTCACGCTGTACTTCAGCGCGGGGCTGATTCCGGAATTTTTGCTGTACAAGAACCTGGGCCTGTACAACAAGATGTGGGTGCTGATCCTTCCGCTTTCGTTTTCGCCCTACAACATGCTCATCATGAAGAGCTTCTTGCAGTCCACTATCCCCGACAGCCTGGAGGAAGCAGCCTTTCTGGACGGGGCCAGCCACTTCCAGATGCTGTTCAAGATTATTCTGCCCCTGTCCAAGCCCATCCTGGCCACACTGTCTCTGTTTTATGCCGTGGGCCGCTGGAACGCCTATGCCGACGCCAGGTACTTCATCACCACCAAGGCGCTGCAGCCCATACAATACATCTTGTCCAATATGATTTTGAGCTCTGGCTCCGACGCCATCAGCCTTTCGGAAAGTGCCGAAGTCGTATCCACCCCGGAAGTGATCCAGGCTGCGGCGGTGATGTTCGCCACCATCCCCATCATCCTCATCTACCCCTTTATTCAGAAGCATTTTGTCAAGGGCGTGATGATCGGGGCGGTCAAGGGCTGATGCTTTTTTTAGAAAATGACGTCGTCATTTAACCCCACTTTGTTTCCCAATGAGAAAAAATATAGATCAGGAGGAATGGAACCATGAAGAAAACCACATCGACCCTGCTTGCTATCGTTCTTTTGCTGTCCATGTTCCTGGCGGTACCCTCCGCCATGGGCGAGACGGCGGAAAAGCCGGAAGGGTACATGCAGCCCTTTGAATCAAGGGTGAGCATTACCGTGCCGGTGTACGACCGCTCCAAGGAAGGCTACCCCGCTGTGGACGACAACTACTGGACCCAGTGGATTCAAAAGGAATTCGGCGACAAGTACAACGTGGACGTGAAGTATGTGGCCATCCCCCGCGGCGACGTGATGACCAAGTACAGCCTGCTGATCGCCGGCGGCGAGACGCCCACCATCATGATGGAGTATGACTATCCCAAGGTTGCCCAATGGGCCAACGACGGCGCCATGCAGGAGATCGACCTTGGCGAGTTTGCCAAGGTAGCCCCCACCTATTACCAGGCCATGGTGGACAACAACCAGTTGGGCTATACCGATATCAATGGCAAAACCTACTTTGTCTTGACCGAGAGGCCCTATTACAACACCACTTTCACCTATGCCAGCTTCATTCGTAAAGACTGGCTGGATAAGCTGGGTCTTGACATTCCCAAGAGCTATGAAGAATATGTGAAGGTAGTCAAGGCGGTGCAGGAAGCCGGCTTTGCGGAGAATCCCATCGGCCTGTCGCTGCCCAAGGCGGCATATGTCGGCAATTTCGCTTTCCGTGATTTCCCCGTCGTTGAGGCGGAATGGGCCATGCACTCCAGCCTTGGCACCCCCAGCCTTAGCTGGTATCCCACCTATAGGCTTTTGAAGCGTCAAAACGCCGAGTACAACCAGAACTTCTTCTCCAAGGAGTATGACCTGGAATCTTCCGACGTGACCGCCGGCGGTTCCTCCCAGTGGGCGACGGACTTCATCAACGGCAAGAAGTTGATTTACGGCGGCTACATGTCCGGTAACGTAAGCTGGCTCGTGTCCTTCTATGAAGCAAATCCCGGTGCCAAGCTGGCTGTGTGCAGCCCCTACCAGGTCGTGGAAGAGGGCGTAGCCACCTATCCCCAAATCCGCGCCGACAACCCCTTTGGCATGATCGTGGGCTTCAGCTCCCTAGCCACGCCCGAACAACTGAAAGCTGCCTGGATGCTCATGGAGTGGATGATTCAGCCGGAAAACCTGTTCGTGCTTGAAAACGGCATCGAAGGCGTGACCTATACCCTGGGCGCGGACGGCCTCCCTGTCGTCAACGGTGATTACCGCGGCCCCGAAATGCTCAACCACAACATGAACATCGACATGACCTGCCTGGTGCATGCCTCCAAGAAGGTTGGCACCATCGAGCAGACCATCGCCGCCATCTCCCCCAAGGGCATTCCCCAGGATTTCACTAAGGAACTGATCGACAACTACTACGCCCTCAAGGAAATCGCCGACAACGGCTGGGCCTACTCTGACCCCGTCTTCTCGGTGGCCATCGGGTCTGAAAGCGAATACACCGCCACCCTGCTGAGCCTGTACCAGGAATACAGCGTGAAGCTGACCAAGTGCGCCCCCGAAGAATTCGACGCCCTGTATACTGAACTCAGCCAGAAGTTCCTGGATGCCGGCTATCAGGCCATCATCGACGAGCGCCTGGCGGCCTATGAAGCCGGGAATACCACCAAGCTGCCCGCTGTCAAATAAGCAGACAGCAAGATGACTTGTCCGGGATGCCCTCCAAGCCTCTTTGGAGGGCATCCCTGGAATTACGCCAAAAAATGGAGGCTGGCTTCATGAAGCTTGCATTTGACAAGGAAAAGTTGCTTTCAGCAGTGGAGGCTCTGGTACGGAAAACCATGGAAATGGATCTTACCTGGGATTGGCCCTGCGGCGTGGCTTATTACGGTGTGTCGGATGCATACAATGTCACCGGCAACGCGGAGTACCTGGATTTGCTCAAAGCAAGGGTGGATGAATTGATCTCCCTGGGGCTTCCCGCTTTTACGGTGAATACCTGCGCCATGGGCCACTGCCTTCTTACGCTTCATGAGGCTACGGGCGAGCAAAAGTATCTGGATATTGCTTTGGCCAAAGTGGATTACCTAACGCACAAGGCGCTGCGCTTTGCGGATGGCGTATTGCAGCATACGGTCTCTGTCAACAACGACTTTCCGGAGCAAGCGTGGGCCGACACGCTTTTTATGGCGGCCATGTTTCTTTTAAGGGTGGGTGTTCTCACAAAGGACCAGGTCCTGATCGAAGATGCCTTAAAGCAGTATTACTGGCATATCCGTTATCTTCAGGACAAGGCCACCGGGCTTTGGTACCACGGCTATGACAACATTCAAAAGAACCATATGTCGGGCTTTTTCTGGGCAAGGGCCAACGCCTGGGCTGCCTATACCATGTCCCAGGTGAAAGCGCGGCTTCCCAAGCCATACCTGTATCCGCCCTTTATGGATGTGGATTGTTCGCTGCGTGATCAATTGTCCGGCCTGAAAAGCCTGCAAACGGAAAACGGGCTGTGGCGCACCGTACTGGATGATTCACAGAGTTACGAAGAGCTCAGCGCAAGCTGCGGTATTGCCGCGGCCATGGTTGTGAACAACAACCCGCTTCATACCAAGCATGTACAAAAAGCACTGGGCGGTATCCTGGACAACATTGCCCCGGATGGGCGGCTTACGAACGTATCGGGCGGTACGGCTGTTATGAACGATTTGAGCGGCTACCGCAACATCTCCCGGGACTGGACACAGGGATGGGGACAGGGGCTTGCGCTGGTGTTTATGACCGCGGTGCTGAATCAGGACAGGGGATGAGCATATTGAACGGCCAGACAGGCGGATTTACACTGCCAGGCGAGGCGGGCTACGAAGATTTGACTTTGCGGCTGGCAAAAAAATGGGGGGCCGATGTGATCCGCGATAGCGACGGCACTAAGCTTTCCCCCAAGATACTGGACGCCGGCTATGAGATATACGCTACATTATGCATTATCCGGGATCATAACGAGTGGGCGAAAAAACATCCTCAAATGCAGCAGCAGGTGTTTTTGATCAGCAATCCTGTGACCGCGACAGGGGGCAGCGTAGAAATCCCTTTGATGGAGCGGTATTTTGACGAGCAGTTTTCGGTAAACGCTTCTGTGGAAGCCATGGCCTTGTGGCAGGTGTATGACCGCACCACGGGCGTGGAAGTGTCCAAAGACCGCTGGGCCTATTATCCCGGTACACGTTCGGTGAGGGTAAAGGGCGTCATCCCCTGGCACAGGTATACCATAAGCTTTCTGGCCTACCGCGAGTGGGAAGAAATCAACATGTACAACCACATCACCAACCACTGGACGTCGGAACACCTGATGCAGTTGGACCCCAGGCATCCGGCCGTGCAGGAATACCTGCTCAAGTGGTTGGATGACTGGTGCACTGCGCACCCGCAGGTGGATGTGGTACGGTTTACATCGCTGTTTTACAACTTTGCCTTTATCTGGGGTTCCAGCCTTCGCAACCGTTATCTTTTTTCAGACTGGGCTTCCTATGACAACACGGTCAGCCCCCTGGCACTGAAACAATTCGAAGAAAAGTTCGGCTATGCCCTTTGTGCAGAGGACTTTGTCAACAAGGGCCATTTTCAGGTGACGCACTGGCCGCCAACGGCGCACAAGCGGGATTATATGGCATTCACCCATGATTTCGTGGTGGATTTCGGCAAGCGGCTGGTGGAAACGGTTCACCGCCATGGGAAAAAGGCGTTTGTTTTCTATGATGACAGCTGGGTGGGCATGGAGCCTTACGGGGAAAGGTTTCAGGAAATCGGCTTCGATGGGTTGATCAAGTGCGTGTTTTCGGGGTACGAGGCAAGGCTGTGCGCCCATGTGCCCGTGAAACCCCATGAGCTTCGGCTGCACCCCTATTTGTTCCCGGTGGGGTTAAGCGGAGCGCCGACCTTTATGGCGGGCGGCAATCCCACTGTGGACGCGAAAAAGTATTGGCTGCAAGTGCGCAGGGCACTGCTGCGCGCAAAGGTGGAAAGGATCGGTCTGGGCGGGTATCTGCATTTGACGGAAGGCTTCCCCGATTTTTGCGACTATATGGAAGAATTGGCGCAGGAGTTCCGCCTAATCAAAGCGCTGCATGAAGGCGGAGAGCCTTATACGCTGCCCATTCACGTGGCGGTGCTGCATGCCTGGGGAAAGCTGCGCTCCTGGTCGCTGTCCGGTCATTTCCACGAAACGGATAAGCATGATTTGATTCACATCAATGAAGCGCTGTCGGGTTTGCCTGTGCATGTGCGGTTTTTAAGCTTTGAGGATGTGAAGAGCGGGGCACTTGAGAATGTGCAGGTGGTGATAAACGCCGGTGCGGCGGGCACCGCCTGGAGCGGCGGGGAAAGCTGGGCCGATCCCAAGGTGGTGGAGGAGCTTACAAAATGGGTGCATGAGGGCGGCACGTTCATTGGCATCAACGAGCCTTCGGCTTTGCCTGGCGGGGATACATATCTGCGTATGGCCCACGTGCTTGGGATCGACCTGGACACCGGTGCAAAGGTTTGCCATGGCCGCTTTACCTATGACATAATGCCTGAAGCCGGTCTTGCGGTGGGGGACGCACACCTGAAACGGAAGGAGAACATTTATCTCACGGATGGCAAAACCAGGGTGCTGGCGGAGGATAAGGGAGCGCCCACCTTCACAGTGAACTGTTTTGGCAAGGGCAAGGGCATCTATTTGACTTCTTTCAGGGTAGACCCGAAAGCAACCCGGTTTTTGCTTAACCTGCTTTTATACGCCGCAGGCATTGACAGCAAACAGCTTTATCTTACCGACAACCCATACACGGAATGCGCGTACTATCCCGCTGCAAACACGCTGGCGGTGGTGAACATGAGCGGGGAGAAGCAAATTGCGAGGATTGGAACACCTGGCGGCTTTGTGGAGGTGGATGTTGAAACGTATGGGCTTGTGATGAGAGAGCTGTAAAATGGCATGTGTTTCATCTGTAAAATGAGTACAAATACGTGCAAAGCCTCGCGCTCAACAACGCGGGGCTTTGCTTCAAGTTCTCGTAAAATTTCCTGTCCATAAGGATTATGCTTTTTCCTTGTACCTGTCACGCTGATCAAAATAGGTCATATCCGCATATCCGGCGAAAATTTTCCCCGAGTGTAGCACGCCTTCGGGGATATAGTACCTGTCTCCCTTTTCGTACATCTGCTTGACGCTGCCGATGGTAAGCTCAATCTTTCCTTCCAGCACAACGCCCCACTGCCCGGCATGGGCATGCTCCGGTAGATCAACATCCTTGGCAAATTCCATGAAAATGATTTGATGGCCCTGTCCCTGGGACAGGTAGGCCGTAATGCCTTCCAAAGGAATGTCGGCTTTGGGCAGGCGCAAGACGGGGGCGGGAAAGATGTCTGACATATGGTCTCCTTTCAGTCGGTAAAAGTTAATATGGAAAATGAATCTACAGCAGCACTTGCGTATTGGCTCCGTAGAACACATCATCATGGCCAGACAGAAGTTTCAGCAAATCCTCCATCCGCTGCCAGTTGTCCCTTTGGTCAAATTCATAGCTGTGGCCCCAAATATAAAACAACAGGGGCTTATCTCCCTGATCTTTTAAAAACGCCTCCGCCAGATCAAACACCTTTGGATGGTCATGGTGGCAGGTAGGTTTGAAACGAAGCAGGTCCTGCTGAGGTTCAAAGCACAACGATTCCTCCACTGTGCGGGAATAGGCAATGCCGCAATCCTTGATCACATTCACTACCTGATCGGAATACGTGCCGAAGGGATAGGCCATGCCCAAAACGGGTATGCCGAACATGGCGGAAAGGGCTTTTTGATCGCCAAAAACTTCGGCAAGAATGTCATTGCTGGAGAGGTTTTCCAAGTGCGGATGGGTGAGGGTATGCACGGCCACCTCATGGCCTTTGTAAACCGCCCGTGCTTTGTCCAAAGCTAGGCAGCGGCCTTTTTCATCGCCCAAAAGGGCGGAGTTGATATTGAAGGTACACTTAACTTTGTAGCGGTTGAACAAATCCGCCAGGCGTTCATCCTGCCATACGCCGTCATCATAGCTGAAGGTTAATGCCTTGCGTTTTTTATGCCAGTCCATTGCGTAGTTCCTCCATCGTTAATGGGAGTGCTTTAAAGCGAATCTATCCTGTATGGTATATTAGGGCGCTGTCTACGTCAAGCATGATATGACATAAGACGGAATGATCTTGGGTATGTTCTTGTACTTTTTACTCCGGTTGGGGTATAATGGGAAAAATCATATCCGGAGGATGTATGGACAGGCAAGCAATGCTTCAGGAAATTCGGCAAGTGATCGATGACGGACCTTTTCATGATGACTGGGAATCCCTGGGCAATTACCGGCTTGCCGGTTGGTATCCCAAAGCCAAGTTCGGCATTTTCATTCATTGGGGCGCCTATTCCGTACCTGCCTTTGCCAATGAGTGGTATCCCCGCAACATGTACATGCAGGGCTCGCGGGAGTTTGAGCACCATGTCAAGACATATGGCCCCCACAAGGAATTCGGGTACAAGGATTTTATCCCGCTTTTCAAGGCTGAAAACTTCGATCCTGATGCCTGGGCTGATTTGTTTGTGCGTGCCGGGGCCAGATATGTGACACCTGTGGCGGAGCACCACGACGGCTTTCAAATGTATAAAAGCAGCCTCTCGCATTGGAATGCCTATGAAATGGGCCCCAACCGGGATGTGCTGGGGGAATTGCACGCAGCCTTTGAAAAGCGTGGCTTGATCCCCTGCCTGTCTTCCCACAGAGTAGAGCATTGGTTCTTCTTGGGTCACGGCAAAGAGTTCGACAGCGACATCAAGGAACCGCTGACGCCCGCCGACCTGTATTGGCCTTCCATGGAGGAGGCGAACCACCATGACTTACACAGCAAACCAACACCCACCAGGGAGTTCCTGGAAGACTGGCTTTTGCGCACCTGTGAACTGGTGCGTGAATACAAGCCCCGGATGGTGTACTTCGACTGGTGGATTCAGCACGAGTCCGTCAAGCCCTATTTGCGTCAGTTTGCCGCTTACTACTACAACCTGGCGGCAAAAAGAGGGCAGGAGGTGGCCATCACCTACAAGCATGATGCCTTCCCCATGGGTTGCGCCGTTCCGGATGTGGAGCGGGGCCAGTTTGAAAAGGCCATGCCCTTCTTCTGGCAGTCGGACACGGCCATGGCGAAAAACTCCTGGTGCTATACCGACGGCAATGAATATAAAAAGGCCGGTGACATTCTGCGCGACTTGATGGATGTGGTCAGCAAAAACGGCGCATTGATGCTGAATGTTGGCCCCAAGGCCGACGGAACCATTCCCAAGGAGGATGAGGCACTGCTTCTTACAATCGGCGATTGGCTGAAATCAAACGGCGAGGCAGTGTATGAGACCCAGCCCTGGCGGGTGTTTGGAGAGGGCCCCACCAAGGTGAAGGAAGGCCAATTTACCGACGGTGAGGACAAGGGCTTTACTGCGGAGGACATACGCTTTACGCAAAGGGGCGGAAGTTTGTACGCCACACTGATGAAACGGCCGAGGGATGGGCATGCATTGATCAAAACACTGCATAAAGGAAAAGAGCAGCCGAATCACCTTTTCAATGGCATCATCAAGGCAGTATCCGTACTGGGTGAAACGGAAGCCCCGGCTTATAATCATCTTGAGGATGGATTGCATGTGCATTTTGCTCAAAGGGAATGCGATTTGCCTGTGGTGATCAAGATAGCGCTGGAATAATCAGTCTGTGCAGGCTGCCATGCAACTGACCGCGAAGAATCGGAGTATATCGGTCTGCATCGTGGAGTTGAAAAGGATGGTACGAAAGATGATCCCCCTGGATAGAATTGAAAAGTGGCTGCCGAAGCTTACAAAAAGCGCCAGGCGGTATTTGCGGCCCGATGAGCTTGCCCAGTATGAAAGCATACCGGAAGGCGAGCGGGAAAGGCAGCTTGCGGCCTTGCTAACGGCCCCCATCGCAAACTTTACGGTGATCAATGAAGTGTTTTTCCGGGACCGCTGGGGCGAGGTGATGGACCGGCTGATTCCCGGCGGCAAGCTTGCGCTGTTGGAGGTAGCCTCCGGGGATGCGGATATGATTCCCCAGTGCATGGCACGTACGAGGCCTGGCAGCCTGTACATCACAGCCAACATGAATGAAAAGCTGAACGAAAGCCTGATGCAAAGGATTGACGGGCTTCCCATAACAGTCCGGCTGATCAAAGACGACGCGGCGAATGTATTGCAGCACTTGGAGGCTTCAAAGGTGGACATCATCGCCTTCCAGCACGCTGTCAACGATGTGCTGCAGGCCATTCTCTGCGGCCAATATGGCATCGACACCGTGTACAGCGACTGGATGGAGACGCTGCCCTACATGATCAAGCTGCTTCAAAAGGAAGTGGCTGCGGGAACGCTTAATGAACATGTCCGTGAACCCTTCATGAACCTCATGAAATCCCTCTGGCCCACGCTGAGGACAGGCGGCGTTGTTGCCATCAATCACTATATGTTTCAGCTTGATTTGGATTGGGGCTACCCCCCTAAGCTGTTTGAGCATCTGGTGCCGATGATACGGGAGTGGCTGAAGGAGTTGCCGGGGTATGATGAGGTCATGCTTGACGGGTTTGACCCCCAGTGGTGGATTTTTTTGAAGAAGCGGCAAGGATAGCCTGCATTGGCGATATTTCAGTATATCTCACCTTCTCCTGTGAGCTAAAAGCTGTCAACTGTATAAAATGCGGTTGGCAGCTTTTTTGATTTATTTGCGCAATATCTTGCAAGAAATCCATCCTTCCCTTATGGTAAGGTTATCGGAACAACATGCACAAGGAAGGGAGCAACATGGCAAAGGAAGTCAGAACGGTTTGCTTTGATCCGGACCTGAAAATCGAAGCTTACCGGTTTTATGGGATCATGCAGCGTTTTCCCAACCACTTTCATGATTACTATGTGATCGGCTATATCGATAAGGGCCAGCGGTGTCTCATGTGCAAGGACAAAGAGTACATTGTAAACCCCGGTGACATCACCATCTTCAATCCCAAGGATGTCCACACCTGTGAGCAGTTGGGTGGAATGGCGTTGGATTACCACAGCATCAACATAAGGCCGGATGTGATGCAAAAGACAGTATACGAAATCACCGGCAGGGAGTACCTGCCCCATTTTCCCAAGACGGTGCTGTACAATAGTGATCTTGTGTCCTCCCTCCAGGAGCTTCACCTGATGATCTCGTCGGAGACGGCAGATTTCAAAAAGGAAGAATTGTTTCTGTTCCTCATTGAACAATTGCTGTCCGAATATGACCGGGAGCCTGCCCTTGCTGCGCCTGAACAGGCCGCGCAGTTTGAAGCGGTATGCAAATATCTGGAGGACAACTTTTCAAAAACCATCTTGCTGGATGAGCTTTGCAAAATGGCCAACATGAGCAAATATCACTTTCTGCGCTCTTTCACCAGGCAAAAGGGTATTTCCCCGTACAGCTATCTGGAGGCTGTACGCATCGGCAATGCCAAAATGCTACTGGAAAGTGGAGTCCCGCCCATGGAGGTGGCCTTAAGAACGGGCTTTTGCGACCAGAGCCATTTTACAAACTTTTTCAAGAAGTTGATCGGGCTGACGCCAAGGCAGTATATGCGGGTTTTTTTGCAGGGACGGGATGTGCCGGTTCTTTCTGACAAGGAGAGAGTGTAATGGAACAAAAACGCATCGTGGCAACAGGCCATCTGTCGGCCCTTGCGGCCATACTGATCTGGGGCTCCACTTATATTTCCACCAAGACGCTGCTTCAGGAGTTCAAGCCCATTGAGATTTTGCTGATCCGTTTCATCATCGGTTATGTGACGCTGTTTCTGCTGCACCCCCGAAAAGTCAAAACAAAAAGCTGGAAAGAGGAATTGCTTTTTGCCCTGGCCGGTTTATGCGGTGTTACCCTGTACTTTTTGCTGGAAAGCATTGCGCTGACCTATACGCTGGCCTCAAACGTTGGGGTCATCGTATCCATGGCCCCCTTTTTCACAGCGGTGCTGTCCCACTTTCTGCTAAAAGGCGAGCGGTTCAGGCCGCAGTTTTTTGTAGGGTTCATTGTTGCTTTAACGGGCATCTTTCTGATTGGGTACAATGCCAATGAGGTGCTTCGCCTAAACCCCATAGGAGATGTATTGGCATTGCTGGCGGCTGTTGCCTTCGCGCTGTACTCTGTTCTCATGCGCAAAATCAGTGGTTTGGGGTATCACAACATTGGCTGCACCCGCAGGGTTTTCTTTTATGGGCTGCTGTTCATGGTACCCGCAGCGCTGCAAATGGATTTTCAACTTGATTTGGGGCGCTTTACTGATCCTGTGATCCTGTTCCACTTGATGTTTCTGGGGCTATTGGCCTCCGCCCTTTGCTTTGTTATGTGGAACTGGACTGTCGGCGTCCTGGGGGCGGTCAAAACCACATTGTACATCTATATTGTGCCTGTGGTCACCATTTTTGCCGCCGCAACGGTCCTGCATGAAAGGATCACGCCACTGGCCTTGCTTGGCGCCTTTTTGGCCTTGCTTGGCATGTTTCTGGCGGAACGCAGGCCGGCAAAGCAAAGTGTACAGCAGGCAGGCTGACCTTGTCGATATGGACTTTGCCAAGATTACTGGCCTTTTGTCCGCCCTTGACAGCGAGATGCAATTGTGCTACCGTGCAATCTGGGCAGGCATGGAAATGGACTTGTGTTGTGTTCCATGCGCTGATCTAGATGACAGGAATCAGCACCCAAAGGAGGAACTCATATGCCCGACAATTGTACTTCTGACTGCTCAAGCTGCGGCGCAGAATGCGTTTCAAGAAGAAAGCCCAAATCAAGCTTCCAGGAAAAGCCCCACGACCTGAGCCACATCAAAAAGGTCATCGGTGTGGTCAGCGGCAAGGGCGGGGTGGGCAAATCCATGGTCACATCGCTCCTGGCGGTAACGCTTCGGCGGATGGGCCTTAGGACTGCCATCCTGGATGCCGACATCACCGGGCCGTCCATCCCAAGGGCCTTTGGGATTACGGACAAGGCCACCGGCAGTGATGTGGGGCTGTTCCCGGTAGTAAGCCAGTCTGGTATCCCGGTGATGTCGCTGAACCTTTTGCTGGAAAGCGAAACCGAGCCAGTTGTTTGGCGCGGCCCCATCATCGCGGGCACAGTAAAACAATTTTGGACAGATGTTATTTGGGGCGATGTGGACTTTTTGTTTGTGGATATGCCGCCGGGAACGGGAGATGTGCCCCTCACCGTGTTCCAATCGCTTCCGGTAGACGGCATCGTGCTGGTGACCACGCCCCAGGAACTGGTGACCATGATTGTGGAAAAGGCCGCCCACATGGCCAATAAGATGAACGTGCCCATCCTGGCTTTGGTGGAGAACATGAGCTATGTCGTTTGCCCCGATTGCGGCAAGGAGTTCAACGTGTTTGGGGAAAGCCATGGCGCGGATACCGCCAGGAAGCACAGCATTAAAACTTTTGACCGCCTGCCCATGGACCCTGCCCTGTCCGCTGCCTGCGACCAGGGCCGCATTGAGTGGGTGCAGGGGGATTACCTTCAAAAGGCGGCCGGGAAGCTGATCGGACTGGCTGCAGGGGAATGACTCTTTGGCCATAAGGGCAGTCTCATTTAAACTATTTAGCAAAAGAGAAGATGCATCCGAAGGTCCAGGGCGATCGGAAAGCCCTGGTTGCCCTCGCAAGGGCGAAATATCTCTAAAAACGATACAAAGAGCGTAAACAAATGCCTTGGACATGTCGCGCTGGAACAACAGTGACGCAGGGAGGAGTAGGGGGGATTTCGATTCCCCCCCTTAACTCCTCCCTGCACTCTCCATAACCCCCTTGAAACGACCAGGGCCTGCGGGCCCTGGACCCAAAGAGAAGGACACGAATCAAACAACAGGGTAAATTGGATTCAACTGTTTTTGCCTTCTTTGGCCATTGCTTAGCATTGACAGGGACAACCCCAAATGGTATACTGTCCCCTGTTCATGGGGGAGTAATTGGCGCATTTGCGCGGCAAGTCAACATACTGGCGGTATGGTAATGAACGCCTGGCTTGTCTGAAATAATGAGACTCATGTATGGCCAAACGCTGTACATGGGTCTTTTTATATGGATACGGCCATGCTAAAAGGGATGGGAGTGGCACGGATGGGTCTTTGGGAGCTGAGCCTGCTGGCGGTGGGGTTGTCGATGGATGCTTTTGCGGTGGCGCTGTGCAAGGGGCTGTGCATGCAGCGGCTTAATAAGCGCCAGGGCCTGCTGATTGCAGCATTCTTCGGTGGCTTCCAGGCGCTGATGCCTGTGATCGGCTGGTTTCTGGGCACACAGTTTGAGCGCTACATCACGTCCATTGATCATTGGGTTGCGTTCGGTCTGCTGGCCATCATCGGCGGAAGTATGCTGCGGGAGGCCTTTTCCAAAAAGGAGGAAGAAGTGGACTGCACCGTAAAGCAAAGCATCAAGGACCTGCTCCTGCTGGCCGTTGCCACCAGCATCGATGCGCTGGCTGTGGGCGTTACCTTTGCCTTTTTACAGGTGAACATCCTGCCGGCGGTGTCTTTGATTGGTGTCATCACTTTTTTGCTGTCGTTTGCCGGTGTGTGGGCGGGAAACCGTTTTGGTTTGAAGTATCAAAAAAAGGCCCAGATGGCAGGCGGAGCGGTGCTCATCCTGATGGGCCTTAAGATATTGCTGGACCATTTGGGTGTTCTATAAAGGAGGCGTACCATGCCGAGCAAAGCAAGACGGCTGTCCATTTCCTGTGTGCTCCCATTTCCTGTGGAAACCGTTTGGGAAAAGTTGCAGTCGGTAGATACACTGCAATATATTGCCCGGCCTTTTGCCTATTTTCGTCCCTTGTCCCCATCACCTGCCTGGCAGGAGGGGGAGGTTTTCCGCTTTAGGCTAAGCATTCTGGGTGTAATCCCCATCAAAGAGCATGCTATACTGGTAGAAAAGTTCAGCCGGGAGGAGCTTTGCATCAGCACGCGGGAGAGCAATGATTTCATGACCCAATGGGATCATGAAATCATCCTGATTCCTCAGGGAGAAGACGCGGTGCGTTACACTGATACCGTGACCATGCGTGCCCGCTTTTTCACAGGTCTTGTTTTTGCGTGGGCTGTGATGTTTTACCGCCACCGCCAGCGAAAATGGCGGCACATTCTCAAACCCTTACAGTGAGCAGCTCGGAGGCCTTTTCAGTACCTGGTAGGGGATGGTGAACTCCACAATGCCCACAGCATAGGGTGCGATGTCGTACTGCTGGTAATAGATCACCAGCCCGCAAGGGGACAAGTAGTAACTTTTTGGATTGAACCGCTCTACGATCAGCTTGCGGTAATCCTCAAAATAGATAGGGTCTTTTGCCATGTTTTTGTCTGCCTGCTCAAGAATGATTCCCAAAATCAACTGCTGGTAATGGGAGCCCGGCGGGAAGAAGCTGCTTAGCGGCACTTGAGTTCCGGTGCGCAGATTCCAGGTATCCGAATAGCGCAGGGTGTTGGGATGCGCTCCGCCGGTATATTCGTACTGGTCGCGGTACATGCTCAGATAGCAATCCTGGTTGTAGGTCACCTTGTAGTACAGCCCCGCGCCAAAGGCGTTGAATGGAAAGCCCTCCTCCTGTGTGTACTGGTAGGTTTCCACAGCGTTTTCATACAGCGTGGTGGAGGCGTAGGTGTTCAGGTCATCCACCTGCATTTGAATGCGGCTGTTGATGGCCGTTTCCACCGGGCCGCCCTCCGGCAGCCTGACAGTGAAGTACTTATTTTCCACGGAGAGTACCAGGACATCCTCATATGTATAATCCTGATTTTGTTCCCGTGGAACGATGGTGGCGCTCATGTTTTGCGTTGGCATGTTCATCCCTCCCGCTGCCAGCTTATGCTGGGTTTATGGTTTGGTGAAAGAGTAAGGCTTGTCTCAAATCAATGGTAAACGTGCCCCCGATAACCCCGGGGGCACGTTTTCATGTGAATGCGATTGTTACGCATCTATTTTCCGCCGCAGGGCTTCTCATCATCGCAAGGGCGTGTGCCCAAATGCTGATCCAGGCGCCTGTGGGCTGATTTGACGGATTCCTCCACGCGTGTCACACGCTCTGAAAGCCGGCCCATGTTCTCCGTTGTCCGAACCTGTTCCGACTTGATATCGTCGATGCCCTCTTTGATATACGTGATATCCACCTTGAGGGTGGCTTCCACGGATGCGTCCGAAGCAATATCCTGCTTATGGGCGCGCCTGTAGGCGATTGTGCCTAGAATAATGCTGGCAACCACGCCTACCGCTCCAAGGATTCCCCCCAAGATGCCTACGATCATGCCTGTTTGTTCCATTCAAAACACCTTTTCTTTTGATAAAACTGCATTGTGAGGGCAGATAATTGGAGCCCCAATAGTAAGTTATGTTTCGCTTTGGGCGTCGGTGCGAATATCGGACGGGCAGAAAAAAGGCGGGCACGAAGTATGCCCGCATGGTTTTTCTATAAGGATATTTTTCTTATACAAGCCTGAACAGCCGCAGCACGCCAAGCAGGATCATGACTGCCCCGGCTACCTTGCGGATAAAGACCTGATGGGTTCGCAAAAAGGCAAGCATCCCGCCAAGCTTTGCGTACAGCGCCATGAACAGCAGAAACGGCGCAGTCATGCCCAGCGCGTAGAAAAAGAGCAGCCACATGCCGCGGGTGGCGGTACTCCCTTCCGTGGCCGCCATGAGCAGCACATTGAACAGGAATGGAGTTGTACAGGACAGCCAGGAGACAGCCAGAACGATGCCCAGCAGCACCATTTTCAAAAATCCGCCCGAGGCCAGCTTTTTGGCATCCGCCTGCACGGAAAACAGGTGAAGCCCCGGCACCACATCCAGCATCATCAGGCCAAAGAGGATCATCAATGCTCCGCCGATGTAGGGGAAGGAATCGCGGTATTGCCGAAGCAGGCTTCCCAGGGCTCCGGCCCCAGCCCCCAGCACCATAAAGAACGGTACAAAGCCAAGAGCAAATCCCAGCATGCGGAAAAGTATCTGCTTGCGGGCACCGGGGCCACGTTCATTCAGCGGACCTTCGCCCATCAGGTAGACGGCATATACCGGAAGCAAGGGCAGGATGCAGGGTGATGAAACAAAGGCCGAAAGCCCGTTCAGCAATGCCGACCAGATGGTATAGCTCATTTCTACCAGCTGCGGCGCAGTGGAAAAATCAAAACCGGATGGCAAGGTTTTTTCCCCCCTTTATGGAGCTTCAGGTGCCTCTATCCCTGCCATTTGAACGGCTTTTTCCATCATTTCATACGTCATGCCGCCTGGCTGGTACACAGCCAGATATCCTTCTTTGTCGATGAACACGGAAAGGGGATAGCCTTCCAATTGGTAACGGGTGGTGAGTACAAAATCCTTGTCCTCCACCATGCGCAGGGAATCCAGGCCGTTGTCCTTGAGGAATTGCCTTGCGCTTTCCTCCGTATCCCTGTCAGGTACATGAATGAGCACCACTTGAAGCTCCTCGCCATAGTTTTGCTGCAGCTTCAAAATGTCGGGCATTTCCTGCTTGCATGGCGGACACCAACTGGTGAAAAAGTTCAGGTACACCACCTTGCCCGTAAGGTCACTGAAGGTCATGGGCGAATCGTCTGTATCAAAGAGCAGGAAGGGCATTCCTTGATCGTTCATGGACCAAGGTGCGGGAGCAGCGTCATCAACGGCGGTTGTTTCTGTTGCGGCAGGCTCCACGGTGGCTGCCGGTATTTCGGTGGGCGTGGGGGAGGCGTTTTCCGCTGTGGCGCAGCCCGACAAAAGGAGCAGCAGCGTAAGCAGGAGGGCAGTCAGGCGAAGGCGGGATGTAAACATTGGGATACCTCCTTTTCGTCGGAAAACGATACATATTATGTGGTTAGTATACCAGAAAAGAATTGCGGCTGAAACAGGAGAGCGTTTCCATAAAGCAGCTTAAGAGGTCATGAATGCAGTTTTTACAAATGAAAGCTGCGTTCACATTGCTTTTTGGAACAATGTATGTATTGTATGATTGCATTTAACACATTTCAGTGACTTATGCACAGAAGGCTGCTTTATTCAATGGTTCTGCTTTTGTTATGTTCTTCAAACAAAGCAGCTTCCTGTTTTTTTCACCGGTTTCATGCAGCGCAGTCCTTACATTTCCATACAGAGTTTTCGCGGATGGGGTCCGGGGAGGGCGCTTTTCCAAAGACATCCGCCCCGCTTCATTCCTCTGAATTAATCTTGCATTTTTTGTAGGAAGGCTTGCAGAAGGTGCGGTTTTGTGGCAGAATAGGTAAGTCCATTAACCCGGAGGACGAGCTTCCGGTTTTGCTTCATGTGTAAGGAGGTCAGCCCCCATGCTTTCGACCCAATGTGTGGTGATACTGGACTTTGGCGGCCAGTACACCCAGTTGATTGCCCGGCGTGTGCGGGAGAACAATGTTTATTCCGAGGTAGTACCTTATACTGCGTCCCTCCGGCAGATTGAAGAATTCAAGCCGGTGGGCATTATTTTAAGCGGCGGTCCCGCCAGCGTGCTGGATGCGGATGCTCCGCGCTGTGACGCCGGCATATTTGAACTGGGTGTGCCGGTGCTTGGCATTTGCTACGGCATGCAGTTGATGTCGGTTTTATTGGGCGGCAAGGTCACAAGGCCCGACCAAAGGGAGTATGGCCGCACCCAGGTGTCCATGGATGTACGGGAAGGGTTGTTTGAGAATGCTTCCCCTCATTCCGCTTGCTGGCTGAGCCATACCTATCAGGTTTCGCAGTTGCCGGATGGCTTTCATGCCACCGCCCACAGCGACAACTGCCCCATTGCGGCCATGGAACACAAACGAAAGCGTCTTTTCGGCGTGCAGTTCCATCCGGAGGTTACCCATACGAAGGAAGGCAACCTGATTCTCAGAAACTTTTTGAAGAATGTCTGCGGCTGCGTGGGGGATTGGTCCATGGAGGCGTATGCCCAAATGGCCATCCGCCGCATTAGGGAGCAGGTAGGGGAAAAGGGAACGGTGCTGCTTGGCTTATCCGGCGGGGTGGACTCCTCCGTGGCGGCGGCGCTTTTGTACCAGGCCATCGGCGACCGGCTCACCTGCGTGTTTGTAGACCATGGGTTTATGCGCAAGGGTGAAGCCGAGCAGGTAGTGGAGATTTTCAGCAAGACGTTCCCCGTTCATCTGGTCCATGCAAACGCCAGCGAGCGGTTCTTCATGGATTTGGCCGGGGTTAGCGACCCCGAGGCCAAGCGCAAGATCATCGGCCGTGATTTCGTGGAAGTTTTCAAGGATGAAGCAAAGAAGCTTGGCAAGCTGGACCACTTTGCCCAGGGCACCATCTACCCCGATGTGATTGAAAGCGGCAGCGTGAAAGGCAGCGCGGTCATCAAGAGCCACCACAACGTTGGAGGCTTACCGGCGCAACTGGGCTTTACCAGCCTTGTAGAACCGCTTCGCATGCTGTTTAAGGATGAAGTGCGCAAGCTGGGCATGACATTGGGGTTGCCGGAGGACCTGGTGTTGCGTCAGCCCTTCCCCGGCCCAGGCCTGGCCATCCGTGTGATGGGGGATGTGACGCCGGAAAAGGTGCACATTGTCAGGGAAAGCGATGCGATTCTTCGCCAGGAAATCGCAAGCGCGGGCCTGAACCGCGACATCCACCAGTATTTTACGGTGCTGACCGGCGTGCGGTCCGTTGGCGTAATGGGCGATGAGCGCACGTATGACTATACCCTGGCCCTTCGGGCCGTTACCACCGACGATTTTATGACCGCCGACTGGGCGCGCATCCCATATGATGTAATCGCCCGCATCAGCGAGCGGATCGTCAACGAAGTGCCCCATGTGAACCGCGTGGTCTTCGACGTGACCACCAAGCCCCCAGCTTCCATCGAGTGGGAATGATCCCCTTACATAGGAAGGAGTGCAATACGCATGCCCAATTTTGTTTTGAATGATGATGTGTTTTTGCGGGCGGCGAAGGAATTTCAAACGCCCTTTCACCTGTATGATGAAGAAGGCATCCGCAAGACAGCCCGGGCGCTGAACGAGGCTTTTTCCTGGTGCCCCGACTACAAGGAGTATTTCGCGGTCAAGGCGCTGCCCAACCCTGCCATCCTGCGCATGCTGAAGGAGGAAGGCTGCGGCACGGACTGCTCCTCCATGACGGAACTGATGCTGTCGGAGGCTGTTGGTATCACGGGCGAAGACATCATGTTCAGTGCCAATGCCATGCCTCCGGAGGAGTTCGATTACGCGAGGAAGCTGGGTGCTTTCATCAACCTGGATGACATCACTCACATCGGGATGCTCAAAGAGCACGGCGGCATCCCGGAATGCATCTGCTGCCGCTACAATCCCGGCGGTGATTTCGCCATCGGCAACACCATCATGGGCAACCCCGGCGAAGCCAAGTATGGCTTTACACGGACACAGATGACCGAAGGCTTGAAGACGCTCAAAACCCTGGGCGCGAAGTCCTTCGGCATTCATGCCTTTTTATCCAGCAACACCACCGACAACAGCTATTATCCGGGCCTTGCCAGGCTTTTGTTCCAGGTGGCGGCGGAGCTGGCAGCCGAAACGGGCCTTACGCTGGCCTTTGTCAACCTGTCCGGCGGCGTCGGCATTCCCTACAGGCCGGGGGAGGCTGAAACGGATATTAAGGCCGTTGGCCAGGGCGTGAAGGAAGCCTACGAAGCGGTATTCACCGCCGCGGGCATCAAAAACGTGGCCATCAAGACGGAACTTGGCCGCTACATGACTGGCCCCCACGGCTGGCTCGTGACCGCCGCCACCAGCCACAAGGATACCTACCGCCACTACATCGGCGTGGACGCCTGCGCCGCGAACCTCATGCGCCCGGCCATGTACGGTGCGTACCACCACATCCATGTGGCGGGCAAGCGTGATCTGCCGGAGGATCATGTGTACGATGTGACCGGTTCCCTTTGCGAGAACAATGACAAGTTTGCCATTCACCGCCAGCTTCCCAAGATCGACATGGGCGATATCCTGGTGATCCATGATACCGGCGCACATGGCTTTGCCATGGGTTACAACTACAACGGCAAGCTGCGCAGCGCTGAAGTCCTCTGCAAACCAGATGGTTCCTTCCAGCTCATCCGCCGTGCCGAAACCGCAAAGGATTACTTTGCCACGCTGGATGTCGATCCGGCAGCGTCCAAGCTGGGCCTGTGACCAGGGGCTTTGCTCCTGGACCCCATTCAAGGAATAAAACCCCTTGAAAATCCCCATCTTTGAGCAGCGCATGATTAGCACTCTGTGCTGTCGTGCCAGTGCTATTATGTGTATTAGATGGTTCCGAAGGTTTCCAAAGTGCGACCGGAAAGCTCTTTGGTTGCGCCCGCAGGCGTGATATCTATCCTGTGAATATATCTTTAGGGATGGTATGCGATTGGCATTTCCATCCCTTCTTTAATATTTTCATGCTTTTTTTCCAAACTCTCTTGACTCTTCGGTTACCCCAGACTTTAGGATATATTCAGACGGTAGGGGTGCACACCTGCAGGGTCTGCGGGAGGAGCTTATGTTCAAGATCGGCCAGTTTTCCAATCTATGCGGGTTGCCGGTGGAAACGCTGTATCACTACGAAGAAATGAAACGCTTGGTGCGGCCCGGATCGACAAGTTTTCTGGGTACCGGTACTATGAAGCGCATCAGTTGATTACCGTCAATAGAATCCTTGCGCTCAAGGATGCTGGATGCTCGCTGACGGAAATTGCGCAAATCCTTCAAAAAGAGCCATCCGCTTCCTCTTTGGTAACGCTTCTTACATACGCTTCCGGCGGTCGAAAAAATGGCCTGCATCGTTCACAAGGGCCCGTTTGACACCATGTGGAAAACGTCGGAGGCATTGTTTGATTGGATCCGGGAAAATGGGTACAAGGTTTCCGGCCCGGTTCGGGAGATATACCACAAAGGGGAATGGGCGACAGATGACCCCAATGAGTATATCACCGAACTGCAGATTCCGGCTCAATAAAGGGGAGGATGCGCAAGAAAATGGCGAATCCTCCTTCTGCACTGCCGCTGAAATCACTGAAGCTGCAATTGCTCCCTGTTTTGATACAGCCACAGCAGCATGCGTCTGTTGGTATCTGCCAGCTTTTCAAATTTAGGATTATCGGAAAAGTACGCCAGGCAGATCATTTGTATGGTGAATACCACATATGGAGAAGCCTCCCGCTCCTCTTTGGTGAGGGGGCATACGTTGTCATAACCGTGAAGCACACTGTGGTAAACCTCGAACCACTTGCCGTCGGAAGGGGTCATAACGTCAGGGAAGGTCTCCGAAAGGATGGCGGTGGTCAGGTAACAGGGGTCAAAGAGGCGGATGCTCCTTTGACCCAGCTCAAAGTCGATAAAGCCCGACAGTTCCTCACCATCCATCAAAATGTTGGCCGGGTTTGGGTCTCTGTGGATTGGGTGTCTTGGCAGGAGGGGATACAGTCGCTGATATTTTTCCATGTATGCTTGATAAAATTCCTGCGGCAGGGAAAGAACTGCCTGTGTCCTGGGCATGGCCCAATCTTGTACGGCAGCGAAAAGGTCTGGTTCGTCCAGGGTCAGCTCTGCGTCATAGCGGCTGAGAACCTTGTGAAGTTTGCCGATAAGACCGCCCAGCTTCCCAGCCTTTTGTGCCCAATCCCTCTCCATCAGCGCCCTGCTGTTCACCGGCCGGCCCGGAAGTCTTGGCAGCAGGTAGAAGTATAGTTCTCCCTCATGAATGTAGTCATGCCCGTCCTGCGCCAAAACGGGTACAGGTGCGTTCATCCCATCCTTTTTCAGAGCATTGGCGATGGTTGCATGGGTTTTGAGCCCCGGCAGGCTTTGGGTGGCTTTCAGCACGTATTCCTGTCCCACGTACCAGGCATTGTCGGCAATGATGCCGCTGTTTTCATATTGGACAGGGGTGCAAGACATCTTTTCAAGCGCCCAATGTGAAAGAATGGCCTGCAGTTTTGTGTTGCTTATCATGATATCCGCTCCTTTGAGCAAGTCGATTTTGTGGGGAGGGGGCATTGCAGCTTGCTTTTTGTACGAAGCAGGGG
>JAEZLW010000195.1 GCA_023415145.1 Bacillota bacterium | reverse complement strand
GTTGTGGAAGTCATCAGCGACTCCCTCAAGGCTGGCGAAAAGGTTCAGATCGTGGGCTTTGGCTCTTTCGAAGTGAAGGAAAGACCCGCCCGCACCGCCCGCAATCCCCGCACCGGCGAGGAGATCAAGATTGACGCTTCCAAGGCCCCCGTGTTCAAACCCGGCAAGGCGCTGAAGGACACCGTCAACGAGTAATGCCATTCGTCGCCGGCTATGGCGAGTTGGTATCATGATCAAATCAAGAACGCCCGTGCTTTTGTGCATGGGCGTTTTTGGTCGAGAAAATGACTGTGTTATTTTCTCGAGCCTTTGCACGATTTCCTTGTAAGCTTTCGCACTGTCCCTCACTTCGTTTGTCCAGTGTTCCGTTTACAAATTACTTTGTCATTTGTAAACTCCAGGTTCAGGGATAAATCCCTTCACCTTAAGCTTACGGCCAGGAAATCGAGTAAGGAAAGCTTGCTGCGCAAGCACCCCGCCCGGCTGGCAAAGCCAGCCGAGACGATTTCAAACGAGGGGGCCTGGCCCCCCTCGTTGCTCCCCTATGGTCGGAGTGAGCAAGGGTTGTCTTTCGAAAATATTAGTAAGTAAGAAACATGATGTAAAGCGAGAGGTATTTCATGAGGCTGGACAAATATTTGAAAGTATCCCGCATTATCAAGCGGCGTACGGTAGCCAATGATGCATGCGCCGGGGGCCGTGTATCCCTGAATGGTAAAACGGCCAAGCCTGGTGCCGAGGTAAAGGCGGGGGATTTGCTGGAGATCCGCTTTGGCGACCGGTATGGCCGGTATGAGATCGTGTCTGTGCTGGAGCATGTGCGCAAGGAAGGCGCAGCGGATATGTACAGGGTGCTCCAGGAGGGTGAGACGGTTGCCCGGGAGCGGAACTGATGGGAAGGGATGCCATGCGGACCGAAGCGATAGTGCTGGCTGCGGGTTGCGGCAAGCGGATGCAGGCGGGGGAGAACAAGGTGTTTCTGCCCCTCTGCGGCGTACCCGTGTTGTGCCGCAGCGTGCGGGCTTTTCTGGGCTTGTGTGACAAGCTGGTGCTGGTTGTAAAGCCGGAGGAAGAACAAAAGGCAAGGGAATTGCTGACGGCCCACGGGCTGATGAACACCGTTTCCGCGATCGTCTATGGCGGAGCGGATAGGCAGGATTCCGTAAAGAACGGATTATCGCTTTTATCCAAGGAAGAATCTGTTGTGCTCATCCACGATGCGGCCCGGCCTCTGGTGACGAAAGAGATTGTTGAATGTGCGATTGCTTCGGTCAGGGAGCATGGCACTGGCGTGGCCGCTGTCAGCGTGAAGGACACCATCAAGCAGGTGGACCGGCAAAACAGGGCGGTGACCACCCCTGACCGGTCAGGACTGAGGGCAGTGCAGACGCCCCAGGGGTTTTTAAAAAGCATATTGCTTGCTGCGCACAGAAATGCAGAGAAGATGGGGATTGCGGCTACCGATGACGCCGGCCTTGTGGAGGCGATGGGGTTTCCTGTGCAGCTTACGGATGGGAGTTACGACAACTTGAAGATCACCACGCCCGAGGATTTGAGCATTGCGGAAACGTTGCTGAAAAGGCGTGAGGGAATACAGATTCCCATCATGCGCATCGGCCAGGGGTACGATGTGCATCAATTGGTTGCTGGCCGTAAGCTGATTCTGTGTGGGGTGGAAATCCCGCATGAAACGGGGCTGCTCGGCCACAGCGACGCCGATGTGGCGCTGCATGCGCTGATGGACGCACTGCTGGGCGCGGCGGCCTTGGGGGACATTGGGAAGCATTTTCCCGACAGCGATGCAAGCTACAAAGGCATTTCATCCCTGCTTCTACTCACGCACGTGGTCAGCCTTGTGAATGAGCGGGGCTTTATGGTAGGGAATGTTGACGTGACCATTGTGGCGCAGCGGCCCAAGATTGCCCCTTATATCGCAGCCATGCGCGAAAACGTCGCAAAAGCGCTTGATTTGCCACAGGAGCGCGTGAACATCAAGGCTACCACAACCGAGCGCTTGGGCTTTGAAGGCGAGGAGAAGGGCATCAGCGCCCAAGCCGTGTGCCTTTTGACGCATGGGTAAATCTGGAAGAGCCTTCATTCAACCGATAGATGCAAAAGCAAACCGGAGGAGATTTCCATGGGCATCCGTTACGAAGTGGTGAAGGAGCAGAACGCACCTCTTGTCAGGGAGCTCTGCAACGAACTGATGGCCTTTCAAAAATCAAAGGCGATGATTCATCCCGAATTTTTTGATGCCATGAGCTTTGAAACAAGGCTGCTTCCTTCCCTGAAAAGTGCTCAGGCCAATTACATCATTGCAGCGCTTGATGGAGAACAGGCCGTGGGTTATGCCTACTGCAATATCGCTTCCAAGCGAATCTATACCAATCACTTTGCGACGCTCGACTGTGAAGCCTTCTTCGACTTTGACTCTGTTCAGGGCGAAAGCGTGGGCTGCCTATCCCAGTTTTATTTAAGGGATGGCTACCGTGGCAAGGGCATCGGCAGCGCTTTGTTTGAAAGGTCGATGGACTGGCTGAAAGCTCAAAACGTGAAGGACCTGTTCATATTCGTTTCCAACGGAAATGAGCAGGCCCTCAGGTTCTATCAGGGCAAAGGCTTTTCCTTCAGCCATGACATAATGGGCGGGTTTATCACGGTGCTGCGGAACAACTGTTAGTGTCGAAAATCATTCCCGAACCGTTAAGGAAGCACCGGCAGCTATTTATTCTCCGCTTCCACGGCGGCGCAGATATAGGCGACGGGTGTGTCATCCTCCACAAAGCACTGCAGCATCACGCCGTTCACCACAGCGTAGGGCTTCATTAAGCAAAGGTCGTCCCACGTACCCCTTTCCCCGCTAAAAAAGGTGTAGGGCAATATCTCTTCCTTGGGTATGCCGCTGACGGCCATAAACGCACCCATGGAAGCGGCCCACGCATAATTGGTGTCGCCCGAATAGCCTGTCACCACAACGCTGCCGATGGGGCCTCCCTTTTCAATGGAAAGGGCAGATACAAAACACCCAGCCCATTCCGCCATGCTAATCCATACGCCATACCCTGTATCCACAGGCTCCTTGAACACAATGGGGGACAGGCCGAAAAATGCCCCGTATGCGTCCATCATGGAGATCAGATCCGCAAGCGGGATGGCATTTTCCACCATTGCAACGGAAGCATCCTCCATACCCAGCGTTTCATAGGTGAGCTGTGTTTCCAGTGGCAGTTGATATTCGATGGATGCGTAGATGTATTCGCCCTGACTTCCCAGTATCATATCAAAGCCGCTCTCATACCAATACCGGTACGGCTCTTTTGAAAAGAAGTTTTCGGGCTCGTTGTCCCCCATCAACAGATACATGATGCCCAGGCCAATCTGTCCGCACTTGGCTGTTACCGCCATGGACATGGAGGCAATGAACAGCACATCGCCCGCAGCATCGGGATATCCCACGACGCGGATGTTTGTGACCAGTGCATCCTCCTGCGGGCCTGTTGCCTTGGCCAGAAGCCAGAATCCATCCCCTACCATCACATGCACCCAGGAGCCGTTGGAGTAAACGGCATCGGTCAGTTTGCACCGCACGTCGAATTTGGCCATGTTCTTCACAAGCAGCCGTTCAAAGCTTCCGTATGTGCATGGCACCGGATCGCCCGCGATCCCTTCGAGCTGCGTGGAGCCGTCCTCTCCCGTGCTGGTGACAACATCCGCCTGGGTTGAAACAACAAATGCCATCATCAGCATGGAGAGCAGCACCGCAAGGATTCGCCTCATACATTTAGCCTCCCGCCATGAATGGCATAGCCCTGTTTTGTATCACGTTCCTGCCGTAACATTCAATAGGGAGGCTGTAATTTCCTTCCTTTCAGCGTGCAAGTTCATTATATCCGGCGGAAATACCGCTTGTGATTACCGCTCCTCGTGGTTATCCTGTTGTTTATGCATCTCAAACGAAAAAGAAGAAACGGGAGACTGCATATGCAATCCCCCGCTTGATAAAGTCTCGAACTATGTATTACTTGGCAAATTCCGTGCTCCTGGTTTCCCTGATCACATTCACACGGATCTGTCCAGGATATTCCAGCTCTTTCTCGATGCGCTTTGCGATTTCCTTGGCCAATACCTTGGTGCCTTCGTCGGTAACGTCGTCAGGCTTGACCATGATGCGCACTTCGCGGCCGGACTGGATGGCAAAGCACTTTTCCACGCCGGTGAAGGAATTGGCGATCTCCTCCAGCTTCGTCAGGCGCTTGATATAGTTTTCAAGGGATTCGCGGCGGGCACCGGGCCGGGCGGCGGAGATGGCGTCTGCTGCTTGTACCAGCACGGCTTCTATGGTTTGAGGCTCCACGTCGTTATGGTGGGCCAGGATGGCGTGAATCACATCGGCGCTTTCCCGGTATTTGCGGGCCAGTTCGCCGCCCAGGGATACGTGGGTGCCCTCCTGCTCATGGTCAACAGCTTTACCGATGTCATGCAATAGGCCTGCGCGTTTAGCCAGCGTAATGTCTGCGCCAAGCTCCGCGGCCATGAGGCCTGCCAGGTGGGATACCTCGATGGAGTGCTTCAAAACGTTTTGCCCATAGCTGGTGCGGTATTTCAAGCGGCCCAGCAGCTTCACCAATTCGTGATGAATGCCGTGCTGGTTGGTTTCAAACACGGCCTGCTCTCCCGCTTCCCGGATCTGGTTGTCTACTTCCTTGCGGGCCTTGTCCACCATTTCCTCAATGCGGGCCGGGTGGATGCGTCCGTCCATGATCAGCTTTTCCACTGCGATGCGGGCAACTTCCCGGCGCACGGGGTCAAATGCGGAAACGATCACCGCTTCCGGTGTATCGTCGATGATCAGGTCAACGCCTGTGGCTGTTTCCAGCGCACGGATGTTGCGGCCTTCACGGCCGATGATGCGGCCCTTCATGTCGTCGTTGGGCAGGGTGATGACGGATACGGTGCTTTCTGCTACATGGTCGGCGGCACACTTTTGAATGGCCAGGGCGATGATATTACGGGCCTTTTTCTCGCCTTCTTCCTTGGCGCGGCTTTCTATATCCCGTACCATGGCGGCAGCGTCGTGAAAAGCATCCTTTTGAATCCGGTCGGTGAGCACTTGCCGGGCTTCATCCTGGGTCATGCCGGCTATGCGTTCCAGCTCGGTGAATTGGCGGTTGTGATAATCCTCCGCCTCCTCCTGAATCTTTTGAATCTGCGCCTGCTTTTTGTTCAGGCCCTCTTCCCGGGATTCCAGGTTATCCAGCTTCTTGTCCAGCGTTTCTTCACGCTGGATGACGCGGCGTTCGGAACGCTGCAGTTCCGCACGGCGGTCTCTGATTTCCCGGTCAAGATCGGTTTTGAGTTTCAGAACTTCTTCTTTGGCTTCCAGAATGGTTTCTTTTTTCTTTTCGTCCGCCTTGCGCATGGCGTCATCCAGCAAATTTTTGGCGTATTCCTCAGCCCGGCCGATTTTTTTCTCGGCGGCGTTTTTCCGGTAGGCATAGCCGATTCCCAAGCCGATGGCCGCGGAAATGAGTGCGGCCAGTACGATCCATACCCAGTCCATTACGATCTCCTCCTTTTTCAAATTTTCTTCTATACGTGAGTCCAAGGTCTTTCGGGAACGACGAAAGCCGTACAGGAAATTCCTGCACGGCCGGCTGTTTTTTCGCGCACCACGGGTTCATCTGTTTGCTGGTCGATTCGCACACCTGTATGTACGGGAGAAAACGCCCCCGACACACTACCCACATAAACGGGAATGCACAAGCATTCACCATTTTGCTGCTATGCCGATATCAGGCGGTGGAACAAGGCATCACCCGGATTTACACAAACCGGGCTGGGGCGCATGAAATGTTGCTCCCTTATCCTGCCATCCGCCCGCTCTTCCATACAAACCGCATCGGAGCAAAAAATACCCCGCAACGGAGAAGAAAAGGAATGGTTGCTTTATACGAAAAACAGCGCAGGCGCTTCGATGCGTAGGCCAGAAACGCCTTTTCAGCCGATCATAATCATTGTAACGGTCGGCACATCATCTGTCAAGAAAAATTGTTCCATTGCCAAAATACATGGTCCGGATAAATGGCAGTTTGCATAAAGATAGTTCTATGGAACAGGAATATTTTGACACACGATATGGGGGGAACAAACAACTGTTTTTCCAAAACCGGCAGGAATTTGGAAACGTAAAGCGTTAATTGATTGTATCCGGATGCAAGCCGGAAAAACAACAAATGAACGAATAGATAATAATAAAGGAGGAGTTCGCATGAGGAGAAAAATCTGGTTGGCGGCTGTGCTGGTGGTTGTGACAGTAATGTCGGTGGTCTTGCCCGCATGGGCAGATTTACCGGCGGTTGAAACGGGAAAAGTAATCAGCCAGAACGTTACCTTGCGTCAAGGCCATACCACCGGCTCCGCCACGATCAGGAGCCTGCACAACGGTGAAACGTTCGAAATACTGGACCGGTGGGAAGAGTGGCTGTATATCGCCTATTTTGACATGAAGACATCTCAAACCATCAACGGCTGGCTGCTCAACTATTATGTGGTTGAAAACCCAATGCATATTACGCTGCGTAACAGCAATACGGCGGCATATGCCTATCCTTCTTCCGGAAGCAAAAGGGTCGGTTCGCTGACCAAATACACCAGGCTTACGGTGATCGCACAATTGGATAAGTATTGGGTGGTAAGCCTCCGGGAAGCAGCAGCCGCGATTCCCAAATCTGCCAAGGTGTGGCTGGATGAGGATCTTGAAAGCTGGGATTTCATCGTACCCACCACAGGAACCGTAACGAAAAGGACCACCACACGCACCGGCCCCGGTACCAACTGGACCTCTGTGAAGACGCTGAATATTGGCGCATCAGTGGAAATATTGGGATCGGAAGGCGACTGGTATGTGATCCGTTATGGGGAGGCCATTGCCTATATCAAGATGGCGGATGTAAGCTACTGATGGTGCTGCCGAGAAAACGAAGATTCGTTTTCTCGGCATTGCGCTTTTTGCTTGCAGCCGCACTGTTCTTTGCTTCGCTAGGTCAGTGCGGCTGCGGTCAGCAAAAAGCGTAAGGAATGCTTGCTCCGCAAGCGACCCGCCCGACCGGCGAAGCCGGTCGAGATGATTATAAACGAGGAGGCTGCGGCCCCCTCGTTGCTCCCCAGAGTGGAAAAATTGAAAAACGGTAGTTAAAATAACTGCCGCCCAGTGTATAGATAAAATTCAGACAAATTTATAGGGATGCATTGAAGGGGTGGAACCCCTTCATTTGTAATCGTGTCGCCCGGCTTTGCCGGGCGCGCGGGGCGCTTGCGTAGCAAGCTTTCCTTACACTTTTCACCGACCGCAGCCAGCATTGTCCAAGCATAGCGCAGGACAATGCGTCAGGCTGCAGGTGAAAAGTGCGAAATCGAGAAAATGACACCGTCATTTTCTCGATTAATTATTCCTCGTCAAGCAGTGCGGGATCATCATCGTCCGATACTTCCGCTGTGGCTGCTGTGGATGTGCTGAGCATTTCCTTGCGGATCATGGCTTCGATCTCACGGGCGATCTCCGCATTGTCCTTTAGGTATTGCTTGGCGCTTTCCCGGCCCTGGCCGATGCGCTGATCGTTGTAACTGAACCACGCGCCGCTTTTGTGTATGATATCCCGCGCCACGGCCATATCAAGCAGTGAGCCTTCCCTGCTGATGCCCTGGCCATAGATGATGTCAAACTCGCATACGCGGAAGGGCGGGGCTACCTTGTTCTTGACCACCTTCACCTTGGTGCGGTTGCCTATGACTTCGGCACCGGTCTTCAGCTGCTCACCTTTGCGTACGTCCAGCCGAACACTGGCATAGAACTTCAGCGCTCTGCCACCCGGTGTCGTCTCCGGATTGCCGTACATGACGCCAACCTTTTCCCGAAGCTGGTTGATGAAAATGGTGACGGCGTTGGTTTTGGAGATCACGCCTGCCAGCTTGCGCAGCGCCTGGCTCATGAGCCTGGCCTGCAAGCCCACAAAACTGTCGCCCATTTCACCGTCGATTTCAGCCTTAGGCACCAGCGCAGCCACGGAATCGATCACCACCACGTCGATGGCGCCGGAGCGAACCAGCGCTTCTGCAATTTCCAGCGCCTGCTCGCCGGTATCCGGCTGGGAAATGTACAGCTCATCAATATTCACGCCTAGCTTTTTGGCATAAGCGGGGTCCAGGGCATGCTCCGCGTCCACAAAAGCGGCAATGCCGCCCTGACGCTGCGCCTCAGCAACCACATGCAATGCTACGGTGGTTTTACCAGAGGACTCCGGCCCGAAGATTTCCACCACACGCCCGCGGGGCAGGCCCCCCACACCCAGCGCCATGTCCAGATCCAGGCAGCCGGTGGGGATTACGGCAATGCCGCCGCTGCGGGCGGTATCACCCAGCTTCATAACGGAGCCTTTGCCAAACTGCTTGTCCAGCGCGCTTAGTGCGGATTCCAGGGCACGCAGCTTTTCCTCCTGATGAACGGCCACGGTTGTTTTCTCTTTCTTTTCCAGCGCTTCCTTTTTTGCCATGGAGTGATCCCGCCTTTCTTATGAATGCCTGATACCATGTGATGCCACCGCGGCAAGGCGCAGGGCATTAAGAGCGTGCAGGGTGGACATTGTACGGATGCGGTAGCGGCTGCCCATCATGCGGAGCTTTGTTACGGTCACGCCTTCTTTGGTTGCCAGCCCAATAAACACGGTTCCCACCGGCGCTTCGAAGGTACCGCCGTCCGGCCCTGCAAAACCCGTGGCCGATACACAAAGGTCACTGCCGGCGATTTTCCTGGCATTTTCCGCCATAGCCCTGGCACATTCTTCGCTGACAGCACCGTGGGTTGTAAGGATTTCCTCCGAAACATTCAGCATTCCCATCTTCATTTGCTCCGTATAGGTGACGAATCCGCCCAGAAGTACGTTCGACGCGCCGGGGATGTTCGTCAGTGCTTCACAGATCATGCCGCCGGTCAGGCTCTCGGCCACGGCGATGGTGAGGCCTTTTTCTTGAAGCACAGCCATGGCTGCAGCGGCCAGGGAGCCTCTATTGTCAGGGTCTACGGAATACACCACATCACCCAGGCGGGCTTTGACCTCGTTGACCCTGGGCAGCAATAACGCCAAGGCCTCATCTTTCGTTGCGGCTGCGGCAGTGGCCCGGAGCTGTACCTCGCCCAGGGAGCAATAGGGCGAAAGGGTGGGGTTTCCCATTTCTTCCAGATCGGAAAGCCTCGCGTCCACATCGCTTTCGCCCATGCCGAAGATGCGGATGTAGCGGCTTTCAAAGCATACATGGCTATGTTTTTCGAGCCATGGGGCTATGTGCAGGTCAAACATCGGTTCCAGCTCGATGGGCGGACCGGGCAGGTGAAAGATCACCTTACCGTCGCCAGCGGGTACAAGGGCTCCGGGCGCTGTGCCGTTGGGGTTAAAAAGTACGGTGGTATCGGGGGTGAACATGGCCTGGGAAAGGTTGTTTTCCGCCATGGGGCGGCATAAAAGGGCGAAGCGTGCCCGAACCATTTCCTCTGCCTCGGGGCGAAGAACCAGGGGCTTTTGAAGTACCTTTGCGGCAGAACGCTTTGTGATGTCGTCCACCGTGGGTCCGAGCCCGCCGGAAGTGATTACCACATCCGCACGGCTTAATGCCAGCCTGTATGCTGCCTGCAATCTTAAGTCATTGTCACCTACGGTGGTCTGGTGATAGCAGCTTACGCCCAACTCGCTCAAGCGCCTGCTCAAAAACTGTGCATTGGTGTTCACAATTTGACCCATCAAAAGCTCCGTGCCTACGCAAAGAATCTCGGCAATCATTTCTGCTCCTCCTTTGCTGACAGCACAGACCGGTTTTTGATGAAATAATCAACTCCTGACCAGAGGGTGAAGGCCACCATGACATAAGAGAGAATATCTTTCATGGGAAATGGCCCGAAGGGCCAGTTGCCGACAATCGCAAGGGAGATGACGGCCATCTGGGATACAGTTTTGATTTTGCCCAGCTTTCCTGCGGCAATAACGCGGCCCTTCAACGCAGCTACCATGCGCAACCCATCCACCGCAAGCTCACGGGCCAGCACGATGATGACCATCCAGGCGGAAATTTGACCCTGGGCGGTAAGCAGGATCAAAGCACTGAGCACCAGCAGCTTGTCGGCCACCGGGTCAACAAACTTGCCAAAATCAGTCACCAGGTTCCGGGAGCGGGCGATGTGCCCGTCCAGAAAATCGGTAAAGGAGGCAAAGAGGAAGACAACAAGGGCCAGTACGTCAAAAATCGTCGTTCCAACGTACTTCAGCCCCAAAAATACTGGGATCAGCACAATGCGCAAAAGGGACAGGCGATTGGGCAGGTTCATGCTTTTTCTCCCATCAGGTCGTAGGTTTTGGCCTTTATGATATGGACATCACAAAAAGTCCCCAATGTCAGGGGCATAGGTGAAGTAAACAGAATTTCCCCATCGATCTCAGGGGCTTCCCATTCCGAGCGGCCGGCGTACAAGCCGTTCCCCCGGTCGCCGGTGACGAGAACCTTTGCTGTTTGGCCCACCCGAAGCTGATTGCGGCTTTGGGAAATGGAGGCCTGCAGCTTCATCAGCTTGTCCAGCCGCTCTTCCCGTATGTCCGGAGGAACCTGATCCTCCATATCCAATGCCGGCGTTCCCTCCTCGGGGGAGAAGGCGAAAGCACCCAGGCGGTCAAACCGAATCTCCTGCAAAAAGGCACAAAGGCGGGTGAAATCATCCTCTGTTTCGCCGGGAAACCCTACGATGATGGAGGTGCGCAGTGCAAAACCCCGCTCTCGGGCAGCCGTAAGCAATGCTCGGATGTGTTTGGGGTCGCCGCGCCTGCGCATGCGGCGTAATATTTTATCATCGATATGCTGTATGGGCAGATCAAGATACTTGCAGATATTGGACGTATTCGCCATGGTGTTAAGCAGCGCAATATCCGCTTCATCCGGATAGCAATATAAAACCCTTAGCCAATCCACGCCATCGATTTGGGCGGCCTTTTGCATAAGCTCCGGCAGCAGGGATGTCTTTTGCCAGTCGGTGCCGTAGCGGGTGGTATCCTGGGCCACCAGAACGTGCTCACGGACACCCTGGCGGGCAAGGCTTTCCACTTCGCTTAAAATGCTTTCCATAGGCCTGGAGCGGTAGCGGCCCCTGATCAGGGGAATGGCGCAAAAGGCGCAGCGGTTGTCGCAGCCGTCGCCGATGCGGATGTAGGCGGAATATGTGGGCGTTGTCAGCACCCGCCCGGCCTCCAGAAAGGTTTCAGAAGGTGCGCAATAAGCGCTGCGATTGCCGGTAAGAGCGCCTTCAATGGCCGATACCAGCCGCCCATATTGGTTGACGCCAAGGATAAGGTCTATTTCAGGCATGTCGTTTATCAGCGCGTCGGAATACCGCTGGGCCAGGCAGCCGGTGACGACCAGCAAACGGCAGGCACCGGTTTTTTTATACTCGGCCATTTCCAAAATGGTGTCGATGGATTCCGTTTTTGCCGATTCGATAAAGCCGCAGGTGTTGACGATAAGAATCTCGGCACTTTTCGCATCGGGAATAATTTGATAGCCATTTTGACGGAGGATGCCCAGCATTTGCTCGGTATCCACCCGGTTTTTCGTGCAGCCAAGGGAGACCACGCCGACGGTTGCGGGCATTGACATAACTCCTTTTGAGGGAAAAATTGGGGATTATCCTTTTACATACCTCAGATATTGTACCATAATGCCTGTTGAAAGTAAAAGAAAAATGGCCTCTTCAAAAAAGGCACACTTTGTATGTGCCAGGACCTGCGCAAAATCCGATTTTTGCTTGCAGATTTCCCCAAGCTGGGGTACAATAAAACGTACTGCGCGCCTTGGGCCGCGAAAAACGCAGAAGTTTGAAAGGATGGACGCGATGCGCGTATATCATCCGTTGGGTATATATCAAGGCCTGCCGCCGGAGAACGTGTTTTTCGTAATGGATGACATGGATATCCAGCAGGGCACAGGCTATGTGATGCCTTTTTATCAGCCGGATATGTTCCCGCAGCGGCCTATGCACCTTTATATGCAGTTGGAAGCGCCGCCATCCTGCCAGTATATGCTTTTGGGTGCGTTGTTGGCCCGGGTCAGTCAACTGAAGGCCCAAAACCCTCACATTCCAACAAGGCTTTATACGCAGCTTTCGGCGGAAGATGCCAGGGGCATGGAATTTTTTCTTGGCAACGGGTTTTTATTGGACGACGCGGAGGACCTGGTGCGCTTCCCCATTCCCGAGGGCGGGGACAGCAACCCCATGGGTGTTACTTTTGCCAATGTTCCGCTTAGGAGCGAGTTTGAGCAGCAGGCCATGCTGAACCGCATGAATACGTGCCGCATTGCCCCCCTGGATCTGAACGCGCTGGGCCAGTGCATGCAGCGGCCGCATTTTCTGGCGTTGGGTATTTACCGCAACAATGAGCCCATGGGCGAAGTGATGCTTTCCGGAACCGGGGACAGGGCTACGCTGGCGGCCTTGTATATCCGTTCTACCTATAGAAGGGCGGGGCTGGGCAAAGCGCTCCTCACCAGGGCGATGCATATGCTTCGGGACGAAGGCGTTACCCAGGTGGAAGCGCTGGTATTGCGCCGCAGCGCTGCCCAGTGTGCACTGGCAAAAAGCTTTGGGGCGAAATTCATTCGCACGACCTGCTATTACCCCGGTATCGATATCGGCTAAAAGGGCTGACAATATGCTTTGCGAAAACAAGGGACAAATCATCGGATGGTTGTCCCTTGTTTTTTGAATTTGTTTTATCCCTTGCCTTAAGGCGCTGTGCGGTGATTGACATGTGCGGCCTGCTCCTTATATGCTTTGGGCGTCATTCCATGCCGCGCCATGAACACCCGATAAAACGTCCGCTCGCTTTCAAAACCGCAGGCTTCCAAAATCATTGGTATGGTAGCATCAGGATTCGAAAGCATGGAACATGCCCTGTCAATACGGATGGCATTCACATAGGTATGCAGATTGCAGCCGATGCGCTGGGAGAAAAGCTTGGAGATATAGTATTTGTTCAGATAAAGCTCTTTGGCAAGCAGGTCCAGGGAAATTGGCTGCGTAATGTGCGTATCGATATAGTTCATCAAATCCCTCAGTGAATCATGGATCATCGGCTGCCTGCGTTCTGAAAGGGACAGTTTTTCCATCAGACGTCCAATGATAACGCCGAGATAAGCCTTTTTAAGAAACTCACTCATCTGAACAGACTTTACCAGGGTATCCAGGCAATGGAGGATGTCCGGGTGTACATCCCCGCCATCCAAAAATGGGTCCAGACAATGGTGCTTTGTGATCAGAGGCGCGTATTCATGCATCAGCGACAGATCAATGATCCCAATGCAATATCGGGTTGCGGTTACGGCCGTATAGCTGTGAACATGGTTTGGCCATACAACGGCAGCATCGCCTGGGCCAAGCAGTTTTTCTTTGTCTTCTACCGCAACTTTTGTCTGTCCCTCGAGGCTGTAAAACAGCTCCAGGCTTGAATGGAAATGCGGATAAAACGTCAGATTCTGCCCGTAATATACACGTAGTGCCTGGCGGTTTACCTCATAAAAAGCATTGCTGCTCATTAATTATTCGTACTTCCTTTCCTTCCGCCCCTGTTGTATCAATCATATCATGGGTGCTCGTGCAGTGGCAAGCGAAAGTATACTACTTTTGACAATGACTTTATGCGTTTTGGCTTACTCATCCTGTATGTATATGATATGATACCGTCAGTGGTACTGGACAAGATAATACAATATTTGTGAAAGCGGGGCATTGCCATGAAAATCGCGTATACGGGCTGGACCTGGCTGATCCATCACAAAGACAACTATCAGTATGAATTTGAACAATCCTTGAAAGAAGCGGCCGATTTGGGCTACCAGGCCGTGGAAAACTTTGCCTTCATCACCAAGTATTTTGATAACGACGCTTCGGCGGTGAAGGCGCTGCTGGACAAGTATGGCCTGGAAATGGCCAACCTGTACCTGCATTATTCCGATGATCCGGAAAAGGACTATGAAAATGCGGTGGCCTATGTTGATTTCATGAAAAAAATCGGCGCAACCTTCATGAACCTGCAGGGCACCATGTGGCATGACGCGCCCAGTGAGCGGCCCACCGACAGGGAAAAGATTGCGGCGTATGCGCAGCTTTCCAACCGCATCGGCAAATTGTGCAGGGATAACGGCTTGGTGGCCTGCTTCCATCCCCATGCGCAAACGGCCATTTTCTCGGAGGAGCAGATCGACTTGTTCCTGTCCATGACGAATCACGAATATGTAAGCCTGTGCCTGGATACGGCTCATACCACCATCGCGCATATGAACGCGGTGGAGGCTGTAAAGCGTTTTGTGCACCGTATCGCCTATATGCATTTGAAGGATGTGGACCCGGATGCCGCCGGGGCCTTTGCCGATCGGCCCATGGCGCGCTTTTTGCCCCTGGGCATGGGCACGGTGGACTTCAAGGGCGTGGTGAAGGAGCTGCAAAAGGGCGGTTATGACGGCGTGCTCTGCGTGGAGCTGGACAATCCCCCTGTATGCAACTACCACGCGGCCATGGTTTCCAGGCAGTATATTCACAATGTGCTGGGGTTATAGGAGGTAAGCGGTATGGCTGTCAAAGTAGCGATGATCGGCGTTGGCGCCATCAGTGGTATTTACCTGAAAAACATCACCGAGACGTTTCACGAGCTGGAGCTTTACGGCGTATGCGACCTAATACGGGAGCGGGCCGAAAAGGCGCAGGCGGAGTACAATGTGCCCAAGCTGTACGAGACGATGCATGACGCCTTTGCCGATGAGGACGTGCAAATCGTTTTGAACCTTACCCGTCCCAACGAACACTTTGAGGTGACCAAGGCGGCGCTTGAAGCCGGGAAGCATGTGTACAGCGAAAAGCCCCTGGGTGCGGATTTTGCGGAAGGGCAAACGCTGGTGAAGCTGGCCCAGGAAAAAGGACTTCTGCTAGGCGGCGCACCAGATACCTTTTTGGGTGCCGGGCTGCAAACTTGCCGCAGGCTGATCGATGACGGCGTCATCGGCGATGTGGTAGGCGCGGCGGCGTTCATGATCTGCCGTGGCCATGAAAGCTGGCATCCGGACCCGGAGTTTTACTACAAGCAGGGCGGCGGGCCCATGATGGACATGGGGCCGTATTACGTGACGGCGCTTGTAAACCTTGTGGGCGGCGTGAAGGCCGTGACCGGCGTGACCAAGGCCACCTTCCCTCAAAGGCTTGTGACCAGCTCCCCAAAGCGCGGTCAGATCATTGATGTGGATGTGCCTACCTATGTTACCGGCATGATGGAGTTTGATAACGGAGCCGTGGGCACCATCTTCACCACCTTTGACGCGTACTATCCCAGCCAGGCACGGCTGGAGATTTACGGCACCCGCGGTACGCTGTTCGCGCCCGATCCCAATTACTTTGGCGGGCCCATATCCTTGTATACGCCGGAGGACAAGACGGTGAAGGAAGTTCCCCTCCTGTATGACTACAAGGAGAACAGCCGTGCTCTGGGCCTGGCGGATATGGCGAACGCCCTGTTAAGCGGCCGCCCATTCAGGGCCGATTATCATCAGACGCTGCATGTATTGGAGATACTGACCGCCTTTGAAAAAAGCAGCGGCAAGCATGGCCGTGTGGAGCTTTCAACGAAATTCCAGCGCCGCGCGCCTATGGGCCGGGGCGGCATGCCGGGAATCGTAGAGTAAAGCACTTTGGAAAATGCTTGAAAAAACATGCTTGACAAAGCAGAATACTGCGCGTATAATGCGTGCAACAGCATATAAACCGTTGAGTAAGACGAGTACGCACGGATGACCTTTTCAAGAGAGCCGCAGGCGGTGGAATTGCGGCAAAGGAAGCTGTGCCGAATGGACTTATGAGGGCAGGGCGAAAGGAAACGAGTAGTACCTGACGGGAACTCCACCCGTTACCAAGGGAGCATATATCATGTGTATATGGAATGAGTGGGCGCATAGCCAATTTGGGTGGTACCGCAGGAGTTCATGCTCTTGTCCCTTACAGGGGACAGGAGCATTTTTTTATGGTTTTTTTCAAAAGCTCGTATCGCGCACAACCGCAGCCGGATACCGGCTGCGCGGAGAATAAAGAAAAGGAGAAGGCAACATGAAAAAGATTCCCTACCGGCTTTACCTCACCGAGGAGCAGATGCCCAGGCAATGGTACAACCTGCGCGCCGACATGAAGGAGCAGCCCGCCCCTTATATCAACCCCGGCACCATGCAGCCTGTAAAGGTGGAAGAACTGTATCCCGTTTTTTGCGAGGAACTGGCCAGACAGGAAATGGACAGTACCACAAGGTTTGTAGACATCCCTGATGAACTTATTGATATTTACCGCATCTACCGTCCGTCGCCCCTGATTCGGGCCTATAACCTGGAAAAAGCGCTGAACACACCGACCAAGATCTACTACAAATACGAGGGCAACAATACCTCCGGCAGCCACAAATTGAATTCCGCCCTGGCGCAGGTGTACTATGCCAAAAAGCAAGGCCTGAAAGGCCTCACCACTGAAACCGGCGCGGGCCAGTGGGGCACGGCCATGGCGGAGGCGGCCTCCTATTTTGGCCTTCCCCTGACGGTGTATATGGTCAAGGTCTCCTACCAGCAAAAGCCCTACCGCAAGAACGTGATGGAAACCTTCGGCGCGAGGGTCATCCCCAGCCCCAGCGATGTGACGAATGTGGGCCGGGCCATGCTTTCGCAGAATCCCGACAGCAGCGGGAGCCTGGGCTGCGCCATTTCGGAAGCCATTGAGACAGCGGTGACCCAGGAGGGCTACCGTTATGTGCTGGGGTCGGTTTTGAACCAGGTGCTGCTGCATCAGTCCATCATCGGCCTGGAAGCGAAAAAGGCCATGGAGATCCTGGATGAATATCCCGACATCATCATCGGCTGCGCCGGGGGCGGCTCCAACATGGGCGGGCTGATGGCGCCCTTCATGCAGGACAAGATTCTGGGCAAAGCAAATCCGCATTTTATCGCCGTGGAACCGGCCTCCTGCCCCTCCATGACCAGGGGCAAGTACGCCTACGACTTTTGCGATACGGGCAAGATTACGCCCCTGGCCAAGATGTACACCTTGGGCAGCGGATTCATGCCCTCGCCCAACCACGCCGGGGGCCTTAGGTACCACGGCATGGCGCCCATCCTTTCGAAGCTATTTCACGACGGGTATCTGGATGAGGCGCGGGCGGTGGAGCAGACCAAAGTCTTTGATGCCGCCGTGTTCTTCGCCAGGCATGAAACCATTCTGCCCGCACCTGAATCGGCCCACGCCATCCGAACTGCTATCGATGAGGCCATCCGCTGCCGGGAGGCCGGGGAGAGCAAGACCATATTGTTTGGCCTGACGGGCACGGGGTACTTTGACATGACCGCCTATGCCGCTTACAACGAGGGAAGAATGAACGACTATATTCCCACCGATGAGGATTTGAAGCCGGGGTTTGATTCCCTGCCGAAGATTCCGGGGATACAGGAGTAGTGAAAAGGGCTGCCTCTTTGCGTATGACCGCTTTGAGGCAGCCCTCTTTGTGTTTTAAATGAAATATTTTACCAGGTAGCCGGTTCTCCCAACTGAATATCCAGCAGGTATTTGGCCTGCATATAGCCTACCTGTCCGTTGACACGAACCTTATACCAGGTTTTCTCTCTGACGGAGGCATCAGTGGAATTGTAATCCAGTACCTCAACCTGGGTACCGGAATAAAATTTTCCCAGTGATCGGGATTTCTCAGACGCCGAAGCACGCAGGTTCAGGCGGTCTTTAAGATTGGGGCTTGTAACCACCGCGACATTCTTCATGCCGGGGTTTCTGACTCCAGGTGTGACCCGGTTGACGGGATAATAACCCTTCACCCCATTGATCTCCACATAATACCACGTACCTGCCTTGCCAAGGATCAACAGCGCATTGTTGCCTTCGTGATCAGGCACATGGATAACGGAGGCATTGGAAGACGGAGCGCTATACAGAGGCTGGTAGGAGGATGCCCCTTCATCGTTGATTGTTCTTCCTGCATCCAAGGTTACCAACAGCTTTACTGCACTATCCATAAGCAGGTATTTGGATAGCATATAGCCATTCTTCCCATCCACCTTCACCTTGCACCAGGTAATGCCATTACCTAAAATCTCTACAGTCGTACCGTTGTGAAATTTGCCCAAGGATTCTGATGCATTTGAGGCTTTGGATCGCAGATTCAAACGGTTTGAAGCAATGGGGTTATTAATCACTGCATAGACACCGGTCTGTACAGGCTCAGGTGTCACGCCGTTGTTTTCCGAACCAGTATCACCATCTATCCGCACATACTTGGCAAGCAGGAAGCCCCATTGCTTTGTTTCGGGCAGATAAACGTGGTACCAGGCTCCATCATTGATAACACCCAAGATTTCTACCGATGTGCCATTGTAGAATTTTCCCCTGGAGTTGCCATTGGCCGATGGCCGGTCCCTCAGGTGCAGACCATCTTGAGGACGCTGTCCTGCAATCACAGCTTTGGGCTTTGCACTGTCAACGCTATTGATGACTGTATAGTCATAGCCGCTTTGCAGGCCGCATGGTGTAAGGAATCGTGATTCCATATAGCCCTTGCGGCCATGAACCTCCACTTTCCACCAGTCTGTGCTGCTTTTATCCTTTACGACCACGATCACACCATTGTAATACTGCCCAAGCGATCCTGCATTTTTCTTCGGTGCGGTACACAGATCCAGGGAATGGCTTGAGCTTAAATTGTTGATTACCGCCACCTCGTAATCACCCGCTGCCGCAGGCAGGGCTGCCGCCCAAACCGCCAACAGCAACGCCACCAACAATGCAGCCCTAAAGTGCTTCCTCATTCATACCGCCCCCTTTTTTACTTGAACACATTTCAGGAACATTCATGAAACGAAGTGGTTTCCATTTTTTATCCAATCAGAAGGAAAATTTTTCTGGAGAAGCCGTATACGCTTTTCATTGATGAGCATTGTATAATACAAAACGGCGATGGGCAAAAGCCTGTCGCCGTATATCTAATTCGAGATCGAGCCATCTATAGGATATAAAGTTTTTGGGGATGGGGGCGGGAAGGGGGATTTTTTCAAAACGCACCCTGCCCGCTATTCACCGCGTAACCTTAAGCGAACGGATTCTCCGTCTTGTACAGCATGCCTTTAGGTTGGTTGAAGTCGATGTCCCCGACGCCCAGCAGCTTCAAGGCTTCAAACAGCACCTTACCGGTTTTGCCGAAGGCTACGGCACCGTGGTGGGGGTACCGCTTTTCGATGAGCACATGGCGGTAGAATCGGGCCATTTCGGGAATGGCGAAGATGCCGATGCCGCCAAAGCTGCGGGTTGCAACAGGCAGAATTTCACCATGAGCTACGTAAGCGTGCAGGGAGGTATCTGCCGCGCTTTGCAGGCGGAAGAAGGTGATGCCGCCTGGCTTTAAATCGCCTTCCAGGGTGCCCCTGGTGATGTCCGGCTCGCCGTCCGGTTCCAGAGCGCGCTTCATGATGAGCTGGTACTTCATTTCGCCCCCGTTTAAGTGGCACAGTGGCGTATTGCCGCAGTGGAAGCCCATAAAGGTATCACACAGCTTATAGTCAAATTTGCCCTTGATCTCGCTGTCAAAAAGGTCCTGGGGCACGGTGTTGTTGATGTCCAGCAGTGTCGGCGGAATCTCAGTGGCGCAGGCGATGAGGTATTCAGAAAGCGCGCCGTAGATATCCACCTCACAGGAGATGGGCATCAGGCGGCTGGAGAAGCGGCTGTTGACGTAGCAGGGCACAAAGCCCATTTGCGTCTGGAAGGCAGGCCAGCATTTGTTGGCCATGACCACGTATTTGGCGGCACCCTTGTTCTTTTCCACCCAATCCAGAAGTGTCAGTTCATATTGGGCAAGCCTCGGAAGAACGCCGGGCATTTTATTGCCGGTGCCCAACTCTTTGGCCATGTCCGCCACAACTTCCGGAATGCGCTTGTCGTCCATATGGGCGTGATAGGCGGCGTACAGGTCCAGCTCGCTGTTTTCCTGCACGTTGATGCCCATGTCAAACAGCGCTTTGATGGGGGCGTTGCAGGCCAGAAAATCGAAGGGGCGCGGGCCAAAGGTGATGATCTTGAGGCCTTTCAGCCCCAGCAGGATTCTAGCGATGGGCACGAATTCTACCGCTTTGGCGGCGATTTCGCGGGCGGTGCCCACAGGGTATTCCGGGATATACGCCTTTACACCCCGAAGCCCCAGGTTGTAGCTGGCGTTGAGCATGCCGCAGTAGGCGTCGCCACGGTCGGAAGCCAGCGTGTCGATGCTCTCCTCGGCAGCGGCAGCGAACATGACAGGGCCGTCAAACTTTTGTGCCAGAAGCGTTTCCGGCCCTTCCGGCCCGAAATTGCCAAGGTACGTAAGCAGAGCATTGCAGCCAGTATCCTTGAGTTCCTTGAGGGCCGCCATAGCATCCAGTTCGTTTTCGATAATGGTGGAAATCTCGGTGATCTCACCGCCGGCCTTTTTGACAGCCTCTACCAAAGCACCGCGGCGGCGCCTTGACAGATCAATGGGAAAACAGTCGCGGCTGACGGCAACTACGCCAAGCTTCACTTGGGGAATGTTCATGAAAATCCCTCCTGCTTTTGTTTATCGTTAACGCTGCTAGTGGAATTTCAACTACAGTAATTATGCAAGCAACCCATTTGCTCCTTCCGTCACGGCTTCGCCGTGCCTCCGATGGGCTCATTTGTCGCAATGGTTCGCTATCACTCCCATTGCTCTGTTTCGCCCATTTCCTCCACTTCGCCCATTTCTGCCACACGCAGGTGACGGAAGGAGTAGAAGAGAATGGCAAGTGCAATTTCTATAGCTAAAAGGACACTAGCAGCGTTCCGTTTCAAAGGCTGTCCAATTGAGGGGCTTTGGTTCTTCGTCATTTAAAAGCCCGGCGATGTGGTGAAGCAAGGGGAAGTCTTCCCGCCGCGCCTTGCCAGTTTCCACCCATACAGCCATGGCCGCTATCGTGCGCCTGGCGATGACCACCGACTCCAGCGTGACGCCGGAAAGTTCTTTCAGCGCATCGTTTAAGCGCATGCCCCGGCCCAGGCGGATGCCAAGGGCCCTGGTGCGGCCTCCGAAGATGGTGACGTACAGGTCTCCGGCAGCATAGACGATGTTCTCCGGTCCGCCACCCACCAACGCAATCATTTGCCCCATTTCCTTCACGCTCTGTAAAAACAATGCTGCCTGGGGGTTGTAAGCTTCCGTACAACCGATGCCGTCCGTACGTTCCACCATACCGATGGCCAGGGATACGCCCAAGGCATAGGCGTTTTTCATGGCCACGGCGCATTCCACGCCCATCACGTCGGTGGAAAGGCTGATGTGGTAATAATCCGTCTGAAGAATGGACTTCAACCGCCGGAGGATTTCAATGTTCTCCCCGCAGAACGCCACGTGGGAGTGCCGGCGGTCCGCCAGCTCATAGCTGGTACAGGGGCCGCCGATGGCGTTTAGTGACAATCTGCCGCCTGTACGTTCTTTCAGCAGATGGGGGAAGGGGATAAGCTTCCCATCGGGAAAATTTTGCAGTCCTTTGGTCACGGACAGCACGGGAAGCGAATCGGGAACAAGGGGCAGTACATACTCTGCAAACCAGTCCACTCCAAAGCTTGAAACGCCGCCAATCAATAGATCAGCCCCGTGAAGCGCCTTATCAAGATCCTCGATATGATAATAGGCAATTCCTTCCGGCAGTTTTCGCTTCATGGTCAGGTGATAATGATGCTGCCTTGCGTGGTCGATGATTTCCCTGTCCAGGTGTGAACCGACGATGCGCACTTCATGCCCATTGTCAAAGGCCGGTAAGCTTAATGCCGAACCCATCATGCCCGCGCCTACAATAACAACAACTTTCCTCACTTGATAACTCCTTCATTATTGCTGGTAGCCCGGCTTTGTGCCGCTTCCCGGCGGATAAGGTGAAGCCGCTTCATCATGGGACTGTGAAGGCCAAAGGTATCATGCAGCGCTTTGTATTCTGCATAGAGCCTGTCATACATGCAGCTATTCTCGAAGATTGGGCGGTATTCCTGCTGAACGGGGCTGGACATATGGCAAATGGCCTGCATAACATCCCGGTAACCGCCGTACTTAACGCCTGCCGCGGCGGCAGCATAGATCGCGCTGCCCAGCGCAGAACCCTGCTCCGTATGAAGCACCGTCACTTTCATCTTCAATACATCGGCAAAAATCTGCATCAAAAGGGGATTTTTCCTGCTGATGCCGCCGGTGAAGCGGAATTCCGTAACGGGTAGGCCGTGGGCTTGAAAGTGTTCCACAATGAGCCGCGTGGCATAGGCGGTAGCTTCCAGCAGCGCGCGGTAGATTTCTTCCGGCCGTGTAGCCAGCGTCATGCCGATCAAAAGGCCGGATAGGTTCGCATCCATCAGGAGGGAGCGGTTGCCGTTCCACCAATCCAGGGCGATGAGGCCGCTTTGCCCGGGCTTCAAATGCCGTGCTTTTTCCGTAAGCAGGTGATGCAGGCTGATGTTTCTTTCCCGGGCTTCCTGTGTATAATCGGGCGGGCTTACATTTTCCGCAGCCCAGGCAAAATGGTCGCCCATGCAGTTGAGCCCGGCTTCCAGGCCCCAAAAGCCCGGCACAAGCCCGCTGTCCACCGTACCGCACAAGCCAGGAATTGGCTCTTTCGACGGGGAAAGCATTAAATACGCGGCGGATGTGCCCAGGATGCCCAGCATGGCGCCGGGTCCTGTGATGCCTGCTGCCGGGAAGCAGGCGTGCCCGTCCACCATGGGCGTGCTGACCGTCGTACCGGAGGAAAGCCCTAATAAAGGTGCCAATTCCGCTGTGATCTCTCCGGCCTTTCCGGCAACAGGGGCCACGGGACCGGCCATTTTTGTTTCCAGCATGCCTGAAAACTTTTGAGACAGGGCAGTGAAGAAATCTTCATTGGGAAATCCATCCCGCAGATCATAAAAAGCTTTGTACGAAAGGCAGCATGCGCTGCGGGACAACCTGCCTGTCAGCTTCCACACGATCCAGTCCGCTGCTTCCACCCACAGGTCCATGGCATCATAGACGGACGGTGCTTTTTCCAAAACCTCCATAAGCTTGGGAAAGGCGTTCTGCGCTGATACCTTCCCGCCGCAGCGGCGCAAGAATGGCTCACCCCTTTCCACAGCGATGGCCGTGATCCTGTCCGCCTGGCTCTGCGCTGCGTGATGCTTCCAAAGCTTCACCCAGGCATGAGGCTCCTTTTCATATTCCGGTAAAAAGCACAGGGGCGTGCCGTCCGCCTTTACCGGCAGCATGGTGCAGGAGGTAAAATCGACGCCTATGCCGATGATCTGCTCTTTGGCGATGCCGCTTGATTTCATCAGTCCGGGCAGGATGACATGCAGCGCATCCAAATAATCCTGCGGATGCTGCAGCATAAAGCCGGGAGGCAAAACCTTGCCACAGGGGAGGGCGGTATCCATAATCCCGTGGGGATACACAAATTGGGCGGAGGCGATTTGCTCGCCGTCCGCCACAGCCGCGATGATCCCGCGGCAGGATAATGTTCCAAAGTCCAGACCGATGGTGTACTTGTTCATTGTTTTTTACCGTCTTATTTTCCGTACACCGGCCCCAGGCTTTCGCAGGCGCGGTAATCAGCGCTCTCCAGATCGTGGGTGCCAAACGCGTCCCACATGCTGGGCCGGTATATGTTTTCCGCCGCAACGTTGTGCATGCAGACGGGAATGCGCAGCATGCTGCACAGGGTGATGAGGTCCGCACCGATGTGCCCATAGCTGAAAGCACCGTGGTTGGCTCCCCAGCGGCGCATGACCTCATACACACTTACGAAGGCGCCTTCGCCGGTTAACCTGGGCACAAAGAAGGTGGTAGGCCAGGTGGGATCTGTGCGGCGGTTGATGGCTTCAAACACGTGATCCGGCGTCTTTACGGTCCAGCCTTCCGCCAGTTGCAGCACGGGGCCCAGGCCATCTATCAGGTTCAGGCGGCACAGGGTGACGGGCATGCTGCCTTCGGAAAGAAGCTGGGTGGAATATCCGCCGCCTCTGAAGTAGCCTAGATCAGCATAGCAAAAACGGGTGTTGGCCATGCAGTCTTCCGCTTCCTGACCGGTGATTTCCCACCAGGGCTTGATCACTGGCTTCCCATCCGTTTTGCAAACGCCGCCGGCTTCCAAAGTGACGGAGCCGGAGTTGATCAGGTGGATGAGACCCTTTTCGGCCAGCCCGTCGGGCTTCCAGCCGGTGACCCGTTCGATCGCTTCCGGGCTCCAGAAGGTGCGCACATCCGCAAAGCCCTGGGCGGTGCCGGTTAATAATTTGCCAAAGAGCATGGAAATGCCGTTCAAGTGGTCGTTCTCTGTGGCAACGATCATGGGCTCCCGGATGCCGTTCCAGTCGAAGGAGGTGTTCAAAAGCGATTCCATAAAGTCGCCGTTAGGGAAGTGGTCGGTCCACTGCCTTTGGCCCTGAAAGCCGCTGGCGATGGCGTTGTGCCCCATGGCTTCCTCGGCAAAGCCCAGGTTTTTGAGCTTTTCATTGCCCTGCATCAGATCGCGTGCGATCATGGTCATCAGGATGGATTGCTCCATGACCTTTAATTTTTTCTCCTCGCTGTGGCGAATCTTTTCAGGGTTCTTATCCATGCCGATTTTTACGTATTCTTTTGCCCAGGCCTTTGCCAGTTCAAACTCCTCGGGGTCATAGATTTTTTCTTCCCAGCGGCGCACAAATTCTGTCATATCAATGTATTCCATGCGCATGCCCAGGTATTTCTCCAAAAACTCCGCGCTGACGATGGAGCCGGCAATCCCCATGGACATGCCGCCCATGCCAAGATAGCTCTTACCCCGCATGGCAGCAACGGCCAGCCCGGCCCTGGCAAAGCGCAAGAGCTTTTCCTTCACATCCTCCGGGATGGTGGTATCCCCGGCTTCCAGCACGTCCCGGCCATAGATGCCAAAGGCGGGCAGCCCCTTCTGGCTGTGCCCCGCCAGAGCGGAGGCAAGGTACACCGCGCCGGGCCGCTCGGTGCCGTTAAAGCCATAGATGGCTTTGGGCATCATGGGGTCCATGTCGATGGTTTCCGCGCCGTAGCACCAGCATGGCGTTACGCTGATGGTGAGGCCTACGCCCTCGCGCGTAAACTTGTCAGCGCAGTCCGCCGCTTCCGCCACGCCGCCGATGGTGGTATCGGAAAGAACGCATTCCACAGGCAAGCCGCAAGGGTGGCGCAGCGTGGTGGTGAGCAAATTGGCCACGGACTTAGCCAGATCCATGGTTTGATTTTCCAGGCTCTCCCGAACGCCGCCCCGGCGCCCGTCGATTACGGCCCGGATGCCGATCTTGGGAAGATGGCCCCGCATGCGGTTTTGCGGTTTGTTCATCACAAAGGGTGATTTTGCCATTTATGAGGTTCCTCCTTCACAAACGATCCACGCGTTCAGGCTGTTTCTTAAATGGCATCGATGTCATGCCTTTCACTCCACAATCCCAATACGCCTTACATGCTTGTAGAATAGGCTAAACGGTGCTGATTGTCAATAGTTTTCCGTTGCAATCCGAAAGCAATCGTGATACTATCTGAGAAAGCAATATTCGGCAGTTGATAAAGACGATGGCCTGGGAAATCCCGGATTGCATATGGCTTCGATGCCATAAGGCTTGATGTTTTTCACGAAGGGCAAAAGGGGAAGGCAGGGGTAGCATGGCAACCATCTATGAGATTGCCCAGGAAGTAGGCGTTTCCCCCTCCACGGTGGCCAGGGCGCTGAGGGGAACGGGCTATTGCAGCAAGGAAAAGTATGACAAGATCATGGAAGCGGCCCAAAGAATGCAATACATTCCCTCCCACGCGGCAAAAACGCTCAAAAGCAAACGCACCAACAAGGTGCTGTTTTGCATCCCCGATATATACAATCCCTTTTATTTCCGCATGATCAAGGGAGCCAGCGATGTGCTGGACCAATACAATTATTTCCCCGTGCTCTGCCACACCAGGGGGCAGGAGGAAATCGAGCTGAAGATGCTGCGCAACCTGCAGGAAGGGTATGGCGACGGCATGATTTTCGTTTCCTTTGACTTCAACGAGCGCAACATCAGCGCGGTCAATGGCTGCGGCCTGCCGGTGGTATTGACCAATAATTATCAGTCTCCCAAGGGCAACGACCAGTTTGACTGCGTGTACATTGACACGCATGAGGGAATCCGCATGGCCTGTGCATACTTTATCAAAAAGGGACACAAGCGCATTGCCTACATCGGCGGCAACACGGCGGTACAGACGGGGCGGGAGCGCTTTTTGGGGTTTGTCAAGGCCATGGACGAGGGGGGAGTGCCCATCGACCAGCGGCTGCTCAAGGAGGGGAACTTCTCCAGGGAAAGCGGCGAATCGGCCATGGAGGAGATACTGCGTTCCGGCGCCGCGCCCACGGCCCTGGTGGTGGCCAACGATTTGATGGCCATCGGGGCGCTGCGTATATGCGAGCGGGAAAAGGTACGCGTTCCCCATGATATGGCCCTGATGGGCATGGACGATTCGGAAATGGCCGTTTGCACCACGCCGCAGCTTTCTTCTGTGCAGATGCAGCAGGAGGAGATAGGGCGCATCGCCGCCCGGCTTTTGATGGAGCGGATACTGAAAGGCCGTAAGGAAAAGCAAACGGTGCGGCTGCAGCCGGCGCTGTCGCTGAGAACGTCCAGCGAGGGGACAGGTTAAATTTTCGGACAGGGCTTGACAGATACGCATAGTCACGTTATGATGTGAATATGATACCGATGCCACAGTGTGTGTCGAAATATGAACCGAATGTTCAAGGTGAAATAATTTCACCGGAACAAAATGGAATAACGTGTGAAAAAGTAATAGCCCGGTTCTTATTCTTATTGGCAACATGACATCGATGTCACTAGGAGATGCAGTCATGATCACATTGAAAAGCCCCGCAGCCGCCCTTACCTTGGATGAGTATACCGGGGCCGTTTTGCAGTTTGAAGACTGCATCAGGGGCCGGACTTACATGGATGCAGGCATTTTACCGCCTCCGCCTTTTCGGATGGAAAAAGGCGGGCAAATGCTGGATGGCCGCGGTGCGTTCACCTATCGTCAAACGGGGGACGGACTTTCCCTTTGCTGGGAGATGGAAACAGCCACGGTAATGGCTGATGTCCGCCTTATCGATGATGGATTTTCCTTTACCGCATCCCTTGAGAACAAGCCGGGAGAATGCATTAGGGCATTGGAATATCCGGTTATTGAAAATGTCTGTGACTTTGGCATGGAGGGTTATCTGGCCCATGCCTATGCTACCGGCGTTCTTTTGCAGAATCCCGCCGCCTATGTCCCGGCGGAAGGTGCTTTACGCTTTACGCCTTATCCGGAAGGGTTTTCCGGGGCCGCCATGCAGTTTTTCACCTATTATCAGCAGCATCGGGGCGGGCTGTATTTTGCAGCGCTTGATGGGCATGCCCATCAAAAGTGGCTGAACTGTTATACGGCACGGGGCAAAATGGCTTTCAGCCACATGACGGGTTTTGAGGATATCGGGCCCGGCAAATCCATTGCCATGACCTATCCGTTTGTAGTGCGCGTAACTGCAGGGAGAGGCTGGGAAGAAGCTGCCGGCATGTACAAGGCTTGGGCGCTCAAACAATCCTGGTGTGCTCATGGCACGGCCAATACCAGACAAAACATGGCGGAGTGGCTGCTTGAAAAAGCTGGGGCCTGCACCTTTGGCATCAACGCAAAGCATGACAGAACCAAATGGCTTCGCCGCTACCGACAGGACATCGGCACACCCATCTTCCATGTACTGGGGCCGGACTGGACGAACAGGGAGCAAAATTTCTACAATAGCGTGCCGGGCACCATGCAAGATTGGCTGCCCACCCGCTTCAGCAAGGAGAACCTGGAAGCAATTCGAGAAAACGGCGACTACTTTGCCCCCTTTGAGTTTGACTTTCTGGTGGGGCTTGACAAGAGTGATCCGGAAACGCTGAAAGCGAACTTGCAAAAGTATCCGAATCCATCCTACAGCCATGACGGATATACGTTCAACATGCTTTGCCCCTGCACGGAATTCACGAAAGAATTCCACAGGGAGCGGGATGTGCAGGTACTTCATGAAGCCCATGTGGATGCCATGTACTATGATATCTCCGCCAACAACCTGATCAAGATCTGCCTGAAGGATGACCATGGCCACAAGGTTGGAGGCGGCCGTGAAATCACCGAAGGCTACCAGGAAATATATGAAAGCACCCGGGAAGCGCTTTGCCAAAAAGCCGGGCATTACGTGCCGCTGGGCACGGAGATGATGAATGAAGTTTTTCTTCCGCAGCTTGACTTTTACCAGGCCCGTGCCTGGGGTCAGCCTTGCTCCACGCTGGAAACATATCCCTTTCGGGAGCAAATGCGTTCAGGCTTGGCTCGGATGATACCTTTGTTTGATTTCGTTTACCATCCGTACGGTGTGGTGCGCATGGACGGGTGGGGCAAGCTGGTTAAAGAAATCGGCGAGCTGTTTTACTACAATGCCGCTCGCGTTTACCTCTGGGGCGGGCTGTATGAGATCAATCATGAATACAGCCCCATGGAGGAGCTTGACGGCTCGGAGAATAACGGACAGGAGCACTATTTCCACTTTGACCCCCAGCACTGCGCCTATGATGAAAGCCGGGCTGCCTATTTGAAAGCCTTTGCCATGGCCAGAACCGGATTGGCCAATCCCTATTGGGCATATGGCGATATGCGGACCGTGCCGGAGATGGATTTGCCGCAGGCAGACATGGATTGGTACCACTATAACCACGGCCAGAAGGATTCGTCCTACAAGGCTAAGGGAGTGATACAAGTGCCCGCGGTGGTGGCTTCCGCCTATGAAGCCCCCGATGGCGGCTACGCCTTGTTTCTTTGCAACGTTGACAAACCATCCCATCAGGTGTCCTTTACGCTTCACCACAAGACGCTTGGACTAACAAGCTGCGCACAGGTCACGCTGTTTACCGGCTTTGACCGGGAACAGCCCCATCAAACGGATTTTGGCATGCTGCGGGACGGGGAAACGATGTCCATGGATGTCACGCTTTCCCCGCGCACGCTGTACATGCTGGAAGTGAAATAAAATAAGGAGGGTACCCAAATGAAACGGATGGTTGCTTTGTCCCTTGTTCTGCTGCTGGCCTTGTCTCTTTTGCCCATGGGGGCGCTGGC
>JAEZLW010000179.1 GCA_023415145.1 Bacillota bacterium | reverse complement strand
GTACGGTATTAATGGCCTCTGCTCTGCGCTGCCTGGAATCGCCTATGTGCTATATGTAAAGTCTGGCTGGAACCTGGCGCTGGCAGGCGGCGAGCTGGATGTCATTTCCGCCGCGGTTATCGGCGGCGTGATGTTGACCGGCGGCGTAGGTTATATGATCGGCACTCTGCTTGGTGTGATGCTCAAATCCACCATCCCAGCGCTGATCACATTCAGCGGAAACCTGTCCTCATGGTGGGCCAAGATTGCTACAGGTATTCTGCTGCTTTTGTTTATCGTCATCCAGCGCGTCGTGGTCACCTATTCAGCCCGTAAAAGAGTGAAATAGATAAAATAGCGGTACCTGTACAGCACTGGCCGTGAACGTATGACTGCACCACAAATGAATGTCGCATTGCGTGCATGCCACGGTGCTCAACACATGCTGCTTCACAGGCATTCTCCATGGTCGTCAATAGATGCCGGTAACCAGCATGCTCCCCGCTTTGGGTGACAAACACATAGGAACACCCTTTAACCTGCTGTTTTTTCAGGTGCTGGACCGCCTCCATGGCCTTGCTGTTCAGTGGGACGGTTCGCTTGACATGGACTGACTCAATTTGCTTCCGGTCCAGTTCTCGGAGGCAGGTCATTTGTATGCGTCGGAGCGGCTCTGATCTCCGTGATGGAAACGTATATGATCACCGACGCGCTTCGCCTGAATCTTCTGCACGGCAACAGCGGTATTTCTGTTACCATGGGCCGCATCAGCGCCCAGGTGGTCAGCGGTATCGGCTTTTTGGGCGCGGGTACCATTTTTATCTCCTAGAAAAAAATTGCAGGGTTAACCACCGCCGCCTCATTGTGGAATGTGGCCTGTCTGGGCCTCGCCTCCGGCATGGGTTTCTATGGTATTGCCATTGCGGGCTGCGTGATCGTCATTATCACATTGACCATCCTACAAAGGGTGGTGCACGTCAATGCCGTCAAGAACGTAGAAGTCAAATTCATATGTCATGAATTGATTGGCAAGCATCTCTGTTTTTCTGCTTGACTATCAAATGCGGATATATTCCTTTGCCATCCGAATTCGTCATCGCCTATTGTCTGCCATCAGATTTTACAACGAATCGGATGGCAGGCTTTCTGACATCTTTGCCATCAACAGGACATCCAAAACAACAAAACACCGATGTCACACATCGGTGAACGCTTGATTTATCAAGCTTTTTTGGCTTGCTTTCGACTTTCAAGACCAGCGCCATCAACCGCTCGGCCATCTCTCCGTGCTTAAAGAACCAGCGAAGGTAATTTACCAAAGGTCTGAGGCAAAGTCGATGACAAAATGGACTTTTGGTTTAGGAGGGGTGATTTAGGGCTGTTTCTATCCTATCACAGCTTGGAGGTTTACACAAAGTTTAGGATGGCCTCTCAGAATAATAGCGGCGCGGTACCTTGTCGTGCCGCACCGCTTTTGGATTATTCTTTAGTCGTACTCAGTTTCTTCCGGCGCATCCCATTTTCTGTTGCATATTGCTCAGTTTCGTATCCGGATATGACTAATTTCCGTTCCTGTAATGAAATCCCCTACCTTACCGATTTCCAGATACCTCTTCCTCGCCAGAAAGGACCATCATCCGAACCATCTGCCCATCCGATCGCTGGACGACAACCATGTGCAGGCTGCTGTCATAATGTGCATCGCATATGGCGGGACCTTTGTCTCCGTATGCTTCACAGACTTGGATGAATATTGCCTTTGTGGCATGCACCCGCTGAATCAGATAAGACAGCATTGTATCCGAAGGATTGTCAAACCCCTGCATGGCATACAGGCCGATATCCTTGTCCGGCGCCAGCAGGCGCAGATCAAACCGGATGCCGTCGCCGCAATCCCAGCGCTGTACCCTGGAGGTTGTTTTCTGAACATCCGTAAGATAGCAGTAGGGCGGCTCTTTCCCCCAGGGCGAATGTACAAACGCATCACCCTGCGGCCTTAAGCGCTGCCCGCGGACATGGAGGATGCAATCAATATCGGTTTCTATGAATGAAGATACTTCCACGATATCCACAAAAAAATCACCATACCAATGAATTCTGCGGCGTATACTTGCCCCTTCGTATGCTTTTGCATCCCACTGTACGATGGTAAAGGAGTCAAGCGGCTTGTAATTGTTATCCCATGTCACGGATACATCCAGAAAAGTATGATCCTTTTTCAGCTCGTATGCATGCACCCTGCAGTTGGCCGGTGGCTGGTTCTTTCCATTCAGGCAGACTGTATTGTGCGTTCCTGTATTTTTGTAATAGGCATAATGCAGCGGCGCGCCGTAGGGGCATGTACCCATATCCGGCAGCACATCCTTGCCCAATGCGGCAAACAGGATGCCAAGCCGGTCATAATGATCGTGCTCACCGCCATAAGGTGCGTGCTTGACAAGCAGGAAGCGGCCTTCCGGCCCATACATGGTGGTCAGTCCTGAGCCTTCCTTGTTATGGTATGGTGTTTGCAGCCATTGGTTCAGCCTTTTCAGATCATCGCAACCATACATAAATGAAAATATATTGTTGCGTTCCCGCCCATCATAGCAGCGGCTGAGAATAAAACGGAATTCCTCGCAGTGGTGCACGGCCTGCGCCAATTCATAGATACTTTCCTTGCCGTGAAAAAGATTTTGAACGCCGCCAATATCGTTAAGCAGCGGCACCTTTCCGCCGGGCATCAGGATATGTACGGGAAACCGCAGTATCTCCAAAAAGCGCGTGTCATTCAAAAAGCTATGGGGTGTATTCCGGGCGAAAAGCTCATATGCCGTAAACTGTTCCATGGCGTAAAAATGGTAGCTGGTAGTTCCCTCAAACCAAAATCCGTCTGCCAGAACGCCATGCTCCAATTGATACCGGAGGCCATATTGCTCATATACACCAAACGCAATCAAATCCTCGCGGTCCAGCAAAAAGCCAAGCATGGCCGCAGTGGCATCGGCAATGCACTCATGATTGTGAATTTGATTGGATCTGTACCGCTTAAAAAAATCACCGGCAATTTCAAATAGATTAGCTGTTATAAACTGCCGTTCTTCTTCCTCCAATGTATCCTGGATGATATCATAGCCCTGTATGAGCCCGCGAATCCAGACGGCGTCACACAAGGTTTGGGCATTTGCTTTGCCCGGATTATTGTAAGGAATGCCGCCATGAATCTCATATTCCGGGTAATAAAGCGCGTATTCCATCAGCACTGCTTTGGCATGTGAAAAATAGGCCCTATCCCCGGTGAGCAGATACACCAGCGCAGCTTTATAACAGGATTCGCTGGCTATACGGTTGACAATCCGCCACCATGCTCCGTCATATATTTCGCCTTCCCACTCCCTTTGACAGACGGGACACAGATGCCTGTGAGGTTGATCCAGCCGGAAGGTCAGACGTACCGAATCCTTGGGGCATGCATAAAATCCTTCCCAGGTAGCGATGCCTGTTTTAGGGATCAGCAAATGCTGCTTCATTGGCTCCACGTCGCGCATAAGCGTATAAACAAACGATGTATCCGCTTGCGCTTTCATTCGAAGGCGGGTAATCTCATCCTGGCTGAACTGCAGCATGCCTTTATCCTTTCACACCACCGGCAGTGAGGCCGGCAATGAACTGCTTGTTGGCAAGCAAATAGACAAGGAGTACGGGCAGCAGCGCAATGGAAGCGCCGGCCAGCATAATATGCCATTCCGCGGCAGCGTTGCTGGAATACTTCAGCTGCACCACACCCACAGTCAGCGTACGCAGCGCAGGCTTTCCGATGGACATGACCAAGGGAATCAGATAATTATTCCATGCCAGGCGGAAGGAGAACAGTGCCACTACACCAAGTACCGGCTTGATCAGATGGATGATGATACGGCAATACACCTGGAAGAAGCTGCAGCCATCAATATATGCGGCCTCATCCAATTCCTTTGGAATGCTTTTCGTAAAGCTCATAACCAACAGCACATTGCTGGTCTGACCACCGGTAATGGCCAAGGACATGCCCAAAAGACCATTGGTCAGCCCCAGCGAGCGAAGCAGGACATAGATGGGAAACAGCGTTACAGACCCCAAAGCGATAAATAAAAATGCCATATACATGCCCATGATCAGTTTTTTGCCGGGAAAATCATGCCTTGCCAGAAGATAGCCTGCCATGGAGGTAGAGACTAACGCCAGCAGGGTCACCGTTACAGCAACAATGATGCTGTTGATGGTATACAGGCCGAAATTTCCTTTGGTAAAGGCATCGGCGTAGTTTGAAAAATGCCACTGCTCAGGAAAGAAGGCTTTGCCGCTTGTCAGCTCAAAGTTCGTTTTCAATGAGCCGATCAGCGCATATATCACCGGATAGAGTGTAAACGCTATCATTACTAACAAAAAAATCCACTTCATCACCTGTACAGGCGTGTTTCTTTTTTTGTTTCGCATCAGGCACCCTCCTTTCCAGATCAATAGATTTCATCCAGTTTTTTGCTGATAATGTTATAGGCGATGGTGATTGCGCCAATGATGCCTGCACAAACGATGCTGGCTGCGGCGCCATATCCGTACTGCGGCACAAATGTGCCCGCCAGATCGGCCGCCGGATAGTACAGATTGTAAATATACAAAAACATGACATTGGTCCGGTCAAAAGGACCGCCGCCGGTCATTACCATAATGCTTTGAAAATCCTGAAATCCCGCCAGAATAGCCAGCATCAGGATCGTCTTGAGCACCGGGCCGAGCATGGGCAAAGTAATGGAAAACATTTTGCGAAGGGGACCTGCGCCGTCGATATCTGCCGATTCATACATTTCCAATGGCACCTGCTGCAAGCCGGCCAGGAAGTACACCATATAATTGCCCAATCCGCCCCATACAGCCACCAGAATGACCGTGAGGATCGCCAGATCCTTGCCCAGCCAGTTTAGCGGCGCCGCAATCAACCCCGACTCCAGCAGATATTTGTTGATTTGCCCGTTATACAGGTTGAACAGCAGGTAAAACACCAGCGCCATCACTGCCGAGCTCATGATGGTAGGGGAAAATATGGCAGCCTGTATCACACCATATACGCGCTTGCGGTTATTGAGCAAAACCGCTACCGCAAAGGCCAGCGGAACAATCAGAAGGATTTTGCCTCCTGCATATAGGAAGGTGGTCTTGATTGCCATCCAGAACTTTAAGTCCCGGGTGAACAGACGCACAAAGTTGGCTGCGCCAACAAATTTTTCGGCATAGCGGCCATCATACTCATAAAACATGTAACGCAGCGCCCAAATGACCGGATACACCGACATCATCAGAAAGAGAATCAGATTGGGCGCAAGCATGCCATAAATCTGCCCAAGCCCTCTTTGGCGAGACTTTGAAAGCTTTCTTTCCTGAGTCTTCTCCATATGCACACCTCCGGGTATTGGCGATTTACATAAATCAGGGTGGGGAAGGAAGCATATGCATCCCTTGCCCCACCCCGGTCATGAGGTACCCCCCATCATTTCATCGCGGTTCCCGCCGGATCGGCCGGATGAAAGCTCGGGTATTGGATACGGACATGCGTTCCATCGGCAATGGCCTTATCATACGCAGCATTGTAACGAACGTTCAGATCTTGGATCACGGCGTCCACGTCATCCCGCAAGCCGAAGATAATATCACCGAAATCTTTGCCCCAATCGTTGCCTTCGGGGACAATGCCCTTGGGCTCCGGCGGCCAAATTTTGTCGGTGGGCTGCACGGCGATATAAGGAACCTTCTCTATGGATTCTGGCGGGGTAACGCCATCGATGGCAGCCTTTACCACCACTACGCCCAATCCCTGGGAATAGTACTCGCTAAGCAGTTCCTTGGAATAGAACATCTTCAGCACTTCCCAGGCAGCCTCCTTGTTGGGGCACCGTTCAGAAATAGCAAACCATGTGCCGGCGGACAGATCCTGGCTGCCAACCACATTGCCATCAACCGAGGGCAGCGGCGCATACTGCCAGTTGGCGGCAGTTGGGAATTGCTTTGTATAGACACCCCATTCAGAGTGGTTGTATGTCATGTACATACCGATTTTGCCATCGGCGAACTGGGTCCGCAAGGGGTCGATTTCCAACTGCTCACATCCGGGGAATGCGGCATTGCTGGTAAATATCTCACGCATAGCTTCAATCACCGGCTTATAGCAGGAGAAGTCAAATTTGCCCTGTGTATAATCAAAGCCCAGCTTCACCGGAGCGCCGCTCAGCGAAGGTGCCCACTGAACGCCGCGGGTCAGCCCATTGCTGGGGTTCTTCAGAGGAAGCGCAAAGCCATAGATGCCCTCGCCGCTCAGCTTTTCGGAGATCAGCTTGGCATCGGCCACCAGTTCTGCCAGCGTAGACGGAGGGTTGGCAATGCCCACTCGGTCAAAGATATCCTTGTTGTATACAAGACGGGTAGTGGTTCCGGTGGCCGGCAGGGACACGATTTTGCTGCCGAATTTGTTCCAGTTCTCCACAAAAGCGCTTTCACCAAAGAAAGCCTTCTCTTCCTCGCTGAGGAAGGGGGAAAGGTCAGCCAGCTTGTCCTTATAAATTACATTGATATTGTTGGTGGTGGTTACCAGAATGTCCGGCAGCTCGTTGGTGGATGCCGCCATATCAATGGTCTGCGGGTAGTTGTCGGAATAGATCTGGTAATCGATCCTGATCTTTCCTTCATGCGCCTTGTTGAAAGCATCTACCTTGCCGGTCATAAATTCCTGATCATGGCGGTCCTTCGTCCAGACAACGATTTCTACCGCCTTGCCCTCAGCCATGGCTGAAAGTGCAGCTAACATGACCACAAGCATGGATAGCACGAGAACCACAGAGACAAATTTTTTCATGTAGAGACCCTCCTTTGTCATTTTCATTTGCGTACAGGAAATGTCCTGTCCGCTTTGCTGCATTTATTGTAATAAAGATACTCAGCAGAAAGAATAGAATATCCTTAGGATATATGTTCGATTTTGATCGAAGTTCAAGCATGCGGCGCAATCATCGCTTTTGTGTGCACAGCGCAAGCAAATCGTTCACATCAGCCGTCGCCAGGCATTCTACCGTATCAGATGCACCGTAGTAAATCTTCACTTCGCCGCTGTCTTCCAATATCATACCGCCGGGGAAGATAACGTCACTGCGGAACCCATCCAGTTCATAAGGCGCTTGCGGTGCCAAAAGAGGTGATTTGCTCATGCCGATAACACGGGAAGGGTCCTGCATATCCAGAAGCATGATACCGGCTGTATACCGCTTTTGCCAAGAATCCTCCCAGCCGTTCTTGCCGCGCGCTTTATCAATGTCCACAGCGTGAAACAGCGTCAGCCAGCCCTTTGACGTCTTCACGGGAGGTGCCGCGGGACCGATTTTGTCATTGGCAAAGGGTACATCCTCTACCGCTAATACCAAAGCGCTGTCTCCCCAGTAGTTTAGGTCCAGTGAGGCAGACATCCAGGTATCAAACCGGTCCACATTTCCTCGGCTGTATACAGTGAAGGGCCTTTCCAGGCGAATGTACCTGCCGCCGATTTTTTCGGGGAAGAGCACCATGTTGCGGTTGTCAGGAATGGATAGGCTGAGAATATCGTAGTGGTAAAAGTCCTCCGTACAGGCAATGCCTCCGCGCAGGCCATGCTTGGTATCCATTGCAAAGCAAATGTACATCTTGCCTTCCAGAACCGTCAGGCGAGGATCGTAAATGCGGCTGACTTCTTCATTTTTTATCTGCCAGCAAGGCATTGGTTCGGGTGTCCACCGAATGCCGTCCGGGCTTGTGGCAAAACCCAAATTTGTACCCTGAAAGCAATTGCCGCCGCTGTAGCCGTAGTCGTTGCGGAACACCATTACATACTGGCCTTGATACTTGGCAACGCCCGCATTGAATATCAGCTCGCTGTCATAGGGAATATCTTTTTTGCAGAGTATGGGATTCCCGGGATAGCGGTGTATGACCTGGCTTCCGTTCAACAGGGGAAGCATCATCATTAACTCCTCCATAATAAAGTAATAAATTGATCCGGCGATTGCAAGCGTAAAAAAATTACAGGATGTACCCGCCACATGAACGGATTTTATCTCTCAGTGCCCGGATATCCACCTTGCGTGTCATACCTTCCCCGCAAGCGGCCATTGCGGCGGCAATGCCTGCCGCTTCGCCCATGACAAAACAGGCGGGCATCACACGGATCGCCCCCTGCATCGTCCTGTCCGTGCTGATGGTCTTGCCCGCAACCAATACATTGTCCAAAGTCGCAGGCAGCAGGCACCTGTAGGGAATACCGTGAGATTCCCCCTCGGCATACCGGCCGTATTTACCGTGCTCTGCTTTAAAGGCAGAGTTACCTTTTGCGGCTTCTTCTCGGGTCAGGTGGATATCCAAATAATAGCACGAACGGCCTATTTCATCAGGGAAAGACTGGCGCTGCGCATAATCCTCCTTGGTAAGGCAATAGTCCCCTGCAATACGCCGCGACTCCCGCGTGCCCATCAATGCCCCGGTAGCCATCAGATGGGCATTGGCAAAACTGCCGGGTACATTTTCCTTCAGTGCCCGGACAAGCTCCCTTACAAGTTTTCGGCCCTTGGGCATCGCCCGGGAAAGAGAAGCGGCATCGGTGCCATCCACCTCCCATAGGTGCCCCGCATTAAAGCCCACAATCCCCGGACCACCCAGTTGATTGCATAAATGGGTATCAGGGATCAGTGGGTATTTGCCGGATGCAACAATATCATATATGGGACTGTCTTTGTACATGGGATGGAGCTTTGGGCTGTTCAGATAAGCATAAGTATCCACGTTGGCCAGCGTAAAGCACAGGGTCGCCGGCTGCAGGTCTCCTCCGGCATCTCCCTTGTGAAATTCCGCGCCGGCCCATGCCGCCAGATCGGCATCGCCGGTACAATCGACAAACAGCCTGGCGGTATACAGTGTAAGGCCATCCTTGTTGGCAATCATCACACCTTCCACTTGCCGCTCGTCCCGCATGCGCACACCGCAGAAAGTTGAGAAGAAAAGGATTTCCGCACCGGAATTTATGACCAGGTCATCCAGTACAACCTTCAGGTGTTCCGGATCGGCTGCCACCCACCTGGTGTCCTCCGGGTGAATATGCGGCAGTGCTTTTTTAGTCTCTTCCAATATGTGCTCCGCCAGCCCGGCATACACCAGCCGCTGGCCATCCGCATATGGCGCAAACACAGAAACAAGGCCGTTGGTAGCCATTCCGCCAAGACAGCCGGTTTGCTCTATCAGCAGTGTCCGTGCGCCTTCCCGGGCAGCTGCGGCAGCCGCGGTGACCCCGGCCGGGCCGCCTCCAAGAACAATAACATCATAGCCGGAACGGACCGGCAACTGCATTGCAACATCCATCATGAATAAACGCGCCTCCTTGGCTGATATGCTGTACATCCTATCAGGTCCCCGTCATTCCTTACGCGTTGGATACTCGGTGTTAAGGAAAACACCTTCAAACGTTTTTCCCATCCTTAATGTATGTATTGTATAGGCTTTTATCGGGAAGCGGAAGCAAAAATACAAAGAGTTTATGTATAAGATTCTTAGGATTGATGTTCACTTCTCTCTACTTGCTTTTTCACTTGCGAAACGATAGGATAATAATATCAATTGCGCCGTTTATTCATATGCAAGCAAGAGGTGGATGCCGATATGAAACTTCGCAACAAGATTGCATTTGTCAGTATATTGCTGGTACTGTTTGTCGCAGTGTCCACCCAAGCATTTTATTACGCCTATACATTTCAGCAAACCATGGAATCTACCATCAATGCCAGCAAAGATACATCGCGCCTGCTGTCGCAATACATGGACAGCCGTCTGCGCAGTGTGATACGCGGTGTATTCAACACCATGAACGCAGACATTTTCAACTTTGGCCAAAATTCGAATTTTGTAAGGTATATGCTCAGCGGAAACTCGGCATCCTATGCTGCGGCCGTGACCGAGGTTTCCAATGAACTCAATACCCTGCGTTTGAGCAACGACTTCATTGCATCTGTCTATGTACACACCGTTCGGGGAGACTTTATTGACAATACGCTGGTGCGTAAGATCGATTCAGACGAAAACAGCGAAAGTGCCAATCCGCCTTTAGGCGCCGATCAGCCGGGACAATATTGGGGCGACCGGGACATGGAAAGCCTGTACCGCTACCAAAGCGAAAGCATTCCGCTGGTTCTGGCATTCCAGCCGGGGTATTATAATCAATTGATTCATGTTGTGGTGGCACTGCATAAGGAGCGCATCCTGAATTATGCCAGGAACCTGGTCACCTTTGACGAAGGCAACGTGTTTATATACCACCGCGATACGGGCAACATATTAATGAGCATCAATGATCTTGGTGTAGACAACCTTACGAAGGATTCCTTTCTAAAGGAAACACAGGAGCAGAGCGGGCCGGGATATCTCAAGGTCCAGGGAAGGAATGATGCTTACTACCTGTTTTTCAATGATTCCGCCTTCAGCCCATGGGTAACGGTGACCGTCCGCAGTCAGAAAGAAATGTTTTCAAGCTTGACTGCGGCTACCCGTGTATCTGTTGGCATAGCAACCATCAGCGCGTTTATGTGCGTATGGGCGGCCATTGTTCTGGCTCGTTCAGTCACCCGGCCCTTGCAGCGGCTGGAAAAAACCATGCAGAAGGTATCCGGGAAAAATTTTGATATCCATTTTGAGTATGGCAAGCAAGATGAGATAGGCGCGCTGGGCCGCAAGTTCAATTTCATGATAGATGAAATCAAAAGCCTGATTGAACAGCTGAATGATACAATTCATGAGCTGGAAGAAGAAAAGATACGGGTTCAGAAGGAGCAGACGCAAAAGCGCAAGGCTGAGCTGAAAGCGCTGCAAGCTCAAATCAATCCGCACTTTCTGTACAATACGCTCAACTCCATCGTCTGGATGGCCGAACGTGCAGGCGCCAGGGAAATTGGCCAGATGAGCAAGGCCCTGGGCGCGTTTTTTGAGCTATCTCTTAATAGCGGAAAAGAATGGCTACCGCTGGAAAAGGAACTGTTGCAGGCGGAAAGCTACCTGTCCATCCAGAAGATGCGTTACCGGGATAAGCTTTCTTACTCGATTGAGTGCATGACTGATTTGAAACAAGTGATGTGCGTCAAGCTGATTGTGCAGCCCCTGGTGGAAAACGCCATTTATCACGGAATCAAGGAAAAGGAAGGTGTCGGGCAAATTTGGATTTCCGCCGTTTTGCATGAGAATGGTGAGGATGTCCTCATCCTAGTCAGCGATGACGGGCCGGGGATGAGCCGAAAGCAAATAGAACGGCTTAACGAAAAGCTGGCACATGGCGACCGCGACGATGACGATGGCTATGGCATTTTCAACATCAATGAACGTATACGCCTGGCTTTTGGCCCGGAGTACGGCTTGCGCTATGCGTTGCGCGAGGGCGGAGGAATCACGGTGTCCATTACAATGCCCAAGATTACTGCCAATGAGGTGAAAATGGATGTATAAGATTATCATCGCAGAAGACGAACTTCTGATACGGGAAGGCATTGCGGATTTTATACGCAGCTTAGGGAGTGAGTATACAGTATGCGGTACTGCCGGGGACGGGGAAGCAGCGTTGCGCTTGATAAAGGCCATTGATCCCGACATATTGATCACCGATATATTCATGCCCCACATGGACGGGCTGGAGTTGATCTCACAGTGCTATGAGCGCAATCCTGATATGAAGGTGATCATTGTCAGCGGGCACAGCGAGTTCCAATACGCTCAACGCGCAATGCGCATGGGTGTATCAGCTTACTTGCTCAAGCCTGTATTACCGGAAGAAATTGAAAAAGCGATGCGCCAAATCAAGCGTGAGCTGCAAAAGCGGGAAAACTTTGTGCGCAACCTGGAAGAACTGGCGCAAAACTTGCAGGAGAATCTTCCGGCGCTTAGAGAGCGGTATCTGGAGCCCTTGGTCAACGGTCTGATTCGCGGCGAGTCTATCAAAGAACGCGCCGGATTTTTTGGCCTTGACTTCTCCGGAAGCTTCTTCTGCACAGTGTTGATCAAGCTAAGCCGCAACGCCAACGATCAGTACGAAGCACGTGAACAGGAGCTGACGGAAGTATTGATTCTGCGCATTGCCGATTCCCTCTTTGAGGGAGTGGCCAAAGCCTATCCATTCCTTGTCCGTCAGCAAAGTATTGCCCTGGTGCTGTGCGTTCGTGAAATGGATGCAGCAATGGCATTCTCAGCCGTTAACCGGGCGGTGCAAAAAATGGTAAACAGCTTTCAGCGCCACTTTCAGGTAGCCCTGTCCGTGGCTATCGGACGCTTATACCCAAAGCCGGAATCCCTGCCTGATTCCTACCGTGAGGCCGCGGAAGCGCTGGACTACACCTTTGGAGAGCGGACATCCATCGTTGTCAACTATGAGGATATCCGCTTGCAAAACGCACACCCGGTCGATCGTCCGTCAGGTTTGATCACAGAGCTTATGATTTGCATAAAATTCGACGATCTCCCAAAGGTTTTGGAATGGTCACAAAAAATCTTTGCGCACTATGCGGGGCAGAAGGCTTACAATGCCGGACAGTTAAAGATTGAAATCCTGGAAGTGGCATTATCCATGATGCGCGCCGAAGGCGAGATGCTGGAAGACAGGGCGGAATTTTCCCAAATCAGCCGGATGCTTTTGTATGAGGATGTAGAAAAAAGCGAAAGCCTTGTGCAGCTAGAACAAGCGTTTTCAGCCTTTGCAAAAAAATGCTGGGAGCAATATCAGCAGCGCAAGCTGGGAAGAACGGAACTGACGGCGCAAAAGGTACAGGAATACGTGCGAACCTATTATGGAAACGCTGACTTCAGCCTGGACTTCATTGCCTCCCAATTGTTTATGAGCGTAAATTATCTCCGTCAAATCTTCAAACAATGCGTTGGAGAAAGCTTTGTGGAATACCTGACCCGCGTACGCATGGATAAAGCCGCGAGCCTTCTTTCACAGGGAAACCTGCGCATACAGGATGTTGCCAGTGCCGTAGGCTATGAAAACCAGCGCTACTTTGCGATCTGCTTTAAAAAATACCACCAGGTTACTCCCAGTGAATACCGGGAAGGATTCCGGCAACAGCCTTAACACGTAAATTCGCATATGGTTTCCTGCTCTTCAAAATGTGGTCATGGGCGGAGACCTGATGATCGATAACCTGTTCCGTGACGGTTATGCTGCCGTGTTAATCGGCACCGGCGTATGGCGGCCCACCACCCTGGGCATCGAAGGCGAGACGCTGGCCAACGTACACTTTGGCATCTCTTACCTGGCTCGGCCCGTTTCCTATTCCGTAGGGCAGACGGTGGCCGTAATCGGCATGGGAAACGTAGCCATGGATGTAGCCCGTACCGCCTTCCGTCACGACGCGCAGCGCGCGATGTTGTTTCAGCGCAGCCAGAAAGCCCATGCCAGCGAGCATGAAATGGACAATGCCCGGTTGGACGGCGCGGAGTTTTTCTACGGCAAGTCCATTCAGCGCATCACCCCGGAAGGGCCGGTGTTCAAAAACTCAATCCTGGATGAAAATGGCCGCGCGATCGGCGCGGATGGCGAGGATGAGCTGGTGCCTGCCGATACCACGATCATCGCCATCAGCCAGGGTCCCAAGGACAAGCTGGTGAATACGACCCACGGTCTGAAAGCCTCTGAGCGGGGGCTGTTGATCGTGGATGAAAACAACATGACTACCCGCGAAGGCGTGTTTGCCGCCGGTGACGTGGTACACGGTTCGCTGACCGTGGGGCACGTGGTGGACGATGCCAAAAATGCCGCCGCCGCCATGATGCGGTTTATGGAAAGCCATGTGTAAAATTTATCAGATATACGGTTGAGAAATATTTGAATCGTGGTGCACGTTAAATGATGCACCGGCTGGTGCTGATGCCCTTGATCGTATGCCAGATTTACCTATTGCTGCCGATCAGCAAATATGGGATGATACAACACGCATGACTTTCTAACAAATTTCCATCCGGAAGAAAAAAGGGAGAACATAATACTTGGCGAAGGGAAGTACCAATATGAAAATATTAGTCATCAATGCGGGGTCCTCCTCTGTGAAATACCAATTATTTGACATGGCGCAGAATCTTGTGCTGGCCAAAGGAATATGCGAGCGAATCGGTCTTGATCGATCGAGAGTTGTGCATCAGAAATCTACTCATAAAATTGTTCGTGATGTTGTGATTGCAAATCATACTGCGGCATTTCAGCATATATTCGAGCTTCTTACTGAAGAACCCTGGAATGCGATAAGCAGCATTCATGAAATTGATGCGGTCGGACACCGGGTTTTACATGGCGGCTCGAGATTTTCGGCCTCAACCTTGATTGATGAGGATGTTATTCGTGAAATTAAGGCGAATATTCCGTTGGGGCCTTTACATAATCCCGCCAATTTGGAAGGAATACAGGCATGCAGAAAATTGCTTCCAAGCACACCTATGATCGCTGTTTTTGATACGGCTTTCCATCAAACGTTGCCAAGTAAAGCATACCTGTACGGCCTTCCATATGAGTATTATCGCAAGTACAAAATCAGAAAATACGGTTTTCATGGAACGAGCTACCGTTATGCAGTGAAGAAAGCGGAAGAGCTCCTGGGTTCCTCTGCAGATCATTTGAAGCTGATCATTTGTCACCTGGGAAACGGTGCATCTGTTTGCGCTGTGAAAGATGGGAAGTGCATAGATACCTCGATGGGCATGTCCCCGTTGGAAGGTTTGGTGATGGGGACTCGTTGCGGTGATATAGATCCAACAGTGATTGAATACATCTGCGAACTAGAAAAAAAATCGATTCATGAGGTCATTGATATACTGAACCGTCAATCTGGTTTCCTTGGCTTAACGCAAGGTTTAAGCAGCGATAACCGGGACGTTGAAGCGCTTATGCTCAAAGGGGACGAACGGGGCATTCAAGCGATGGATGTCTTTACATATCGTATACGAAAGTATATTGGTGCATATGCTGCTGCAATGAATGGTGTGGATGCAATCATTTTTACTGGCGGAATAGGAGAACACAGCAGCCTTACGCGGTCGCAGATATTGTCTGATATGACATACATAGGCGTTGAACTGGATGAGAGCCTCAATGGGCAGCACCGCAATTTTATACAAACCGATACGAGCAAAGTAAAAATTATGATCATACCGGCAAATGAGGAACTGGCTATTGCACAGGATACGCAATGGGTGCTGGACAATATGAAACAAGAAAGAGGAACATGATGTGGAAGGGAGCTAACAATAGAATCTCCTTATAAAGATACAGATAACGGAAAGTCAATTGCAATCTGAGCATTTTTGAAGAATATCCTATAACCGATTATTGCAAATAGGATAGATGATTTGAAAATGTTACTTGATTTCTACAAACAAGGAGAAATCATTGAAAGACAAGTGGTACATCCAAAATGATTCATAATGTCCTTTTCTGTAAGATTATGAAACATTCAACCTGTACATCCATACAGCTATTCGTTACCAATCAACTGCACAAAAATATTCTTGCCATCGGGATCCAGTAAATGTCAATCTCTTGGTACAATCGCCTCAGACAATACTTCACACAATCAATTCTGCGGACAAAGCTCCGATCAAAACGCGGTGCTGAATGTGGTGATCAACCGCAAAAAGCTGGAAGCGGGCTTGCACGGTATTTTGCCCGGCGGGGCTTTGTATGTGCTGGACGCAAACGGTCAGCTGCTCTGCTCTGCAGGCGACACGCAAACCTTTCACCTGCCCGTAGGCATCGATACTTTGATGTCCGGCGAAGAACTGAAGCGGAACGCTCTGGGCGACGGAATAACGGTGATCAGCCAGCACTCCGCCAACACAATGTGGCAGTACTACCTGCTAGCGACAGACGACACATTGGCCAGCAAAAGCATGCAATCATCGCAGTGGATGCAGTGGCTGGTGGTTGTCTGCGTATTCATTGGCGTCGCATGCGCGGCCGTCTTCTCCTTCCTAAACTACCGCCCCATCGGAAAGCTGCGCGATGAAGTCCTTTCCTATCAGCCTGCGGATCACGCAAGCTCCGTGGGCAACGAACTGGACCTGATTCGGGACAATCTGCGGAAAACCTATCTGGACAATGCCCAATTGGCCCGCGCGCAGGAACAGGTACTGCAAAAATACGAGCACTTGCGCCGCTTCAGCTCACGTAACCAGCGCCTGCTGATGGATGGTCTGATCATGCGCTTGGCCCGCGGGCAGGTGGACGACTGGGAAGCTACCCGCGCCTGGATGT
>JAEZLW010000176.1 GCA_023415145.1 Bacillota bacterium | reverse complement strand
CTCCATGTATTTCACCGGCGGTTATCATGAGTATACCCTGGCAAATCAGCCTGCCGTTGATACAGATTTGCTGCTTCCCAAGGACAATACTTTTACAATCCCCAGCGGCTTTACTGTTCAAATGCTGAACGGCTCAAAACTGAAAGTTGCCGGGACCTTGATCAACAACGGTACAATCACCGGCCTTGTTGCAGAGGCTGATGGCAGCCCCTATAAAGTAAGGAATATTGCTATCAGCAAAACGGAAGCGGATCTGATCAGCGGAGATGTTCTCCAGCTGACTGCCTCCACATCACCCAATTTCGCCGCCAACCAGGCCGTTACATGGTCAAGCAGCAATGAGTCGGTGGCTGCCGTCAGTGCGGATGGATCGGTGACTGCCCTCTCTCCTGGCCAGGCCACCATTACAGCCTCTGCCCAGGATGATGGCGGCGCGGCTGCAACCTGCACGGTGACAGTGATCAAGTATGCCGCATCAATCACACTGAACATGAATGATACGGTGGTATATACCGGTGAAACGGCGGAGCTGGAAGCCACGGTCATGCCGGAGGATACCAGCGACAAATCGGTCACCTGGTCTACCAGCGATAATACCATCGCCACAGTAGATTCTCACGGCACCGTCACGGCACAAAAAGCGGGAAGTGCTGTCATTCGGGCCACCGCAAATGATGGCAGCGGTGTATTCGCACAGTGCCAGGTCACAGTCAAACAATACGTTACCGGCATCACACTGAACTTGACCGAGGCTGTGATATATACCGGGGGTACAGCAACCCTAAAAGCTACAGTACTGCCGAGTGATGCAAGCAACAAAAGCATCACATGGTCTTCCAGCGATGAATCTACTGCAACAGTGGATGCCAGCGGCAAGGTTACCGCGCTTAAGATAGGCAGCGTGCTGATTACGGCTACTGCAAATGACGGCAGCGGTGCATATGCGCAGTGCCAGATCACAGTCAAACAGCATGTCACCGCCATCAATTTGAACACGAGTAATGCAGTGCTCTATACCGGGGATACAGTATCGCTCGAAGCTGCGGTGTTGCCGGATGACGCCAGTGATAAATCCTTCACTTGGTCTACCAGCAACACATCCATAGCCACAGTGAATTTAAGCGGCACTGTCACGGCGAAAAAGGCCGGCAGCGCTTTCATAAGGGCCACCGCAAATGATGGCAGCGGCATATATGCTGCATGTGCTGTGACTGTGAAACAGCGTGCTGCCGGCATCACCTTAAGTGCTGTCAGCATCACCTTAAACCTTGGGAAAACAACCAATCTTTCAGCAAATGTGCAACCCGCTGATACCAGCGATAAGTCCGTAACCTGGTCTACAAGCAACGGATCAGTCGTATCTGTAGATGCTATGGGCAAGATTTCCGGCCTCAAGGAAGGCACGGCTGATATTACAGCCACAACAAAAGATGGCAGCGGCTTGAGCTCGGTATGCAGAGTCACGGTAATAAGGCGGTATGCCACCGGGATAACCCTGAATGCATCTTCTATCACCTTATATCCTGGTTATACAACAGGTCTGAAAGCCACAGTCATGCCGGATGATACCTATGACAAATCAATTCAATGGTCCTCCAGCAATTTGTCAGTTGCAACAGTGAGTTCCGCAGGAAAAGTATCGGCGGTGAAACCTGGTATTGCGCTGATCACTGCAACTGCCACAGATGGCAGCGGAACCAAAACTTCCTGCGTGGTGACTGTTCTTACCCCCATTTCCAGCGTTACCCTAAGCTATGACGTCGTCACAATTGCTGTCGGGCAAACAATCAAAACGGTCACAGCTTCTGTTCTTCCTGCAAATGCTTCCAAAAAAGCGTTGCAATGGATCAGCAGCAAACCTGGTATTGCAACTGTGAATGGCAATGGATATATCACAGGCACCAGTGTAGGCGTCGCTTATATTACAGCATCTGCCCAGGATGGCAGCGCAAAAAAAGATACGGTTACGGTATATGTAGTGGCTGCCAAAAAGGGCGTGACGGGTATAACGCTCAATAAGCCATCGGCAATCATCGATGAGGGGAAAACACTGTCGCTTTCAGCCAAGCTTACACCCAAATCGCCCCAGAACAAAACAATAATCTGGACTTCCTCTAATCTCACTGTGGCCACAGTAGATGGCAAGGGAAAGGTTACAGCAAAAACACCGGGGACAACCGTCATCACCGCCACCGCTTCCAGTGGTGTTAGTGCCCGGTGCACCGTCACAGTTAACTCTTTGGCTGTATCCAAGGTTGTATTGAAAAAGAGCTACCTGGAAGTGGATGAAGGGAAATCGACTTCCGCTTCAGCCTCTGTCTTGCCCAAGAACGCCAGGTTCAAAACGATCACCTGGTCTTCCAGTAATCCATCGATTGCCACGGTTTCACCAAAGGGTAAGATATCAACATTTAGGCCTGGTACGGTACAGATCATAGCAACCGCACATAACGGAGTATCGTCATCCTGCACCCTCATCGTCCGCTCTCTTGCGGTATCCAAAGTGGTTTTGAAAAAGGGATATCTGGAAGTGGATGAAGGGAAATCCTCGTCTGTTTCAGCTTCGGTCTTGCCTAAAAACGCCAGGTACAAAACAATCACCTGGACATCCAGCAATCCATCTATCGCAACAGTATCATCCAAGGGAAAGATTACCACCTATAAACCCGGCACGGTACAGATCATAGCAACTGCCCACAATGGCAAATCTTCCACCTGCACCCTGGTGGTCCGCTCACTAGCGGTAACATCAGTATCCTTGACCAAGACTGGTTTGTTGTTAAAGACAGGGAGAACAGCAACACTCAAAGCATACCTGTCTCCAAAGAATGCACGCTACAAATCAGTATCATGGACCACAAGTGACCCAAAAATCGCCACCGTATCTACAAGCGGTATAATCAAGGCGGTCAGTCCGGGCACTGCAACCATCACGGCTACATCCCATAATGGAATTACTGCAGCATGTACGGTCCATGTGGAATGACGATTCGAAAAAGCCCCTGGCACGAGGACTGAACCTGAGAAACCAGACAGATAAAAAGAACCCAGTCGTAGAATTTTGTGAGATTACGCTGCCTGACGCCGTTTTTCGAGCGGCGTCAGGCAAGTTTTTGGCTGAATGACTCGTTGTTGCAAAAGTAGATGTAATCGTAAATACGCTGGCGCACCTGGTCCAATGTTTGAATCCTTTGCCTGTAGCTACATTCCGTTTTATCGTAGTTATGTAAAAAAGCCCGAAACCCCTTATTTATAAGGGTTTTTCGGGCTTTCTTTCTTTGGCGTTCCCGGCGGGATTCGAACCCACGGCCTACCGCTTAGGAGGCGGTCGCTCTATCCTACTGAGCTACGGAAACAAGTTGGCGCAGACCATTGTAGCACACAAAGGCGTGTTTGACAAGGTATCGCACCAAATGAACGATCCCTAAGCATCGCACCAAATGAACCTTCCGAAACCGAACTAGATGAACGCTTTCACCGCCTGCCGCGCCTGAGCCTTCGCCTTTTCCAGAATGGCCTGCACATCCCGGCCCATAATGTCTATGCCCTCGGCGGATACGCGGTCAAACGCCTTCACGCCCAGCATACCGGCTGCGGCACGGATGTACAAAAAGCCCCAGTCCTCCGCGCCGATGGGGCTTCCGGCAGTGGTCAGGTAGATCAGCCTTCGGCCCCGGCACAGCCCTACCGGTTCGCCGTTGTCCGTATACCGGAAGGTGAGATTCCTCACGAATATGTTCTCCACATAGATCTTCAAGATGGCGGGAAAGGACAGGTCCCAGTAGGGCGCGGCCACAGCGATATGTTCTGCCTCTTTAAATCCCCTGGCCATTTGGAACATGGGATGATGAAATTCTCCCCGGTCAATCAGCGATTCCCGGCAGCATACACCGTCGTTCATAAGGGGCTGCAATGCTTCCTCCGCAAGGCGCGTCACGGTGATGGATGTTTTTGGAAAGGTATTGGCATATTCCTGCAAAAATGCGTCTGTCAATTGCCATGTCCTGGAAATAGACCGCTCTCTTGGGCAGGCGTCGATACACAACAGGCCCAAATTATCCTATCCCCTTTGCCATGAATATGCTATAATCATTATACTGGCTCAAGGCATGCTGTGCAAGCGCCAAAGGCCTTTATGAGGGGTACCATATTGAAGGAGGACTCACCATGAAACGTATTGCTGCGCTGCTGCTTTCCCTGTTGCTGGCGGTGTCCGCTGTCCCGGCGCTGGCGATTAGCCCGGAGCAAGTGACCGTCACCATCGTGGTGGCCGGCGGTCTGGGCGACCGGTCCTTCTACGATTCCGCGTATGAAGGCTTGCAAATGCTGATCACGGAGTACGGCGTGGATGGCCGGGTGATGGAATGCAAGGAGGATGCTTCGCTGTTCACCGCCCAGTTGATTTCCGCCGCAGAGGTCAGCGATTATGTGGTGGCTGTTGGCCGGCAGTTTTATGATGGGCTGCAGGAAGTGGCCCCCGCAATGCCCGATGTGAAGTTCGTGTATGTCGACCAGAAGCTGGAGGGCATACCGAACCTTGTAAGCATCCCCTACACCGCCAACGAAGGCTCCTTCCTGGTGGGCTATGTAGCCGGAAAGCTGACCCGTACCAACAGGGTCGGCGCCGTGGGCGGCATGGATGACCCTGTTATCAACGATTTTCTGGTGGGCTACCGGCAGGGCGCCAAGTATGCCAATCCAGGTACAGCCGTGGAGTTCATTTATGCCGGTGGGAACGAGGATCCCCCAAGGGCAAGGAATGTGCACTGACACTGTTTTCCAGGGGATGCGACATCGTGTTCGCCGTAGCCGGCAAAACAGGCGAGGGCGTGATTGAAGCCGCCAAGGAAGCGGGCAAGTATGCCATTGGTGTGAACGCCGACCAAAAGTACATCTACCCCGATGTGATCATCGCTTCCATGAAAAAGAATGTGGGCCTGTCCATATACACCGCCATCCGGGATGATATGGTGAACAAGGTTTGGAAAGGCGGCACCGCCTGGCTGGCCGATATGAAGAGCGGATTTATTGATATCGGCTACGGCACCGAAGAAATGCCGCAGCAGGTATCCGATGCACTGAAGGCCGAAGTGGAGAACATCAAGCAACTGATCATCAGCAGCAAAATTCTGGTGAATACCACCAGGTGACAAAACGACAGTGAGCAGGGCGGCGATTGAGCCGCCACTGGCGGCGCTCAGCTTCGGAACCCGTTTCGCCCGTTTCCTCCACCCAGCCCCCCCCACAGGCGGGGGCTGGGTTCCGTCACCCGCAGGCACGATATCCCCTTCCCAGAACCCATACTTGCGATTAATTTCACAATCTTCCACAAAAAGGCTTGTTTTACTCTTGCAAAAACAGGGAATATTCTGTACAATCTTGGGTGGGGCCAAGCATGATATAGGAGGGAAAACAATGTCAGCGAAAGTTGGTATCAATGGATTCGGCCGTATCGGCCGTTTGGTTTTCCGGGCTGCCATGGAAAATGGCAAGGTGGATGTGGTTGCCATCAACGATCCGTTCATCGACCTGGATTACATGGCCTATATGCTCCGTTATGATACGGTTCACGGCCAGTACAAGGGCGACATCGATATCTGCCACGACAGCAAATCCTTGATCGTGGACGGCAAGGCCATCAAGGTTTATGCCTGCAGGGATCCCAAGGAAATCCCGTGGAAGGAAGCCGGTGCGGAATACATCGCCGAGGCTACCGGCGTGTTCACCTCCCAGGAAGGTGCATCTTTCCACTTTGCGGGCGGCGCCAAGAAGGTTGTTATCACCGCCCCCGCCAAGGACAAGGAAACCCCCATGTTCGTAATGGGCGTCAACCATGACAAGTACACCAAGGACATGACGGTTGTTTCCAACGCCTCCTGCACCACCAACTGCCTGGCTCCCTTGGCCAGCGTCATTCATGAGAAGTACGGCATCGCCGACGGCCTGATGACCACCGTGCACGCCACCACCGCCACCCAGAAGACGGTAGACGGCCCCTCCAGCAAAGACTGGCGCGGCGGCCGCGGTGCGGCGTTCAACATCATCCCCTCCTCCACCGGCGCGGCCAAGGCCGTGGGCGTGGTCATTCCCGAGCTCAAGGGCAAATTGACCGGCATGGCCTTCCGCGTGCCCACCGCAGATGTGTCCGTGGTGGACCTGACCGTGAACTTGAAGACACCCGCCTCCATGGATGAGATCAAGGCCACCATGAAGGAAGCCTCCGAAAGCGAACGCTGGAAGGGCATCGTCGGCTACACCGAGGACGCCGTTGTTTCCAGCGACTTCATCCATGATGCCCGCACCTCCATCTTCGATGCCACCGCCGGCATCAGCCTCACCCCCACCTTTGTGAAGCTGGTGGCCTGGTATGACAACGAGTGGGGCTACAGCAACAAGGTTGTTGACCTCATCGCCCACATGGCCGTGGTGGATGCGAAGTAAAAAGTCTTTTAGTCAACGGGTTTCTGGTTTCGAGGGTTGCAAGGCTGGATCTATTGAATAACCAATAAACCCTGAAAACGGTGCCACGTATGACAATGATGCCCCCCAATACCTAACTCGCAGCCAGGTATTAGGGGGGTGTTTTTTATGTCTGTGACTTTGGAAACCGCATGCAAACAGAAGAAAAAAAAGGCAGGGAAAGTAGTTCCTGCCCTTTTACGAAGCACTACCGGGGGGATAATCTTTGCGTAGATACTACATCTACAACTATCGTAGGCTAGAGAATAAAGTCCCAGCCCAGATAAGAACAATACCAATAGCCCTGGGATTCAGGCAAATCAATCCGCCACTTTTCGTTACCAATCTGCTCCTGTCGGTCATAGTCCACACCAATTGGTCCAACCGTCTTAACACCGCTGCCATCCACTACAATGACATATGCACAATAGAAAAATACATAATCCTTTCCAACACGTGAATCCACAAACCATTCTCCGGACTCTTCGAAAAGTCTTTGGGTTTCAGCGGAAACCGGTGTCAGTCCCACCTTGTTCCCTCTATCCCAAATTTCCTCATAAAGCAAGCCCTCCTTTGCTATCAGGTGTCTATCTACGTATGTCTGCAATAAATGCTCAACAAGTAATTCACATGCATCAGAATGCTGCATGATATAGTTTTTTATCGACTGTTCCCGATCAGCTAATGCTTCCAGCGTGATTTCTGGTATGTTTTTCGTTTCATCGCCTGAGGCAGTTGGAAAAGCATAGGAAACAGTCATTAAAACAAAAATGAAAAGAAAGATAATCATTTTTCGCATACGCTAATCCTCCTGCAATTCAGCTTATAACCACTTAGTCCATTGCCCCGTACCAAATGTAATCAACATCATTTCAATATCCTTATGGGTTACCACCGCTTGTGCACCGGCTGCTCCGCTTGCAACGGTGGGGACGCTGCAATCATGAAAATGAACCCCTAATAGTCACCCATCCCCATGTGCATGGAAGGGATTCAGATTATCCACGGAAGTTGCCAAGTTGCCGGTTTCACTCAGTGGTTTGCCCTGTGCATGATAGGCATATTTTACCATCCAATTCCTGCTGCCGTCAATCATGGCGATGGATACGATGAATAGGTGTGCGGAGAAAGAAGCAATAGATTTGACTGACCTTGGAAGAAGGGTGGATTTACATGTTGTCCTTGTTGGGTTCAAAAACATGCCGGTCGTATGAAGTAACCCTGTTTTTCCAAGGCCTGCGGGCCATCCATAAAAATCCCCCCTTGCTTCCCTTATATCAAGCGGAGCAAGGGGGTTTTTGTATCGAAAATAGTGAAAAAACCGGTGTGGAAGCATACGGGAGGACAGGCAGTATTGTCCGATGGTTTTCATTTCAAAACTGACGGCGGGGATTGCCTTTGTTCTGCCCCGTCCTCACCCCAGGCGCGCTTCTTATTGCGGCGGCGGGACGGTTTGCGGCCTCTTCCTTTTCCTGTTCCTCCACAAACCATACATCATTCATCAGATACAAATTGCTTGCCTTCCCGTTTATCACGATCCGAAACCTTACGCACGGCTTGTTTGTACGAAGGCTGATTCCATTTCTGATCTCAAGTATGTTTTCCACAGCGGCCGAATGATTGCTATCCCAATAGATGCGCTGGGGTATGATCAGCCCATCCAGATTGTAGGACGCATCCACTTTAACGGTTTTCCTTGCCATGACACCACCTCCTGCTATTGGAAGTGTATCGCTTTAAAGAAGGATTATGTCGCTGTTTCATGGGAAAACATGAACTGTATTCAAAGTGAAGAGCGGGGTGATAAAACAACAGGGGGTCATGAATCGCCCGCACCCTACAGGCCGCTCAGGAAATCAACTGCCACTTTACGCCGAACTTGTCCTCCACCGAGCCATACATTTTGCTGAAGAACTGCGGGCCAAGTTCCACCACCACCCGGCCGCCTTCCTTCAGCTTTTCATAAGCCCGGCATACCGCATCCGCACCATCACAAAACACGTTCAGGCAAATCATGTTGCCGGCAAAGATGGAATCCGCCGAGTCGCTGAGATTGACAATGGTACCGCATATGGTCATGCTTGCATGCATCACAAGGTCTTGCATTTCCTCCGTGATGATCATGCCCGAACCGGCGGGGGCATCGCGGTAATAGTCAATGTGTATGTCCGTGGCCGCAAAGGCCTGTTCGTAAAAGCGGATCGCCTCGCTGCAAGTTCCCGGCAAGTGGATGGCAGGTGAAATCATGCCGTATATCTCCTTCCAATGTATGCTTTTTGTTATATCAAAAACTTTGTTGTCTGTAAAGGGATGAAGCGGACAAGCACACCTCCTTGCCGATGGCGGGCAGCTTTCGCTCATTGCTGCCCATGTTTCCGGCGATGCGATAGATACCGGATGCGCGCATTCAGCTTCAGCGCAAGCACCTCCTCAAAAAGAATGCAGTATTTGAAACACAAAGACAGCATAAGGGACAATTGGCGCTGCTATTGTGCTATAATGATTGCGGATGCTCTGATGCTTCAAAAAAGCGTTCATTGCATTTTCAGTGTGGCTTTTTTATATACTATGCTTTTATCCCAAACAAAGGAAGCGGTTGGTAAATGGCCTTTCGGAATCGTGACATGGATATGTGCAGCGGGCCGCTGCTCAAAAAAATACTGATCTTCGCCCTGCCCATTATGGCAATGAACATCCTGCAGCTATTGTTCAACGCCGCCGATATGATTGTTGTGGGGCGCTTTGCCGGCAGTAAAGCGCTGGGCGCGGTAGGCGCAACAGGCGCACTGATTTCGCTGATCGTCAACCTGTTCATGGGCTTGTCGGTTGGCACCAGCGTGATCGTAGCCCAGGATACAGGCGCAGGCAATCCGGCGGCGGTGAGCCGGTCTGTGCACACCTCCATTGCCGTCAGCATCATCGGCGGGCTCATCGTCATGGCGGCGGGCCTTTTTCTTTGCGAGCCGCTGCTTGTGTGGATGGGTACGCCTGCGGATATTCTTGAACTGTCCGTGCTCTATACTAAAATCTATTTCATAGGTTTGCCGGCCGCCATGGTGTACAATTTCGGCGCAGCCATTCTGCGCGCCGTGGGTGACAGCCGCCACCCCATGTATTACCTGGTCATATCCGGCATTGTGAACGTTCTATTGAACCTGTTTTTCGTGATTGTGCTTCGCATGAGCGTCGCCGGTGTGGCCTGGGCAACGGTCATTTCCCAGTACCTGTCGGTTGTGCTGATCATGATCTGCCTGATGCGGTGCGACGGAGCCATACGGTTTGTGCCCCGGCTGATGCACATTGACATCAAGAAATTCAAGGCGATTGTAAAAATCGGCCTCCCCGCAGGCTTGCAGGGCTTGCTTTTCTCCGTCTCCAATGTGCTGATCCAGTCCTCCGTCAACATCTTCGGTTCCACCCTGGTGGCGGCCAGCTCCGCCGCGGGCAATGTGGAAGGCTTTGTGGGCACGGCCATTAACGCTTATTACAATGCAGCCATCACCTTTACCGGCCAGAACATGGGCGCAAAAAAGTACGACCGGATCGACACCGTGGCAAAGGTATGCACGGTCTTGATTTTTGCCACCTGGGTTCTACTGGGCGGCGCGATGATCGTCTTTGGCAGGCCGCTGCTATCTCTGTATGCTTCCGACCCCGGTATCATCGAGCTTGGCATGCTGCGCATGAAGGTGATGATGTTAGGCCATTTCGCTTGCGGCATCATGATCGTGTTCCCCGGTTTGACCCGCGGCATGGGCTATTCCGTGCTGCCCATGATCAGCACCCTGGTGGGTGCCTGCCTGATGCGCATCGTTTGGCTGGCCACGGTGTTTGCCTGGTATCCCACCGTGACGATGCTCTTTGCCTGCTATCCTGTCACCTGGGCGCTGGCCGGCATTGGCCAGGTGGGCAGCTTTTTGTATGCCAGGAACAAGGTGAGAAAGCGGGCAGCGCTGGAGGGTGAGGTTGCTGTGGCTGTTCAAGGCAGCGCGTGATGGGGATGGCAGGCTTTTGTGTTTCCATGAAAAAGCGCCATGCCTCGTGTAAGGCAGGCGCTCGTATGCCAAGGGCAAAAAGGTTTGATCAATCAAGCAGGTTCATGATCTCCCACATCCATGGCCGATACTCATCCACAACGAAGTGCTTCAGTCCCACGACGGTATTGTTGAACTTCACAGCGTTATTCATATACAGGATTACCTTGTTGTCCTCCCCAAAGGTCTCGGCGATGTCTATGGGCTTGTTGAATGCGAACTCCTGACCGCCCAGCATTTGGACATTTACAGTCTTTACGCTGTCAAGATTGGGAAAGAAGGTTAAAAACTCATCAAGAATCGTGATGCCGTCCATCACCCAATACTCAGCCAAGAGCTTTCCGTTTTCAATGGTCAACTTGAGCTCACCGACTTCATAGGAATTTGAGGCAATCAGGGGGTAAAGATACATACCGTCGTAGTTGAGCTCGATGGGTGTGAAGAGATACCATTCATCTGTCAGCAATGGCCTCATCTCCCGGAAATACAGGCCCATCGAGCAGATATTCTGGCCGGAGCCAGGCTTTTTTGTCAGCGCTGGCGGATTGGTCTTGCTTGGCATGTTTGGGGTGGGGGTAGGTGTGGCTTTAGCAGGTGTTCTCAATTTGTCAGGATTGATTGTGCGTACGGGCTTTGTAGGTCTAATCAGGGTTGGCGTAGGTGTGGCAAGGATGTCAGGGTTGATTGTGCGTATGGACATCGTTGGCCTAATGAGGGTAGGCTTGGGTGTGGCAAAGATGTCGGTATTGATGGGCGGTACTGTGAAATGGTCCATCGGAGGCTTTTGAATGTCGGCTACCGCTTCAAGCTGGATGAGGATGAGGAATAGCAACAGGAGCAGACACCCAAGTACGGTAACGATACGCTTCACAATTCATCCTTCTTTCTATTTTATTGCATACAAATGGAACACGATGGCAGCGTGATGCCTTTGGATCATTTGCTGAAACAGATCTCGCTTGAAGGTATGATATGGTGCAATACACAATAATAGTACAATCACATGTGCGAATGTATAACATTTTTTCACAATGCCACCAGGTCTTTTCAGCAACAAAAAACAAATTCATAGGGATATCGTCATGTTTCCATTGCCACGAAAAGAGAGGAACCTGTCAAACACATAGCTGAGGACAGGGGTTCGATTCACCCTCCCCCCATAGACACATATCAAGAAAAGAATCCGTCACTTCAAAATGACGGATTCTTTGCGTCTACCGCTGACCTGCGGCCATGTTCGTATTTCCGATTAGCAGTTTTCTTTCTTTACCTTTACCTGATGGCCGGTGGCCAGGGCGACCACTCCCGCGGCAAGGGTCAGGTAGGGGGCCACAATGGTGATGCCGGCAGCGATTGGAGCGCTGACATTTGCTACTGTTTCCTTATCGCCATTCTCTTTCCGCTTTTCAATGACGATCCGGGTTTTGCTTGCTTCCTTAAAGAACGAAGTCACTTTTTCCTTGACCTCCTGTGCGCAATGATCGTTGTATTGCCTGTTGGCGTTTTCGCCGCCATCCGCACACCGCGGATTCACCCGCCCCTGCTTTTCCAGCTCCACGAGGGAAGCGACAACATCCCCATTGTTTTTCGTAAGCAGTTGCATTGCTTCCTCATAGGACACATCTGCCTTCTCCCGCAGGTAAACGGCTTTTTGAAGCATATCGTCAGTCATGATGGATGATCCTCCTTGAAAATTGTGATTGCTTTTGACATGACAAGAATACCACGCAACGAACAAAGATTCTTGTGAATCGGCTTAATGCAGGATTAGAAATAACTAAAAAATGGATTGGAGATTTTCCATCATCCGACTCAAGTAACCATGGTTACACATTTTATAGAAGAAATAGGAATAAAGTGGTACAATTACATATGGATATATGGAGGTTATATTTATGATTACCAAAGACAGGATTATATTTCTTGATACCAATGTCATTAGCGACATAGGACGATTGGAAAAAGATGAAATAAGAAAAGTAATATATCAAATAAGCGTCGAGTTAAAACTATGTGTTGCATTAACTCCGTTTAATATAATGGAGATCGAGAGAATTCCTGATGAAAGAGTGAAAGAAAATGTTCACTGGCTGCTTGATATCCTCAACATAGTACATTTTAAGGGGATGATTGAATTATTCCAAGAGGAAATGGATAATGGCCTAGATTTTAATCCGATAAAGTTTTCTACTACTCTTATATCAACGATGAATGGAAAGCCGGCGAATTTTTTAAGCCTCTTGTCAAGTCTAAAGAAAAATGATGAATATGTTCAGGCAGTACTAAAACATAATCAAATACTAGAACAGTTAAGGATGAGATTCACAGAAAAACCAAACATCACTCTTGAAAAATTTATTTGTTTAGAAGCAAAACATAATCCAATATTACGACAAAAGTCTACGACGCATACTTTAAGAGAATTAGGAGAACAAGCTCCTGCATTCGTATCATATTGTTGCTCACTATATAACAAGATTGGTTCAAAGGGCTTAAGGAATAATCCGGGGGAAATGAACGATAATGCAATGAGCTATATTTTTCCATATGTCGGGTATATTGTAACAGAAAAGCGATTAGCAAATCTATATATCAGTGTAAGGGATAAAGGTTTAATCCCCACACTAATAAATACTGTTATTTTGAAGCATAGTGATGTAATCAGCAAAGATAATGGCATACTAAAAATCTCAATTTTGGATGCGATTAGAACCGATAAATTTAACTAAAGGGGATTACTAATTAAGTAATCCCCGAACTTGGTGGGGCTTTGAGGAGTTGAACCTCGGGTGTTTGTCCTATAAAACACATTACATAAAGCTCGTGGCTAGCTGTAGTCGCCTAAGCCCCACAAACACCTGCGCCCACCAAACAACTTGTCACGACCATCGTATTCACGATCCTCTCTCCAATAAGATTAAGTTGAAACTTACCCTTACCATCCTTAGTTGTGACTTTGATAGTGAGACCAGCCAAGAGACTCCATGCAATGTAAAATATAGGCTCATGATTATTATATACATAAACTGGTATCTTTACAAGGCTAGCCAATAAGAAAATTCGTGAACACAGCGGATGGTACTTTTTATTAATAGGAATCATGGGGACAGTTCCTTTTGTTATAATTTAAGAAAGGCAGCTTGAAAAACTAAACGTAGTCAGTAAGGCATCTACTATAAATCAAAAACATATGGCAGTCCCCACGCTATTGTTAACTAGGCTGTATTCTCCTCCTTGGGTCCAGGGCCCGAAGGCCCTGGT
>JAEZLW010000166.1 GCA_023415145.1 Bacillota bacterium | reverse complement strand
GTAGACATAATGAAGACAATTTATCGGGGATGCATTGAAGGGGCAGAGCCCCTTCAATTGCAATCGTGTCGCCCGGCTTAGCCGGGCGCGCGGGTCGCTTGCGCAGCAAGCATTCATTACACTTTTCATCGGCCGTGAGCGAAGCTCGCAGATGAAAAGTGCAGAATCGAAAAAATGACAGTGTCAGTTTTTCGATATTGTTTATCAACCAAACGCCTTGATTTCCGCCCATATGCGCTCGTCTACCGGAATTCCCTGATGAAGATTCTTCTCCCTGGACTCATTCATGCGCTGTCCGGGGTAAACAATGCGCTCGGTTTTGCTGTCTTTTCTGGAGGCCAGCAGGTATTCCACAGCCTCATCGGCAATCTTGTCAGACAGCTCCTTGGGGGCGATAGCCCGATAGTTGATGCCAATGAACATCTGCGACTGACCGTGCTCGTCGCCGGGCAGCTTCCCTACACCCAATGAGGTATTGCCCAGCGACATACAGCCGGCAAACAGGTCCAGCAAAAAGGAAAGCCCCGCCCCCTTCCAATAACCCGTAGGCAAGATGCGCCGGGTGCGGATCACCGTGGCAGGGTCCCTGGTAAGGTTCCCTTCCTCGTCAAAGCCCGCATCGATGGGCATCTGCCGGCCCTGCAACTGGGCCAATTCCAACGCGCCATAGGAAAACTGGGAGGCCGCCATGTCCAATAAAACATGCCCGCCTTCTCTGGGGATGGCCAGCACCATGGGATTGTTGCCCAGACGTGCATCCATCGCACCCCAGGTAGGCATGTTGGGTATGGTATTTGAAAAGCAGATGGCAGCCATCCCGGCGTCGCAAGCCTGGTAGCCATAGGTGGCCGCGCGCATCCAATGGTTGGTGTTCCGCAGCGCTACCAAACCAATGCCATGCTCCTTGGCCAGGGCGATGGCATGATCCATGGCAATGGAAGCGTTGACAACGCCCAGGCCAAGATTTCCGTCCATGCTCATAAGAGCGCCAAAATGGTTCAATACAACAGGGTCTGCATCCGGATGGACAATGCCGGCATCAATGTTCCGCATCAGCCTTGGAAACCGGTTGATGCCATGGCTGTACACACCCTCCAGAGAATTACGCGCCATTTCATGGGCGACTTTTTGGGCCTTCTTAAGAGGGCAGTTTCTTAAGAGCAGGATTCGCTGCAGCTCGTCCCGAACCTCATCAAATAGAATGTGAAGCATATAAGCGTCCTCCTTCTTGAATGCGGCTTTTTAGGAAGGATCCAATTCCCTGTGCAGCGTAAAGCTAGACCGGTCGCAGAAAAGCAAGCCTTCCTTTTGCAGCTTGCCTAGCTCGCTGGACATGGCGCTTCTGTCAACGCACAGGTAATCCGCCAGCTCCTGTCGGTTGAAGGGAATGGTAAAAGTAAGGCTGCCGGCGCGTTGGGATTGGCCGGAAAGGTAATTGAGCAGCTTGTCGCGGGTTGTGCGTTTGGATAATACCTCCATCGTCTCGCTCAGCATCAGATTTTTTCTCGCCAGGATGGCCATCATGTTTTCGATCAGCTTCGTGTGAAACCCGCAGCAATGAGTGCATGTGCCGGTGATCCGCCACCCCTCTATGAGCAGCACCTGGCTTGATTGCGTTGCCGTTACCGACACAGGCAGCGACTCGGCTCTGGCCAAGGCGTATGTTTCACCAAACAAATCTCCCTGCCCAAGTTCTCCCACAATGATTCTGTTACCCAGCAGATCCTCCCGGTATACGCGCACATTGCCTTCCAGAACAACACCCAGATACTTCGGTACATCCCCCGCGCGGAAAATGATCTCGTTTTTCTCGTACCGCCGCTCACGGCCCGATAGACAATGCACCAGCGAATCCAGTTCCTTGCTGCCAATGCCCTGAAACAGCGGCATTTTACTCAAAAACTCGGTGAAATTTTTCATACAGCGCTCCTTTTGTTGTAAAAACAACAGATAGAACGAAAACAGTGTACTACAATCATGATGTAAAAACAAGAAGGGAGCAATAATTAATGCTTCGGCAATTAATCAAGATTGATGAAGAAAAGTGCAACGGCTGCGGCCTATGCGCCAAAGCGTGCCATGAGGGAGCCATCGCCATGGTGCATGGCAAGGCAAGGCTGATACGGGATGATTTTTGCGACGGGCTGGGCAATTGCCTGCCGGTATGCCCTACTGGAGCCATTACCTTTGAAGAGCGGGAAGCGGCCGCCTTCGACGAGGCGGCTGTAAAAGCCTATCAGGAAAGGCTGAGTGTCCATCACGCACCCGGCGGCGGCTGCCCCGGCAGCAGGATGCGTACCTTTGCAAGGCAGGAAGCGCAGGAAACCTCCCCCGTTTTGGCAGCCGCCTCCCAAAGCGAACTGCGGCAATGGCCCGTTCAACTAAAGCTGGTGCCGTCAAACGCGCCGTACCTTCAAAATGCCAAGCTTCTCATAGCGGCAGACTGTACGGCCTTCGCCCATGGCAGCTTTCATCAGGCCTTTATGAAAAACCATGTCACGCTCATCGGCTGTCCCAAATTGGATGAGGGTGACTACACGCAAAAACTGACGGACATACTGTCAAGGAACGATATCCAAAGCGTCAAAGTGGTGCGCATGGAAGTTCCGTGCTGCGGCGGGCTGGAATTTGCAGTGCGCAAGGCCATGCAAGACAGCGGCAAATGGATTCCCTGGCAGGTTGTCGTACTTTCCACTGACGGGGAAGTGCTATCAGAATAGGAGGTTGTCAATATGGCAAAATACCTGAAAAACATCCCTCATGAATCTGTGGTGAATCTAAATCAGCAGGTGGAAGTCCTGCCCGGACAGGTAGTAAGCAAAACGCTGGCCCAGAACAAAGCGGTAAGCCTTACGCTGTTTGCCTTTGACAAGGGCGAAGAAATCAGCACCCACGAATCCAAAGGTGATGCCCTGGTGCATGTGCTGGAGGGCGAGGGCACCTTTACCGTGGATGGAAAGGTTCATGCGGTCAAGGCCGGAGAAGCGCTGGTGATGCCCGCCGGAAAACCTCACGCCGTGTTTGCCTCCCATGCGTTCAAGATGCTGCTGACCGTTATCTTTCCCAAGGAGGCGTCCTGATGGACAAGGTTCTGGATCTTGACGCATCCGTTTATGCGCTGTGTGAAAAGCATCCTGAGCTTCCGGCCATCTTGCACGAAATCGGGTTTTCAGATATTACAAAACCGGGTATGCTTCATACTGTGGGCCGGTTCATGACGCTTTACAAAGGAGCTTCCATGAAAAAAATCCCTATGGAAACGATTGAAAAAACCCTGCAGGAGTATGGCTTTGAACTATTGGAAAGGAAGGTTTCCTTATGAGCCGCGAAATCAACAACAGTGAATACAGGCAGCAGGTCATCCGCGACCTGCTGACTGGGTTGCATCAGGGCAAATCCGCCGAGGAAGTCAAGGCACAATTCAAGGCGGCCTTTGACGGCGTATCCGCCCAGGAAATCGCCCAAGCGGAAAATGAACTCATCGCAGGCGGCCTCCCCCCGGAGGAAATCCGCAAGCTATGCGACATCCACGCCTCCGTGTTTGAAGGCTCCATCGAGGAAATCCACCGTCCTTCCGATCCGGCGAAAATACCCGGCCATCCTGCCCACACGATGAAAGCGGAAAACCAAGCCCTGACAAAGCTGATGGAGGAAACCATCCGGCCCAAGCTGCAGGACTACAAGGAAGAATCCAGCAAAGAACGGCTTAAGGCACTACAAATGGCCTTTGAGCCCATGAGGCAGCTTCACGTGCATTATCTGAAGAAAGAAAACCTTCTGTTCCCGTATATGGAGCAGCACGGCATCACAGCTCCGCCCAAGGTGATGTGGGGCGTAGACGACGATATCCGTGCCATGGTTAAGGAAGCCTTGCGCCTGATGAGCGAGGCGGGAAGCGACGCCCAAAACATCATTCGCATGGTGGAGTTCGCCATCACCAAAACATCCGAAATGATCTTCAAGGAAGAAAACATCCTGCTGCCCATGGTGCTGGAGACCTTAACACAAGAGGAGTGGGACAAAATCGCCAAGGAAAGCGGCGATCTGGGTTACTGCCTTATATCCCCGCCGCCTGCCTTAAATCCGGCTGCTCCTGCTAATGAAACGCTGCCGATACAGGAGGATGTGCCATCCTCCATGCTGGTTTTACCCACCGGCCGCTTGCTGCCGGAGGAGCTTTCCGCCATGCTGGATGCGCTGCCGGTGGACATCACCTTTGTGGACAAGGATGATACCGTGAAGTATTTTTCCCAGGGTACGGAGCGCATTTTCCCACGCACAAAGGCCATCATCGGTCGCAAGGTGGTCAATTGCCATCCCCCGGCCAGCATGCACGTAGTGGAGAAAATACTGGATGATTTCAAGTCCGGCAAAAAGAACCACGAGGATTTCTGGCTTTCCCTTCATGGAAAGTTCATTCACATCCGCTACTTTGCGGTGCGCAATCCACAAGGCGAGTACCTGGGTACTTTGGAGATGACGCAGAATATCGGGCCGATCCAGCAGCTCACAGGCGAAAAACGGCTGGTATCCGATACGTGACACACCTTTGGCTCTGGTTTCTGCTTTTACCTTATTCAAATACTTAATGCGCCATGCTCTGGCAGGAAGGTTACCTTCCTGCCAGAGCATAGCTGTTAATGCCTCGTTTACAGAATTGCCAAAATACGCTATAGTAAGCTTATCCGTCAAGAGTCAAAGTCCGGGCATGCTAGAACCATAAAAGCATTGCGCATGACATCATGCAAAAGGAGATAGAAAATGGACGCGACAAGAAATACAAGGGAAATTTATCTGGCAGGCGGCTGCTTCTGGGGTACGGAAAAGTACATGGCTTCCATCCCCGGCGTAACTGACACCCAGGTGGGCTACGCCAACGGCAAAACAGCAAATCCCACTTATGAGGAAGTCTGTCATCACAACACAGGCCACGCGGAAACGGTGAAGGTGGTCTATGATCCGGATGCCATTCCCCTGCCCTTTTTGTTGGAGCTGTATTACGACTGTATCGATCCTACCTCCGTCAACCGCCAGGGCGGCGACAAGGGTACCCAGTACCGCACCGGCGTATATTACGTTAAGCCGGAAGATGAACAGGTCATCCGCGAATCGTTGAAAAAGCTGCAGTCGCGGCTTAAGGAGCCTGTGGCGGTGGAATGCCTGCCCCTTGACAACTACTATCCCGCCGAGGAATACCATCAAAAGTATCTGGACAAAAACCCCAACGGGTATTGCCATATCGGCCGGGACAAGATCAATAAAGCCGCTCAGGCCAGCGTGGACCCCACCCAGTATCAGCCTTCGGACAAGAAAAAGCTTCGCAATGAACTAACGGAGCAGCAGTACAAGGTCACCCAGGAATCGGCGACAGAGCCGCCCTTCCAGAACGAATTCTATAATCATTATGCACCCGGCATTTATGTGGACGTCACCACCGGCGAGCCGCTGTTTGCTTCCAGCGATAAATTTGAGTCAGGCTGCGGCTGGCCCAGCTTTTCCAGACCCATCGACCCGCATGTCGTGAATGAATTTCTGGACAAAACCCTGTTCCACTTGCGAACCGAGGTGCGCAGCCGCGTTGGGAATGCTCATCTGGGCCACGTGTTTGAGGATGGTCCCAAGGAGTTGGGCGGATTGCGCTACTGCATCAACAGCGCCTCACTGCGCTTTATTCCCAAGGCGGAGATGGAAGCAAAGGGATACGGGAAGCTGCTACCGTATGTGAAGTAAGAGAATGAATCATAGAAATAAGCAGCGCAGGGAGTGAAACACTTCCTGCGCTGCTTTCATGGTGCTTGTTCAGTTACTTCTCCCTTTTCAATGCCATACCTCAGTTGTTTTCCATTCGAATCATTTGAAGCTTCCGGTCAAACTCGCGTACAAACTGCTCGGTTTCCATTTCGCCCTGCATGAACCGTTGAAGAAGCGTCATCACTTCCTGCGACCCTGTCAGGAATTCAATATTTTGCGTATCGACGCAGATATATGGCACCAGCGAGCGGTATCGCTCGATAACCTCCTCGGTAATGCTAAAGCGGTTTTTCTCCCTCATTGCGAGATACTCTTCCTGGCTTTTGAGCATTTCCTCCAAGTTCTTCAGCTCATCCGGGCTTGCGGCTTCTATTTGCTTCTTCAGGTCGTCAATGCTCTTCTTGATTTCAGCAATTTCACGCTTGTAGTACGGATTCTCCACCGGCTCATTGTCATCCGGGCAGAAGGTGATGGATTTATCCCTTGGCATGTTCTTTACGAAGAACTCCATATAGGCAAGGGCCAGATCCTGATTTTTTGAATTGGGATTCAAAACGAATACATCGATCATCCCAAAGACAGCAGGCTCCAATCCTTCATCCAAGGCCAGGGGCAAGGGAAGGTAGCCGCTGTTTTCATAGTACTCAGTGGGATAAAAGGAATAATAGTTGGATATCAGCGAGGTTGGCGTGCCATCACCGTTGGAAGTATAAACCATGCCGTTTTGCTGCTCTTCTTCGGAAGGATTCAATTCCTCCAAAATCGGGGCAGCCTTATCCAGCTTGTCGAACAAAGACCGAAACAGTGGCGTATCAAATTTCAAATCCTCTCCGGTACGGGCATAATGAGCCAGATACGTCATCAGGATGTAGTTGAGCAATTCCATACGGATATCGTAAAAGTTCTCCTGCAGCGTATAGTTGGGATACAAGGTGCTATATTCCTCCACCCAATCCACATACAGGTCGACCAGTTCAAACAGCGTTTGGGGAGGATTTTCGATACCAAGCTCCTTGAACAATTCGGGGGAATAACCCAATCCATTGGCATAAAACCGGCAAGGGACGGCAATGAGCTTGCCATCCTTGAAAACTTCCTTTACATACTGGGGATACATTTTGGCAACAGCCTCGTTCAAAATGGCATTCTGGCTCAAATCACCAACATATCCCTTGTCCCTTAAGGAAGTAAAGCCGCCATAAGACAGGCTGACAATGAGCAGGTCAGCGCTGCCCGAGCCGGAAACCATATTCTGGGCAATCTGCTCCGCGCCCCTTAGGTATTCTTCCATGAATATGACGGGTATATCGGGATGTGCGGCCTGGAATGCCTGAGCCACAGCGTCGGAATAGCCCCCGGCAATGCGCAGCACACGGCTGGCTTTGTAGGCGGGGTCGGTATTGCGTACATAGACGGAACCATAATTGGGAACAGCCGCATAGAGCCCCCCGGCAAAAACGGTGGCAGGTAGCTGATCGCCTGGGTATTCTACCGGCATGTACGCTATGGTTTCGAATGCGCCGCCTGCCTTGTATCCATAAAGCTCACCTCTGCCGAGCGCATAAACCATGCCCGTTTCAGAGGAGTAGTATAGCCCCCCTATCTGCCCCGACGGGAAATCTGTCAGTTTTGCAAGTTCCTGTGTAGCGGGGTCCAGCACCGAAAGGGCCGCGGGAACCATTTTTCCGTCGCGGGTATACATATTATCCCAGTCAAACACATTGCACAAGAGCTTTCCGTTTTCATACCGGGTGATTGCGTGTACGTTTTCAGCAGATATCTTCTTTTGCGCACCGGTTGCAAGATCGAAGGACAAAAGGTCATAATCGTTCCAATTGTCACTAGGCTGCTGCACCAAAAGGTAGAGACTGTCATCCGTCAGCACGGCGCTGAAGATTTGGCGGGTATAAGCATAATCGGCTTCCTGAACAAACATATCTTCCCAGTCTAGCACGGCTGATTCGCTGATGGCCAGGCCATCCGCTGATTCCGAAAGCGAAAGCAAAGACCCCTTTACGGTGTTTAGTCCGTAAAGCTTCCCGCCGCTTTCCAGCAGCAGATTGACACTGTCTTTGTGCAGTTCCTGGTCTTCTTGTGACATTTCCTCCCACCTGCCGGGAGCATAACGCATCATGACCTTGTCTGAGACCAGCCTGGGCTCAACGTCATTTGCCTTATAAGCGTAAAGACCGGTATGCGCAAGCAAATACAATGTATCCCCAACAGCGGCTAACGATTGGACGCTGTTTTCAAAAGTACCGTCAGCAGATTGCTTGAACAATATGGCATCCCCGGGGGCGGCCCACGCGGTAGTGAATAAACCCATTATCAGGCATATGGCAAGCAGGACAGCAACAGCATTTTTTATCATGAACAATCTCCTTTTCGTTGTCTGTACACAGACATTGCTTAAACTTTGTCAAGCATTATGATTCGCCACGCACTATAGGCTTTCCTATATTTTCTTCCTTTTCAATTGTAAAAAAAAGGGCATCCCCTACATGCGAAAACCAAAAAGGCGGGAGCACCTATTTTGATGCTCCCGCCTTTAAATCTTAACGAATTACTTCTTGCTTTGCTTCTCCATGATGGCCGCATGAGCCGCCGCCAAGCGGGCGATGGGTACGCGGAAGGGAGAGCAGGAGACGTAGTTGAGGCCCACCTTGTGGCAGAACATGATGGAGGAGGGATCGCCGCCGTGCTCGCCGCAGATGCCAAGCTTGATGTTGGGGCGGGCTTGCTTGCCCAGCTTGACGGAGAGCTTCACCAGTTCGCCGACGCCTTCCTGGTCCAGGCGGGCAAAGGGATCGTTCTCGAAGATCTTGTTGGCATAGTAGGCATCCAGGAACTTGCCGGCATCGTCACGGCTGAAGCCGAAGGTCATCTGGGTCAGGTCGTTGGTGCCGAAGGAGAAGAATTCTGCTTCTTCCGCAATCTGATCAGCGATGACAGCTGCGCGGGGGATCTCGATCATGGTGCCAATTTGAAAGCGCAGTTCTTCGCCCGCTTCGGCAAACACCTTTTTGGCGGTGTCCAGAACGATCTGCTTGACGAAAGCCAGTTCCTTCTTAGCGCCAACCAGGGGGATCATGATTTCGGGCACGATGTCAAGACCGGTTTCCTTCTTCACCTTTAAAGCGGCCTGCAGCACCGCTCGGGTCTGCATTTCGGCGATTTCGGGGAAGGTGACGGCCAAGCGGCAACCGCGGTGGCCCATCATGGGGTTGAATTCGTGCAGCGCATCGATCTTGGTGATGATCTTTTCGGGAGTCGTGTTCAGTTCCTTGGCCAGGGCAGCGATTTCTTCCGTCATGGACTTGGCGGGCAGGAACTCATGGAGCGGCGGATCCAGATAACGAATCGTCATCGGACGGCCTTCCAGCGCCTTGTACATGGCTTCGAAGTCACCCTGCTGCATGGGCAGGATCTTGTTAAGAGCGGCGCGGCGCTGCTCCTCGGTATCGGCCAGGATCATCTCGCGCACAGCGGCAATACGGTCGGCTTCAAAGAACATGTGCTCGGTACGGCACAGGCCGATGCCTTCGGCACCGAATTCCACAGCCTGCTTGGTGTCGCGGGGTGTGTCGGCGTTGGTGCGAACCTTCAGGGTACGGGCAGCGTCTGCCCACTTCATCAGCGTGGCGAAATCGCCGGAAACGGCAGCTTCCACAGTGGGAATAAGGCCGGCGTACACATTGCCGGTCGAACCGTCCAGAGACAGAGCATCACCCTCGTGGAACACATGGCCCTTCACGGTCAGGGTCTTGGCAGCTTCCTTGATATGCAGCTCGCCGCAGCCTACGACAGCAGCGCGGCCCATGCCGCGGGCCACAACAGCAGCGTGAGAGGTCATACCTCCGCGGGCGGTCAGGATGCCTTTGGACAGGTCCATGCCCTCGATGTCTTCGGGGGTCGTCTCTTCACGCACCAGGATGACAGCCTTGCCGGCACGGCCTGCTTCGGCGGCGGCGGCAGCGGTGAAGTAGACATAGCCGGCGGCAGCGCCGGGAGAGGCGGGCAGGCCTTTGGCGATGACTTCTGCCTTCTTGAGAGCTGAAGTGTCAAAGTTGGGGTGCAAAAGGGTGTCCAGCTGCTTGGGCTCCACCTTCAAAACGGCTTCGTCGGTGGTAAGCATGCCTTCTTCCACCAGGTCCACAGCGATCTTCAACGCAGCGGCGGCGGTGCGCTTGCCATTGCGCGTTTGGAGCATGTAGAGCTTGCCATGCTCGATGGTGAACTCCATGTCCTGCATGTCGCGGTAGTGCTTTTCCAGCGTATTGGCGATGCCGGTAAACTGCTCATACACTTCAGGCATGGAATCCTTCAGCGTAGCAATGGGCTGGGGGGTACGGATGCCGGCCACCACGGCTTCGCCCTGGGCATTGATCAGGTATTCGCCGTAGAGCTTGTTTTCGCCGGTGGAGGGGTTGCGGGTGAAGGCGACGCCGGTACCGGAGTCATTGCCCATGTTGCCAAACACCATGCTCTGCACGTTGACGGCGGTGCCCCAGTCGCCGGGGATGTCGTTCATGCGGCGGTAGTAGATGGCGCGGGGGTTGTCCCAGGAGCGGAACACGGCCTTGATGGCCTCCATCAGCTGCACCTTGGGGTCCTGGGGGAACTCCTCTCCCTTTTCCTTCAAATAAATGGCCTTAAAC
>JAEZLW010000163.1 GCA_023415145.1 Bacillota bacterium | reverse complement strand
GTAGATTTTCAGTCTACTGCTCTACCGACTGAGCTACCAAGGCAAGTTGGCGACCCGGAAGGGGCTCGAACCCTCGACCTCCAGCGTGACAGGCTGGCATTCTAACCAACTGAACTACCGGGCCATTGGTGGGAACAACAGGGCTCGAACCTGTGACCCTCTGCTTGTAAGGCAGATGCTCTCCCAGCTGAGCTATGCTCCCTGACGCCTTAACCATCGCGTTTCCAGCGCGGCGACGTCAACTATCATACCTTGTCAGAGCCTTTTTGTCAATAACAAATTTGCAAATTTCGCATATTCGTTTGTCTTGTGTTTTGGAATATATTACCTCCTTTTCTCCAGTTCCGCCCATATGTCCATCGGCGTCAAGCCTTGGTTAAAAAGCAATACCAAAAGGTGATAGACAAGATCTGCCGCTTCATAGCGGAGTTCCTCCCGGCTGCCCTTCACCGCAGCGATGATGGATTCAGCGGCCTCCTCTCCCACCTTTTTGCATATCTTTTCCACCCCTTTGTCCAACAGATAATTGGTATAGCTGCCTTCCTTGGGATGAATCTTGCGGTCGGCGATGATGTTGAATACTTCTTGGAGAATGCTTGCCGAAGGTGCCTTTTTCGACCCTTCCACCAGGCTTACAAGCTCGTTGTGGAAGCAGGAGTATTCTCCTGTATGGCAGGCTGCGCCGGCCTGTTCCACCAGCATCAGCAGCGTATCGCCATCGCAATCATAGTGGATGGCACGAACCTTTTGCACATGGCCTGACGTTTCACCCTTTTTCCACAGCGTTTGGCGGCTGCGGCTGAAGTATACGGCATAACCCGAATCCAGCGTCATTTGCAACGCTTCCTCATTCATATAGGCCAGCATTAAAACAGTGCCTGTCTTTATGTCCTGCGTGATGACCGGCACCAATCCCTTATCATCAAACTTGATCCTGCCTACATCCAGCATAGCTACAACTCCTTAAATCAATAATGCCTCGGGCAAGGTGAATGCTTTGGAATACAGCGCCTTTCCCACTATGGCCCCCGCACAGCCTGCATTTTTTAGCTTTTGCAGGTCGTTTAGCGACGCAATGCCGCCGGAAGCGATTACCGGGATGGACACATGCTTCGCCAGCTCTTTTGTTGATTCCACATTGGGGCCTGAAAGCATGCCGTCCCGGGAGATATCCGTGTAAATCACCGCCGCCGCACCGTGTTCCTGCATACGCCCTGCCAGCTCAAACGCCGTAACGCTGGAAACATCCACCCAGCCGCGAAGGGCCACAAGGCCTTCCTTGGCATCGATGCCGCAGGCGATCTTTCCCGGATATTGTACGCAAGCCTTAACCACCAAATGCGGCTCCGTTACAGCCACGGTGCCAAGGATGCAGCGATTAACGCCCCACCCTTCCAGCCGTGCTTTGATGTCTTCCATCGTGCGGATGCCGCCGCCCAACTGCACCTGACCGTGGAAGGCTTCCACCATGCGCCGGATGGTTTCCCCTTGTCGGCTTTGGCCTTCAAAAGCGGCCTCCAAATCCACCACATGCAGCCATTTTGCCCCCTGGCTGCGCCATAGAGCCGCCAATTCCACAGGGTCGCCGCAGTCTGTTGCATCGTCCCGTCGGCCCTGCCTAAGCCTCACAGCGCGGCCATTCATCAGATCAATGGCCGGATAGATGACAAATTGAGAATGTTCCATTAAGCCAGCGCTCCCTTGGTGGATTGCACGCCCTGTATACGCGGATCGATGGATACAGCTTCGTCCAGTGCCTTGCCGAACGCCTTGTACAACGCTTCGGTCATATGGTGGGCGTTTTGCCCATGCAGGATGGCCATATGCAGCGTCATGCCCGCATGCTGCGCTACAGCGCGGAAAAACTCCAAGGTTAATTGCGTATCATAATCCCCGCACTTGAGCGCTTTAAAATCTGCCTCAAAGGTCAAATGCGACCGCCCGCTAACATCCAGAGCTACCTGGGCCAGCGATTCATCCATGGGAAACAATGCCTGGCCCACCCGGCGGATCCCTTGTTTGTCTCCCAATGCCTCCCGTATGGCCTGACCCAGGCAGATGCCCACATCTTCCACGGTGTGGTGGCCATCCACCTTCAAATCGCCCTTGCAGGAAACAGTCAGGTTCAAAAACCCGAACCGGGAAGCAGCGTCCAGCATGTGGTCAAAAAAGCCGATGCCCGTATCAAGCTGTGTCATCCCCGCCCCATCCAGCTCAAGTTTTAGTTCAATATCCGTCTCCCTGGTTTTGCGGGTAATTGCCGCTCTGCGCATGTCAGGCACCTCCCTTTTCATCATCCACTGGCAAATCAAAGCGGATCGCTACGGCTTTGGCATGGGCCTTAAGCCCTTCCCTGCGGGCCAGCAAGATGATGTCCTCCGCCGCTTCCCGCAGCGCTTCTTTTCCATAGCAGATCAGGCTGGATTTTTTCACGAAATCATCCACCGACAAGGGAGAAAAGAACCTGGCCGTGCCGCTGGTGGGCAGCACATGGTTGGGGCCTGCAAAATAATCACCCAAAGGTTCCGGGGAATAATGACCCAGAAAAATGGCTCCGGCATTATGGATATACGGCAGGAGACTGTATGGATCGGCCACGCACAGTTCCAGATGTTCCGGCGCCACTTCATTGGCGATTTGCGCTGCTTGCAGCAAATTATCCGTCACGACAATGGTTCCATAATGGTTCAGCGATGCCTGAGCAATCTCCCTGCGGTCAAGCTCACGCACCTGCTTTGACAGTTCCCCCGCAACGGACTGTGCCAGCGCTTTGCTGGGTGTTACCAATATTACCGCTGATAGCGCGTCATGCTCCGCCTGGCTGAGCAGATCCGCCGCCACAAAGGCAGGGTTCGCGCTGCCGTCGGCAATCACCAGCACCTCGCTGGGCCCGGCCACCATGTCGATGCCCACATGGCCGAACACTTCCCGCTTGGCGTTGGCCACATATATGTTGCCGGGGCCTACGATCTTGTCCACTCTCGGCACAGTCTCGGTTCCAAAGGCCAGAGCGGCAATGGCCTGGGCACCGCCCACCTTGTAGATTTCATCCACGCCGGCAATATCCGCCGCTACCAGGGTTAAGGGGTAGGACACCGATCCTTCCGGTCCGGGAGGCGTCACCATCACGATTTTCTTGACGCCCGCAACCTTTGCGGGAATCACATTCATCAATACCGAGGAAGGATAAGCCGCCGTACCGCCGGGCACATAAACACCTACACTGCCCAAAGGCCGCACCATCTGGCCAAGGTGTACGCCTTCCTCAAAATCCATCCAAGTCTTATGCTTCTGTTTTTCATGAAAGGCAGCAATGCGCCTTTTTGCCTCCTGCATGGCGTTTATCCATGCTGGACTGGCCGATTCATAAGCAAGGGTGATTTCTTCCGCCGTTACTTTCACTTCGCCCGGTGCAAAGCTCACCTTGTCAAAGCGGGCGGTATATTCCAAAAGAGCTGCGTCGCCCTTCTCGCGAACGTTTTTTACGATTTCCTTGACACGAAGGGAAACCGTTTCGTCTGTCAATTGGCTTCTGTTCATCAGTCTTGCATTCAGCGAACTTTTATCCGCAGCGGGAATGATGGGTACCATGCGTTTCCCTCCTTCAATCATGATTCATTTCGGGAAGCTGCGACCTGAATCCTTCCACAATGGCCTGAATCCTGGCCCGCTTTGTTTTCAAAGCGACCCTGTTTACCACCAGCCTGGCGCTGACCTGGCATATCTCCTCTAATACTTCCAAACCATTGGCTTTCAATGTGGAGCCGCTTTCCACAATATCCAGGATCACGTCGCTCAAGCCGACAATGGGACCCAACTCTACCGAGCCGTTCAGTTTGATGATCTGAATATTGCGGCCTTGGGCTGTGTAGTAGTTTCTGGCGATGTTGGGATATTTGGTTGCCACCCGCTCGTTGGCATAGCCCGCGGGACGGCCGGGATACCCCGCAATGCACAGGCGGCACTTGCCAAACCCCAAGTCCAGCAGTTCATACAGGGGCCGGTTTTCTTCCATCAGCGTATCCTTGCCTACCACGCCCATATCTGCTACGCCATGCTCCACGTAGGTCGGTACATCGGCAGGCTTTACCAGGATAAAACGGATGGCCTGCTCCGTATTTTCCAATACCAGCTTACGGCCGGGATTACGGGGAGCGGTGCAATCGATGCCCATGCCCTCCAGCAAATCCATTGCCTGCTCCGCCAGCCGGCCCTTGGCCAGCGCGATGGTGATCATTTCCATGCTTGTTCCTCCCCGGACCATATCCTGACCTTTCCGTCCATCACACAGGCAGCTTGCAGGGCCCGGCCTTGTGAAACCATCTGTATCAGTTCCGCTTTTGTGATGCCATATTGGAGTGATACGCTGATGCCTTCCCGACGCTTTTGTTCCGCCCACTCAAGCGCCATATGAAGGCTCTGCCGCGATACACCCAGCACAATCCCCTGAACAGGAGCGGGAAATACTTCACCTTGCCTTAATAGCGCGGCCATCAGCAGGTTGATGGAAAGCCCAAACCCTGTAGCAGGCATAGATCTGCCATATCGGGCAGGAAGCCCGTCGTACCGCCCGCCGGACAACAGCGGCTGGCCGAGGTGCCCTGTGATGCCTCTGAAGATCATGCCTGAATAGTAATTCACCGCGTGGACCATGCCAAGATCAATGCTGATATACTCCCTGCAGCCGTAATCGTCAAGAGCAGCTAAAATCTGCTTTAGATTCATGATGGCATCCCGGCACAGGCTGTTGCCTGTAATGGCTTCGGCTTCCTCAAGTATGGATTCATCCCCATACAATTGAGGCAGCTTCATCAACCTTTTTGTTACTTCACCGGGCACGGAGCATTCATGCAGGTATAGCTGCATCGCCAGCATGTTCTTTTCTTCCACGTAGCGGCGGATCGTTTCCGTCTGCGCAGGTGTTAACCCCGCCTCCTGCATGAAACCTTTGAAGAAAGCTACCTGCCCCAAATCAATTTGAAACTCCTTCAAGCCGGCCTTGCGCAGAGAATCAATTGCCAGCGCGATCACTTCCGCATCGGCCAGAGCGCTCTTTTCCCCCATCAGCTCCACCCCCGCCTGGGTACTTTCGCACAGGGCGGAGGAGCCTTCCGCCGGGAAGGCCGCCACATTTTGAACGTAACACAGCCGGAGGGGCAGCGGTTCCCCCATCAGGCGGGAGGCGGCGATGCGAACGGCCGGGATGGTGCTGTCAGGCCTTATCACCAGCACACGCCCTTGCCGGTCGAAGGTTTTCCATACATGATGATCATCAAAACCGTAGACATCATCATCAAAGGTACGGTAATATTCCAGTACCGGCGTTTCAATTTCACAAAAACCGCTGCGCGAAAAAAGCGTGCGCAACTGCTGCTCCACGCCGCGCTTGCGCACGCATTCCCCTGAAAGTGTATCCTGCATCCCTTCCGGGATTTGAAACTTGCTGGTGCTCATCCGGCCCTCCGAAAACGCTTTAGCATGGTAAAGTGGTAATTCAATAGATTATATTCGGAGAGGTTCTCATTTGTCAAGCGAATTCATAAACAATCAATTCCCGTTCATTGCTGTATACAGCGCTTTTACCAGTGTACCCGTCTTGTCCTGGCCATATTCCCAGAACATAACGCCCATCAGGCCATTTTCTTTGGCGTATGCTCCTTTGGCCGCAATGGATTCCTCATCCTCGTAGCTGATAAATGTGCTGCCGTTGAACAGGTAGGGGGCAAGGGCGTTTTCATCCCAATAGCGGGTGTAGCTGCCGTCAGATACCATTGCTTCGATAGCGCCATACCCATACGTTTTGTTGCCGCTGGTTCCGGCCTTTTGCCCAAGGCCGTTGTCATTTGAGCTTTTCACACTGCGCCAGGCACGGCCATAGAATGCGGCACCCATCATCAGCTTATCCTTGGGAATGCCGGCCTTTTCAAATGCCTCCAAAGCAGCATCTGCGCTGATGCCGGCCTTGTCGCCCAATTGAGGATAAAGCCCCGTATGATGTCCTGTCACTTTTTCAAAGCCACGCAGATCATACGTCATCACGTTTACCTGGTCTGCAAGCTGGCCGATGGCTACGCAATCCAGCTTGTCGGCATACTGCTTGGAGCCGCCTACAGCAATGGTGATATACCGCTTTGCACCGTCCTGAGCCGTCAGATCATCAAACGCTGACCTGAGCGCTTTCATAAGCAACAGTAGATTATCCGGATCATCCTTCCGGCTTTTTATTCCGGCTACGGAAGAGCCGGGATATTCCCAGTCAATATCGATGCCCAAAAAGCCATGCTCCTGCATCAATTGAATGGCGCTTTCCACAAAGGCCGTTCGGCCACTTTCGGTAGATGATGCCTGGGAGAACCCGTCCGCGCCCCAGCCGCCCACCGCCATGATCGGCAGGATATGGGGGTGGCGGCGAATATACTCCTTGAATGCGTCGATAGCATTCCAGTGGCTTCCTGAAACCTTGCCATCTTCAATCAACGCAAAGGAATAATTCATCTGGGTTACGTATTGGGCATCCTCATCCCGAAACGCAAGGTTGCCCCTGTCGAAAACATAAGCTGAAACTGCCATTGTGCTCAACCTTTCTTTCGTATCCGCCTCGGCCCCACTGCCAGGCATAGCTATGTTCATGGGTATGGCCGCAAGGCTGAGAGCCATCATCAGGCATACCGCACCCATCCACCATCTATGATGGGGAAAATCCAAAAAGTACTTTTTCAAAAGCTCGTCCTCCCGTTTGATTTTATGCATCAGGCGGGGTTGCGCCGCTTTTGTGTAACTGGAAAACGGAAGTGCGAATATCAAAGCAGGAAACCAATGTCCCCTTTGACCGTCATTAGAACAGGCCAGCAATATACGCCATCGTTTCCATGGCATTTATGATACCATACTTCCAGCATATACGGTAGTGTTACATTTTGCATCGGCTGGATATCGTCGTTTTCTGTCATTTCTTCATCCAATTAGCTGGCGTGTTATGGCGGATTTCCCCTTGACAGCCAGTAAGCCATGCAGTATTGTGTACAAGGAATGGGAGAGGATGACATGTTGTTTGTAGGCATCTGCGGCGCCAGCGGAAGCGGAAAATCCACTTTGGCACAGGAACTGAGCAGCTCTATCGGTGTAAAGTGTCTGGTCATCAATCAGGATGCCTATTACAGGGATCACCCCACACTTTCTTTTGAAGAACGCAGCTTGCTGAACTATGATGAGCCGGAAATCTTCGACCATGACCTGTTGCTCAAGGACATGGAAACGCTGCTTTCCGAGCAGCCAATTACACGCAAGGGGTATGACTACAGCCTGCACCGGCGGGCCGATACCCCTGAATTGATCTATCCCTGTGATGTGCTGATACTGGAAGGCATTCATGTGTTTTATGATGAGCGTCTGTGCGAAAGAATGTATCTGAGGCTATATATGAGCGTAGAGCCGGATATCTGCCTGCTTAGGCGTATCCAGCGGGATATAAAGGAGCGCGGGCGGCAGATAGATGGCATTTCCCATCAATACCTCACCACCGTCAAGCCCATGTATGACAGATATGTGCGTAATTATGTAAGCCAGGCGGACGTGATCGTAGCCCATGGCGGGAAAAACGCCAGAATTGTGGACATACTGGCGGGATATGTGCGGGACGAGCTGCTCAAAAGAAGCACGGCGGAAGAATAATGGGGCATTGAAATGGCGGGGCTTGCATACATGCAGGCCCCGCCTTTCCTATTTGCTTATCAGCCGGCAGCACCGCTGCCATCCAAATCCTTTGGTGGAAAGGTTATGGTGATGGTCATGGCATCCTGATCATAGCTCCACTGTGCGTTAAGCAGCGTTTCCAGTACAGCAGGCGACAGGAAAAGCTCATCCCCGGATACAATTGCCTGATCAGGCATTGGCTCCACCGGCAGGCTGTCCAACTGGATGTCCATCTGCACCACCTGGCCCAATTCGTCCCGGATATAGGCAACGTGCAGCATATATCCATTCACTTCCACGGTATAGCCATCTGGATTTTTCTCATCCGGCGTTACAACCCAACCCATTAACCGTGCAAGCGTGGTGAAGGGCACCATAACTTCCCCTTCCGGCCACTGGTACACAGACACGGTTCTTCCATTCTCATCAACCAATGCCTCGGCAGCACCGTTTACCATAATATGAGAACCTTCAATGGGCAATAATATTGGGGAAGGCTCCTCCGTGGGTTCCGGAGTTGGTTCCTCAATTGGTTCCTCAGTCGGTTCCTCAGTCGGTTCCTCAGTCGGTTCCTCAGTCTGTTCCTCAGTCGGTTCCTGTGTTGGAATAGGTGTAGGCGTGGGAGTCGGTATAGGAGTCGGTGTAGGGGTCGGGGACGGTGTGGGAG
>JAEZLW010000112.1 GCA_023415145.1 Bacillota bacterium | reverse complement strand
CGTAGGGGCGATTTGTAATCGCCCGCATGTTGCGGTCAGGATATGTCACTTGAAGGGCGAGTGCAAATCGCGCCTAACGTTTATTGACTTCTCCACCGGAGATTATGAAATTCATAGCTTCTGTCATTGAAAATCCGCTACCCATCCATCAGCGAAGGAGAAATTGAAATGACCGCAAAAACCTACGCTGCCCGCACCATACATAAACACCGCTGGAAGGCGCGGCTTACTGCGCTTTCTTTTCTTTCTCCCCATCTTTTGCTGTTTGCGGTGTTTTTTCTGATTCCATCGGTGGTGGGCATCGCCTCCGCCTTTACGGATTGGCAATTGGGCAAGCCCATGGTGTTTGTCGGCCTTGACAATTTCAAGACACTCTTTTTCAATCAAAATTCGCAATATTACTGGCAATTGCGCTGGGGCCTTGGCAATACTTTGACATTTGTGCTGATGACGGTACCCTTTCAAATCATCGTGCCGCTGCTGCTGGCTGTGGCACTGCAGCGCAAGCCCTTTGCCCACAAGGTGTTTCAGTCCATCTATTATCTGCCCGCACTTTTATCCATCGCCGTGGTCATGATCAGCTGGAGATACATGTTCAACATGTCAGCGGGCTTTATCAACCAGTTCCTGCGCCTTGGCAAGCTGAACTGGGAGAGCAGCATCCCCCACAACTGGATGGCCCTTGTGATCATCACCGTATGGTGGGTGGCCGGGGGCAACATGATCATTTATCAGAGCGCCCTGGCCTCCATTCCAAAGGAGCTGTACGAGGCGGCGGCGGTGGACGGCGCCAACGGGCTCCAGCAGTTCTTGCATATCACCGTGCCCGGCATGCGCTATCCGCTGACGTATACAATAATTACCAGTGTGATCCAGCAATTCGGCATTTACGGCCAGCCGCTGATGTTCAATGGCGGCGGTCCCACCACGGCAGTTATCAACGGCTTTGATCAGCGCAGCAATTATGTGCTGCTGATGTATATATTCGACCTGGGCTTCGGCAGGGCTGGGGGCAACCCCGGCATGGCGTCCGCCATGGCGCTGGTGCTGGGCTTTGTGATCCTGTTGGTCTCCGTGATCCAGTTCAGGGTGCTTCGGGCCAATGCGAAATAAAGGAGGGCGGTAAAAATGATGATGACAAAAACGCATGTAAAAAGGCCGCGCTCCATGGGCGCTGTGCTTCATAAAAACCTGGGCAAGATCATTGCCTTCGCCTTTCTGTTCACACTGATGATCGTGTGGATCATGCCGCTATTATGGGCCATTCTTTCCAGCTTAAAGCCCAGCATGGAGGCCAAGCAGTACTTAAAGCTGAAAAACATCATTCCCATCACCTGGACGCCGGAGAATTACACCTACGTATTCAACACCGCCACCACCCCCATCCTGGGCTGGATGCTGAACTCTTTGATCGTGGCCACCACCCAGGTGCTGCTGGTGCTGTTTCTTTCCTCCACCTCCGCCTTCGCTTACGAACGGCTGCATTTTCGGGGCAAGGAAGCCATTTTCTGGACGGTGTTCGGCCTATCGATGTTCCCCAACGTGGTAGGCCTGGTGCCCCAGTTCCAAATCATGAATGCCCTCAAATGGCTGGACAAACTGCCCTCCATCATCTTCCCGGGCGTTACCGGCGTGTTCAACATCTTTCTGATCCGCAACTTTTTAAAGGGTGTGCCCAGGGAGCTGGACGAGGCGGCGTCCATAGACGGCGCAGGCCCCTGGCAAACGTACCTGCGCATCATCATTCCCAGCCTGCGGCCCGTGTTGACCGTGGTGGCGCTGTTCGCCTTCACCGGCGCGTGGAACGACTTCGTGTGGCCCTCCATTGCCATCACCAACCCCAAGAACCTGACGCTGACACCCGGTTTGCGGGTGTTGCAGGTCAGTGAAGGCGGCCACATCGTGCGCCAGTTGGCCGGCGGCGTCATGGGCATGATCCCGACCTTTTTGATTTACCTGCTGGCCCAGAAATACTTCCTGGGTGGCCTGAACCTGGGTTCAGGCATCAAAGGGTGACCCATGCGCTACGACAAAAGCATCGACAGAATTCGAGGATTCCTGGTTCTCATCATGGTATACGCCCATGTGCTGCAGTTTTTTGGCAACGGCGAAGCCTACCCCGCCATACCGCGCATCATTGACGTGATCAATATTCTGGTCTTTCCCACCTTTGTGTTCTGCTTTGGCCGAAGCAGCAGTATCGCCTATCTTCAAAAGCCCTTCAAGGCAGCTGCGCCAAGGCTTGTAAAAACCGTACTAACCCTGTACGCGGTGTTTGCGCTCTCGGGCCTGGGCTTCCGGATTTTAAGGGAAGGCGCGGCCTTCAACACGATTACTGTGGAAAAGATACTGCTTTTGAATGACATTCCCGGCTGGTCAGAATTCCTGGCCGCCTTCGCCGCCTATGCGCTTGTGGTATTGCTGCTATTGAGGCCTTTGCAGTGGCTTTCCATCCGCTTGGTGCCTACGCTTGCCGCCTGCGCCGTGTGTTTGTCGCTGTGCTTTTTGCCCTACGGGCTGATTCAATCAAACCAAATCGGCCTGTTCATCGGCAGCCGCAGCTTTGCCTGCTTCCCGGCGGTGCAGTATGCTCCCTACCTGCTGGCGGGCATCAATTGGCAGACCACGAAAAAGCACGGCTGGTCTTGGACATTCATCGGCCTTGGCGCAACCCTGGCAGGTGTCGTCTATACGGTCGTAAACGGCCTGCCGGAGCGCTTCCCCCCGTCCCTTGCCTGGGTGCTTTTGACGGGTTTTTTCCCGCCGGCCATGAGCTTTCTTGCGGCAAGGATCAAAACTCTGCCCCGATACTTGAATTTGGTTGATTCCGTCATGCGGGGCGTTGGCCGCAAATCGCTGTTCTACCTTTTGTCCAGCAACCTTGTCATCTTTGCCCTGGCAGGGCTGCACGCCGCCCCGATGGTCACCAAGCGCGACATCTGGTTCTGGAAGCAGCCCATCGCATCGCCCCAGGGAGCGCTGCTTTGGACCGCAGTGCTGATAATCGCTATCGGTTTTGCTGCAACAATGGCGGGCCGGTCGGGCGAAAAGGCAGAAACAAAGGTGCGGGAACCCAAAAAGGATACAGCATCCATTCCCGCGCCGTAAAGGAGGATCGTAAATGGGCAAAAGACTGCTTGCCTGTTTGGGAGGTGTACTGCTATTGTGCGCCATGGTTATTGCACCTGCTTTAGCTCAAACCCTTGCGCCTCTTCCCTTGAAAGACCAGGGGGACATCGCCCACCGGTTTTATCAAAATCCGCAAAGCATCAACAACATCGGCGACCCCTTCATCCTTCCGACGGAGGGCGAATACCATGTCTTTGCCACCAGCGCTTCGATAGGCTTTTTCACCTGGAGTACTGAGGACTTAACCACGTACAGCGGCAAGAAAAAGGCGCTGCAAAGGGTCTCCTGGGCCAACGGTGATTACTGGGCGCCGGAGGTGTACTTGTATCAGGGCAAATACGTGATGCTCTTTTCCGCCAGGCGCTCTTCTGACAAGAGCCTGCGCATCGGCATTGCTGTTTCCGACAAGCCCGAAGGCCCCTACAAGGACATGCTTGGCGCGCCGCTTTTTGACCCCGGTTATGCGGTGATCGACGCCAGCCTGTTTGTGGATGAGGACGGAACGCCGTATCTGTACTACGCCAGGGACTGCTCGGAGAACGTAGTGGACGCCATTCATGAGAGCCATACCTATGCTGTAAAGTTATCCCCCGATCTTGCATCCGCCGTGGGCGAGCCCATAAAGCTTTCGGTGCCTGACCAATTGTGGGAAATGGGTTCCGGCGATTACCGCTGGAACGAAGGCCCCGTTGTGATAAAGCACAAGGAAAAGTATTACCTGTTCTACAGCGGCAACCACTTTGCCATGAAGGAATATGCGGTGGGCGTCGCTGTGGCGCAAAGCCCCATGGGCCCCTTTGCAAAGGCCGATACCAATCCCCTGCTCACCTATGCGGAAAAAAAGGGCGAAGTCCTCATTTCAGGCGCCGGCCACAACAGCTTCTTCAGAGTAGGCGAAGAGCTTTATACCGCCTACCATACCCATACTTACCCCAAGGTTCCCACCGGCAACAGGCAGCTATGCTTCGACCGTGCGGGCTTTCACCAGGACGGCACCGCCTATATAAGCGGGCCAACCCTGTTTGCCCAATTGAAACCCTACGCCATGCTGGATGTTAAGAACATCGCCCCCCTGGCTTCCCTTGCCGCAGAAGGGGTAAGGGCCGAAGGCCTCACCGACGGCGACTATTGCATATCCCCCGCCTCAAAGGGGTATGCCTTCCTTGGAACCAAGGTCAATTTGACCTTTCACAAGCCCGCCAAAGCGGATACGGTGATCCTGTACCCCGGCCCCGAGGCAAACGCCAAAGGGAGGCTGATAATCAATGGCGCTTATGAATCGCCTGTTGATTTGACTGTATATGAGAGCATCCCCGGCGGCTGCCAGATCATACCCTTTGAGGCCATGGATGTAAGCTCTGTGCAACTGATTCTTGACGCAGAAGCATCTTTGGGAGAAATCATCGTGCTTGGGAACAATTGATCATGCTTTGAAAACAGCCGCATCCCATGTTCTAATTAGATAAATATGCAAAGGGAAAGCATCCACACTGCTCGGATGCTTTCCCTCTTGTCACAATGGTTTCCAGGCTCAATGATCAGACCGTACTCACAGTCTCCCTGTATTCCAGGTATTCATCATAGCTTTCGCGGCGGTCGATGATTCCGCCAGGCATAAGCTCTATCACGCGGTTGGCCACCGACTGCATCACCTGATGGTCGCGGGATGTAAAGATCATGGTGCCCTTGAACTCCTTCATGCCCTCATTCAGCGCTGTGATGGCTTCCAAATCCAGATGGTTGGTGGGCTCATCCATGATCAGCACGTTGGCGCCCAGCACCATCATCTTGGCCAGCATGCAG
>JAEZLW010000156.1 GCA_023415145.1 Bacillota bacterium | reverse complement strand
TTTACGTGCGGCTTAAAAGATTGCTGTCGCAGGGGCGCTGCCCCTGCACCCCGCCAAAAGGATGTAATCCCTTTGGAATCCCATATCTAAGGAGATAAAAAAGATGCACATACCGCGCATGGGCCAGGGAACATGGCATATGGGAGATCATCCCGCCAAACGGGCGGAGGAGATTTATGCCCTTCAGGAAGGCGTCAATCTGGGGATGACCTTGATCGACACGGCGGAAATGTACGGCGATGGCCGGGCCGAATCGCTGGTGGGCGAGGCGATCAAGAATATTCCCAGAGAGAAAATAACCCTGGTATCGAAGGTGTACCCCCACAACGCGGGCAGGAGCCGCATCTTCCGCTCTTGTGAAAACTCCCTGCGCCGCATGGGCGCGGAGTATATGGATTTGTACCTGCTCCACTGGCGGGGCGGGGTGTCCCTTCATGAAACGGTGGAATGCATGGAGGAACTCAAGCGGCGCGGGCTGATTCAAAACTGGGGAGTATCCAACTTTGACACGGCGGACATGAAGGAGCTGTTTTCCATTCCGGGCGGAAAAAACTGCGCTGTGAACCAGGTGCTGTATCATTTGGGATCCCGGGGCATTGATTTCGATCTGATGCCATGGCTTCGCGAGCATCGCGTGCCGGTGATGGCCTACTGCCCCCTGGCCCAGCAAAGCTTACTTAAGCCCGAGCTGTTTTCCAGCCAGGCGGTGCGTAAGGTGGCAGCCACGCACAACATCACACCGGCACAGGTGCTATTGGGTTTTATCCTTCGCGACCCGTTTTTGATTCCCATTCCCAAGGCCGGCAGCGTGCAGCACGCCAGGGAGAACGCGGCCATGCTGAACATATCGCTTTCCCCGGAGGAGATTGATCTTTTGGATGCGGCGTTCCCCGCGCCGGGATACAAGACGCCTCTTGACGTGGAGTAGCGGGCTATATAAAGATATAGAAAGTTTTTGGGGATGGTGACTGAGCTGAGCGCCGCCAGTGGCGGATGAAGCGAGGCGAAGGAATCAAGCGAAACAAGCGATGCGAGCGGCAGCGAAGCAGCGCGACGATTGAGCTTGCGGATAGGGAAGGGTGATTTTTACAAAAATCACCCTTCCTGCTTACTCATCGGCATCCTCCGCCATGGCGCTCCACCGGGGTGCGCCGGGGATGGGACATTTTTGGTTTTTCTTGGCGGCCCTGGCCTGTATGTAGCAGCCGCACAGCGTGCAGGTGAAGCGTATGCGGTGATGGCATTCCTCGCAAAGGGAAAGGCGCTTTGTATATTCCGCCTCCGGTGCTCTTTTATCATCCGGCAGGGCGGCGGCGTAGTTGTCCAGGTACTCCCTGAGCTGACTTTCTTCAACCTCTTGCATCAGGCACTTCCGGCATAGAACATGGCTGCTGTCGTAGGTCATTATATCGCCTCCGGATTTTCATGGCAATGATAGCCTGCTCTCTTTACTATAAAAAGGTGTGTGCCGCTTGTCAATCATGGAATGAATGCGAATAACAACGATAAAAAATTATCAAAAGGGTATTGCATTTTCATTCGGCAGGGCATATAATCCTAACGAACGTTAGAGAAGGAGGTATGTGCAAACCGTGACGGCACAAGACCTGAAAATCCGCATCAAGCAGGCCGCCGTGGACCAGTTTGACCGGGACGGCTACCATGGCACCACCATACGCAACATTGCCAAAGCGGTGGACTGCTCGCTGCCCATGGTGTACTACTACTATCAAAGCAAGCAGGAGCTGTTTCATGAGATCATCAAACAGGACTATTTTGATCTGCTGAAACGTCATGCCGGGCAGATCAAAACGGACAGCATTCTGGATTTTTACACGGAGTATGTGTACCAGCTTCATTTTCTCAGTGATTTTGACAAAAAGGTGTACCGGCTGGGGGTGAAGGTGTATCTCTCCTTCGACGGTGACAATGATCTGCAGGAGATCATGGACAAGTGGGAAAAGTCCATCCTCCCAAGGCACTATCAATTGGTCCTGCCGCACTTGAAGGATGTGAAGAACGGTGCTATCCTGGTGCGCACGCTGGTGCATTTGCTGGAGAATCTGGTGGAAAGCATTGTGGTGAAAAGCCGGTCCATGACCAGGGAGGAAATCAGGGAAGAGCTGGCGGTCATCCTGGCGGGGCGTACCTAGCGCCGTCTTCGTTTCACACAAACTTAACGAACGATAGATCATAAAGGAGAAACAATTATGGATGCTGAAAAGAAACTGGCCTTGCTGCAAAACACCTATGCCGCCGCGGTGGCCGAAACCGTCAACACCTTTGGCGCCTTGAAAGTGCTGGATACCATTGTGGAAAAACGGGCGGAGCGGCAAAGCCAAACGGCGGGCGCCATGAACAAAATGATGGGCATCACTTCTGTTGAAGACGTGTTTTTGACGCTTTCAGGCATTTTCGGCTGTGCCAACTGGCAGGTTTTGAAGACAACGGACGGTTATGAAGCAACCGCCACGGCCTGCAAGCTGTGCGCGATGAGCAAGAAAATGGGCGGAGCAAACGCCTGCCGCGGCTGGTGCCTGGACCCCATGATTGCCATGATCACAGATATATCGGGCGGGAAAATCGCAAAGGATCAAATCGAGGTCAAAAGCACCTTGATGGAAGGGGACCAATGCAAGGTTGTCATCAAGGCAGAATGCTGACGGCCGCTATTCTTCTCATGCAATTTTCATCTGTTTCTTTTTGCTTTTCAATGATAAAATGGAAAACGGCTGGTAGAATGGATGCGTGTGGCAAAGGCTGACCGACTGTGTGGAGGGAAACGGATGGAAAAGATCATTGAAGTATCGGGGCTGAAAAAAAGCTATCGCGATGTTCAGGCTGTTCGGGGCATCGACTTTTACGTGGACGCGGGAACGCTGTTTGCATTCCTTGGCCCCAACGGGGCGGGCAAGTCCACCACCATCGACATGATTTGTACGTTGCTTGCGCCTGACGAGGGTGAAGTGACGGTGGACGGTCATAAACTTTCCAAGGATGACGCCAAAATCCGGGAATGCATTGGCGTGGTGTTTCAGGACAGCATCCTGGACAGCCTGCTTACCGTGAAGGAAAACCTTTCCGCCCGCGCCGCCTTTTACGGCCTTCGGGGGGATGCGCTCAGGCAGGCCGTGAAAAAGGCTGCCATTGCGGCGGAGGCGGATTCCTTCCTGAACCGGCCTTACGGCAAGCTGTCCGGCGGACAGCGCCGAAGGGCAGATATTGCCAGAGCGCTTGTGAACACCCCGAAAATTCTGTTCCTGGACGAGCCCACCACGGGCCTTGACCCGCAGACCAGGCAAAGCGTTTGGAACACCATTCGAAACCTGCAGATCAAGGAGGGTGTGACGGTCTTTTTGACCACCCATTATATGGAGGAAGCGGCCGGGGCCGACTATGTGGCGGTCATCGACAAGGGCCTTTTAACCGCCAAGGGCACGCCGGCGGAGCTGAAGGACAGGTACTCCAGCGATCAACTGAAAATCAAGCCTACCGACATGAGTGCACTTCAAGCGTATCTGAACGGCCTGAACATAACCTATGAAACGGCGGGGGGCATGGTATCGGTGCCGCTCAAGCGCACGGTGGACGCGCTGCCCATTGTAAAGGGCTGCGAGGAGCTGATATCTGTGTTTGAAGTTTTAAGCGGCAGCATGGACGATGCGTTTATTGCCATCACCGGAAAGGGGATCAGAGAATGATTACAATGAATTTCGCCGTGCGCAACCTCAAGATTTTCTTTCGGGACCGTGCCGCCGTGTTCTTTTCCCTTTTGTCCGCCTTCATTATCATCGGCCTGTATGTGCTGTTTCTGGGGGATATGCTCACCGGCAACATGAAAAGCATCCCCAACTCGCGGTTTTTGCTCGATAGCTGGATCATGGCGGGGCTACTCAGCGTTACCTCCATCACCACCACCATGGGCGCTTTCGGCATCATGGTGGAGGATAAGGCAAAGAAAATCAGCAAGGATTTTTCGGCTTCCCCCGCCAAGCGGTCATCCCTGGCCGGCGGGTACATTGTCAGCTCTTTTATCATCGGCCTGATCATGACATGCATCACCTTTGTACTGGCGGAGCTGTACATCGTGGCCTACGGCGGCAAAGTGCTGGGCGCGGCCAGCCTTGTGAAGCTCTTTGGCGTGATGCTGCTGTCGGTTTCTTCCAGCACGGCGCTGGTGCTTTTCATTGTGTCCTTCTTCAAAAGCAACAACGCCTTTGCTACGGCTTCCACCATACTGGGCACGTTGATCGGGTTTCTGACAGGCGTCTATATCCCGATAGGATCATTGCCGGAGGCCGTGCAGGCGGTGGTGAAATTTTTCCCCGTATCCCATGCCAGTGTGCTTTTCCGGCAGGTGATGATGGAAAGCCCGCTGCAAACCGCCTTCGCCGGCGCGCCGGCCATGGCTTCCCGGGAGTTCCGGCAAATGATGGGCGTTTCTTTCCAGTGGGGCGTCACGGAGCTTTCAGTTGCCGTCAGCCTGTGGGTGCTTGTAGGCACGGCGGTGGTTTTCTTTCTGCTGGCCACGTGGAATCTGTCCAGAAAGAGGAAATAGGGCATACCGGGTGGAATGGATAGGAAGCCTTATTTGTTGCCGAAAGGATGAATATTCATGCCCGATATGCTGGTGCACCTGTTGAAGCTGCCCGAACTTGCCCCTTTGATGAAGGATTATGAGGAAAAAGGGGTTTCCCTCCGCCGCGCCATGGTGCCGGATATGCGCAGGATCACCGCCTGGGTCGATGAACATTTCGGCCCCCGCTGGGCCAGCGAGTGCGAAATCTGCTTTTCCCGCCAGCCGGTAAGCTGCTTCATTGCGGTGAAGGACGATGAAATTCTGGGCTTTTCCTGCTACGAGGCCACCCAAAAAAATTTTTTCGGCCCCATGGGCGTTCAGGAGAGCAGCCGCAACCTGGGCATCGGACGTGGGCTGCTCATCGCCTGCATGCACGGTCTGCGGGAAATGGGGTACGCCTATGCCGTGATCGGCGGCGCGGGTCCTTTGGGCTTTTATGAAAAGACGGTGGGCGCTACGGTGATCCCCGATTCCGTTCCTGGGGTTTACAAGGATTTGTTGAAAAAGTAGGATTCAATTTGAACACAAGGCTCCTCCCGGTGGTTTTGGCTGTCGGGAGGTGCTTTTCTGTGTCATGTAAGCGTAAAGAAATCACGCTCGTCCCAGCGGTTGTTATCTTCCATACACTCTTTCATACAGCGCAAGTGTATTACCTCTGAATCCGTTGTGCATCCCTTTGCAGTAAAAATCCCTGAAAAGGTTGAAAGCCCCATCCTTGTACGGTCATCATGCAAATGTATGAACAGTTGTATGGACAAAGGAAAGACCCCGCTATATAATTGCATTTGGAATCAAGCTCCATCGAGGTGAAAAGCATGGGCCTGAGGATTTGGCCATGTACGCGTCAAAGCTTGCAGATGAAATTCATTGGCATCATCAATGAGGTATAGCAAAGTGTTATTATCCATGAGGCTAATGAATGTTACCGATTGTCAAATTTAGTGTTCAAAGGGGAACAATCATGAACGTAAAGAGTAGAATCCTGTTGACAGTGATTCCGTTAATGGTCCTGTTTGCCTTGTTGGTGAATATAGCGTTCGGTATATTTTTTCAGAACTTTATCAAACAGCAGGAAGAGCATCAAATAAGTACGGCAACCAATGGCCTGTCCACCTATATTGGTGACAGGTTAAGCAAGGGCCAAGGAATTGCAAATGATTGGGGACATTGGGATGAAACGTATGACTTCATGGAATCAAAGCATCCTGACTATATCGAAAACAATCTCACAGAAAGTACATTTGAAAACCTTGATTTGAATTTTATGGTTTTTATAAGCAGTGACGACAATGTTGTGTATCAACAGTTCTATTCATTGGAGAATAAAGCGTTTGTCCAAACTCCTCCGGATTTTCACATTACGGATAATTTCATTTCATTTGTGAAGCTTGAGGAGGATGTCTCAAGCATTAAAAAAATTGGCGGGGCTTACTATTTTATCTCTTCTACTGATATCACTGATTCATCCATGACAAAAGCAGCGAATGGGAAAATGATTTTTGGCAGAGAGATTGATTTAAGCTTACAAGAAAACTTGGAGAAAATCACCGGTTTCCGTTTCAACGCCATCAGCGCACTGGAAAACGCCGGAAGCATATCGAAGAATAACATACTGACAACCTTGAGCACGGCATATTCCCCTGCCGGAGATTCGATTGTGATCAAGCTGGCCATTGCAAATCAATACCGAATGGAAGATTCCATTCAAATAGACTTTGAAATGCCAAGAACCTTATATGTTACTTCCATGAAAAAGGTTGCTGACTTTGGAATACTCAATACTTTGTTATTCGTCATCATTACCTTGGTTGTCATTATGATTTTGACAAACTATTTGACGAAGCCCTTTCATCATTTGCTGCAGGAAGTAACCGCTATTGACACCACTAAAGACAAGTTCCTAAGGCTTGCAGAAAAGGGCAATCGGGAGTTCGTTTACATTCGTAAATCAATCAACAATCTTTTGGCAAAAATTGAAGATCACCAGGAAAGAATCAAAAACATGGCGTTATATGATCAGTTAACGGGCATTCCCAACAGAACGCTCTTCATTGACATATTGAGAAGAGATATCAGCTTGTCCAGTCGAACCGGCAAAATCATCGGCGTTGTTTTTATTGATCTGGATGATTTTAAGTCTGTGAATGATACGCTTGGCCACGAAATGGGCGATGAGCTGATTCGGCAAATTTCAAAGAGACTGTCCGGCTCAATACGAAAGCATGATACTGTAGCGCGATTTGGCGGTGATGAATTTCTGTTGATATTGAACAATATGGCCGAAATCAATGATTTGCAAAAGAAAGTGGAAAAGATCATGGATATTTTCCATGAGCCGTTTCTGTTGAACAAGATGGAGTATTTTGTGACCTGCAGTGCCGGCGTTTCCGTCTATCCGGTGGATGGCGAAGATTCGGAAACGCTTGTGAAAAATGCGGATATTGCCATGTACAATTCAAAAAGCAACGGGAAAAACGCATACTTGTTCTGCTCACAAATGATCAAGGAAGACCTCACTGAAAAGATAGAACTGACAAACTACTTGTATCGTGCGCTGGAGCGAAAAGAGCTTGAGGTATACTATCAGCCGCAAATCTGCATCGAGAACAAAAAAATAGTCGGTTTTGAAGCGTTGCTTCGATGGAATCATCCTACCAAAGGGCAGTTGCTGCCTGGAAAATTCATCAGCCTGGCCGAACATACCCGCTTGATTAACCCAATCGGCAAATGGGTACTGGAAACTGTTTGCAGTCAGATCAGGCGTTGGAGGGACATGGGTCTTGGTACGATGCGTATTGCGGTGAATGTGTCACTGATACAGTTTCTTGACCCCGAATTTTTGAACATCGTCAAAAACACCATTGTGGAAGCGGAGATTGATCCCAAGTCCCTGGAAATAGAACTTACGGAGAGCATTGCCATTAACAAGGCCCTAAATATTGAACCGATTTTGCATGCACTGAAGGAGTTTGGCGTGTCCATCGCCATAGACGATTTCGGTACGGAATATTCAACGCTGACCCGGTTGAAAAACCTATCGATTGACCGTATCAAAATGGACATGCAATTTGTTCATAGCATCTCGAAAAGCGATAAAGACGATGCCATTGCAAAGATCATTATTCAGTTGGCGAAAAATCTGAATATGAATGTGATTGCAGAAGGTATTGAAACAGAGAACCAGTTGAATTTCTTGTCCATGAATGCATGTGACGAAGCGCAAGGATTCTTTTATTACCGGCCAATGAAAGCTGAGGATGCGGAAAAGCTATTGATGAAACAAGGAGCGTGACGAGTCAAGCGGTACAGACAAAATGGTTTCCAGTCAATTCATATAGGAAACTGCCGGGAAAACGATCTTTCGTCTTCCCGGCAGTTTTTCAGTACGTATAATTCTCCACATCCACTTTGTCCACATCCTTGAAGGGGGCCAGGGTGGAGATCATTTTCACGGGGCCTTGGGAGTTGTTGACGAGGTAATGAATTTCGCCCGGCTCGATGTGAATCAGCTTTCCCGGCGTCAAATGATGCACGGTGCCGTCCACCACCACGTCCACTTCACCTTCGAGGATAAAAAAGTTCTCCTCCATGTCGTTGTGGTAATGGGCTTTGAAATCCTGCCCCGCCTGGAACTGTACCAGCGCGAAATTCATGCGGGGGCCTTTCATCAGGTATTTGGGGCCGCTGTCTTTGAAGCGGTATTCCCGCTCGTCCTCATGGATGATAAACATAGGTGACTCTCTCCTTCATGATTAAATTGCATGCTGCAAATTGCATTACAAACCTGGGGCGGCCCACATGTACCGTGTCACGCGGCGGTCACTCAAGTCAAGCTGGCCTATATAGAACTCCCGCCAGAGCGTGTACATCTTGTTGTAGGTTTCGTGGTTTTCGCTATCGGGAAGATACGTCTTTTCCCATTGCACCAGCTTTTTGGCGGCCTCCTGGATGCTGCCGTAAACTTTTGCCCCCAGGCCGGCCATGATGGCGGCACCCAGCGCTGTGGCTTCCTTCACCACGGGCACCTTCACCGGCAGGCCCATTACATCCGCCAGGATCTGACACCACAGCGGGCTCTTGGAAGCGCCGGATGCGAAGATAATCTCCTCCGGCATGCCGCCGGTGGCTTCCCTCACCAGGTCCATATGCCCCTTTGTGACCAGGGCGGCGTTTTCCATGATGGCCCGGTAGAAGGTGTAGCGGTTGAAATTTTTGGGGTCAAAATCGAAATTGCCGAAGGTGGGGGCGGCGTGCCGCCAGGAGATGTAGTTCATCACGTCGGAGAAGGAGCACATCATGCCATGGCAGCCGGCAGGCACCTTTTCCGCCTCCCGGTTCATCAATTGATAAGGGTCGATGCCAAGCCTTGCGGCCTCTTCCTTTTCCGCCTGGCAAAAGGCGTCGCGGTACCAGCGCATGGCAAGGCCCGGCATAAAGGCAATGGCCTCGTACTGCCACAGGCCGGGTACGGCATGGCAGTTGACACGGACGCGGCAGGTGGGATCGGCAGCAGCGCTTTTTGTGTTGAACTCATACTGCCAGAAGCTTCCGCCGAATACGGCGGCCTGATTTGGCGCAACCAGCCCCACGCCCACGCAGCCCAATTGCGCGTCACCCCCGCCCGTTACTACGGGAGTGCCGGGAGCAAGGCCTGTTTGGGCAGCTCCGTCTTCGCTGACAGAAGCCACCACCGTGCCGCTTTCCTGAACCTTGGGAAAAATGTCATCCTTCAACCCGCATTTCTTGGCAATCGAAGCATCCCATTCCCTGTTTTCAAGCCGGAAGATGCCCGTGGTGCAGCCGTTGCTGGGCTCGCTTTTCATGACGCCGGTGAGCCTGTAAATGAGCCAGTCATTGAACATGGACAGGGTGGCTGTCTTTTCGTACACCTTTGGCAGTTTGTTTTTGACCCACAAAAGCCTCGGCAGCGCGCCCAGGGCGTAGGTCTGGCCGGACAGGGCATACAGTTCCTTTTCCAGTGCCGGGTCAAGCTGTATAAGCTGCGCCACCTCATCGCCGCTGCGGGCGTCCACGTTGGCGCAGGCCCAAATTTCCCGGCCATCTCCGTCATAAAGCACAATGCCTTCCCGCATGCAGGTGGTGCTCACGGCGGCAACATCCTTTGGCGAAACGTTCGTTTGGGCAATCACTTCCCTTACGCATGCGGAAGCCAGCGCCCAGTTGTGCGTCCAGTCAAAATCCATGCTGCCAGGAAAGCGCGGGTCCTCCTTGTGGAACCATTCCTTTTGTACGCAGCCAAGTTGATGACCGAGCGTGTCAAAGAGCACGGCCCGCACGCTGCCTGTGCCGGCATCCAGCGCCATGAGGTATTTCTCCGCCATGAATATCCTCCTCTTCTTTATATGCACAGGGTAAAGGGTGCCGTTTCTTAGCGCATATATTGAATAAAGCTAAGTAAGATAAAGGATTTCGCGCCTGCTAGCGCAACCAAAGGGCTTTCCGATCGCCCTTTGGAAACCTTCGGTCGCCATCTTCTTAATTAAACATCCTCTGTCAGGCTTAAGGCGGTCGGCTCGTCTGTAATCAAAACGTCAATATACTTGCCCATGAGCGCGGCGCGGATGGCTTCCACCTTCGTATCCCCTGCGGCCACGCCGATCACGTTTTTCAATTCCCGAAGCGTATTTAAGGAGGTGCTGATCAGCCTATCCTCCACGGGGCTTTCAATCAGTTCCCCATCCTTGTCGATGAAGTGGCTGAGTACGTCGCCCACGGCGCCTTTCATGCTCAGGTACAAAAAGTCGTTCTTGCTCAAAATACCGGACTTGATGATGGTGGCGGATTCGTGCATGGGGCCGATGCCGATTACTGACACAGAGGCCAGGCGCACCATTCGGGAAATCTCCATCACGGAGGCTTCCTGGCGCATGGCCTCGGCCATTTCCTTGGAGCTGGCCAATAGCGGTGCAGGCATCAGGTACAGCTTTGCGTTAAATACATTGGAGCGGGTGTCGGGCAGATAGTAATTGACGCCCCCGGTGAGCGACACGCAGGAGATGGGCTCCTGGGCCATGGTGGCCAGGTTGTTGAGGACCCTGCTGGGTGTGTCGCCGTAGCCGATATTGATGAAGCTGTTTTCCGTGAGCCTGTCGCGCACATACATGGCTGCCGCCTTGGCGATGTTTTCGTTCACCTCGGTGCGCCCCGGCATGGCCGGTACAACAAAGGCATCCTTCAGGCCATAGCGCTCCATCAGCTTCTTTTCCAATTGTATGCGCTCTACGCCGTCCTGGCGCAGCTTAAACTGTATGATGCCCGTATCCCGCGCCTTCTCCAGCAGCTTGATCACGCGCAAACGGCTTACGCCCAGCACATCGGCAATCTGCTGCTGGGTCATGTTCTCAAAGTAGTAGTACCAGGAAGTCTTGATCATCAGGGACTCTTCGTAGTTCATGCTTCCTCTTTCCTTGGCAGCCCGGGGTTTTGAGTCTTCTTGCAGAGGCCGGACAGCCGTTACAAAAGTTTAATGGACAATCTTATGTTCTTTAAAACAAAGTATATCACCATTGATGTATGATGTCAATCACCCTTCGGGAACAATTCTTCAAAGAAAGGCAATGCAAAAAGAACATGCAAAACCAAGGACAAATATGGTAGAAATAGAGCAGAATGGACCGCCATGATTGCGCGTGTTGCCAGGGAAAGCGAAAAAGCCGTAAATATTTTGGCTGGGAGAGTTGACAAGGCCTAGCAAATGGCGTATGATTAAACAAACGTTCAAATATTCAGGGAACGAACAAATGTATAACTTGATCATGGAGGCTCCGAGAGTGAAGGAAACGACAAACGCTGGAAGCGAAATCATGATATCTGTGCACGGCATCCGCAAGGCCTTCGGGTTGAATGCCGTGCTCAAGGGCATCGATCTTTCCGTTTCAAGCGGCGAGGTCGTGGCACTCATCGGCGGCAACGGTGCCGGAAAAAGCACCCTGGTCAAAATACTGATGGGCATCTACCAGCCGGATGAAGGGGAAGTGCGCCTGAGGGGGCGTTCGGTGCGCCTGAGCCGTCCTTCCCAAGCCCTGAGCCAGGGCATATATTTGGTGCCCCAGGAGCCCATGCTCTTTCCCAACATGACGGTGGAAGAAAACATCATCATGGGTTTTAAGGAAAAAAAGAGCGTGCTGCACAAGCGGCTGACGGATCTTAACTCCCAGCTCAAATGGGATCTGGACTTGAACCGCAAGGCCGACAGCCTGTCCATTGCCGAACAGCAGCTGGTGGAAATACTGCGCGGGCTCATGCGGGATGCCCGCATCCTGATCCTTGACGAGCCAACCAGCTCGCTGACGTTCAACGAGGTAAAATCCCTGTTCGGCATCATCCGCGATTTGAAGGCCAAGGGCATCAGCCTCATCTATATTACCCACCGTCTGACGGAAGTGTTTGAGATCGCCACCCACGTGGCCATCATGCGGGACGGGGTAATCACCCTTTCCGGTCCTGTACAGGAGTTCACCAGGGAGATGCTGGTAAGGGGCCTGCTGCCTCCGGACATGAAGGAGCGGGAATGCACCGGCGGCAACTGTCCGGTGCCGGTCAAAAGAGATGGCGAGCCGGTGTTGAAGGTTCAGCGCTTGACGGGCTTTGGCTTTCGGGATGTGAGCTTTGAGGTGTATCCTGGAGAAATTCTGGGGCTGGCCGGCGTGGTAGGCGCGGGCCGTACGGAGCTGGCCACCACCATCTTTGGCCGGGATACGGTCAAAAGCGGCAAGATTTTTCTAAGCGGCCAGGATATTACCGGCATGAGCACACGGCAGGTGATGGACCTGGGACTCAGCTACGTGGCGGAGGACAGGTTTCTAAACGGCATCTTCCGCATCAGCGACGTGGCGGCCAACACCTCCGCCGCCTGTCTGGACAGGATGAGCAAAATTCTCATGAACTTCAAGGAAGAAAAGAAGCTCACAGAGGAGTTCGTGAAAAGCTTCCGCACCAAGGTGACCGGCCAGGATCAGATCATGGGCTCCCTGTCCGGCGGCAACC
>JAEZLW010000072.1 GCA_023415145.1 Bacillota bacterium | reverse complement strand
GATACATGGAAGGGAGTGGACCCTTTTGTTCGAACTGACCAATCTGGATTCCATACAGATCGGGATGGCTTCACCCGATCAAATTCTCGCCTGGTCCTACGGCGAGGTATCAAAGCCCGAAACCATCAACTACCGCACTTTAAAGCCCGAGCGCGACGGCCTTTTCTGCGAGCGCATCTTTGGACCGCAGAAGGACTGGGAGTGCAATTGCGGCAAGTACAAGCGCATCAAGTTCAAGGATAAGGACAAGATTTGCGACAAGTGCGGCGTGCAGGTCACAAGGGCGAAGGTGCGCCGCGAGCGTATGGGCCATTTCCAGCTGGCCGCCCCTGTGAGCCATATCTGGTATTTCTAGGGCATTCCCAGCCGCATGGGCATGCTGCTGGATGTGTCCCCTCGCGCATTGGAAAAGGTATTGTACTTTGCCTCTTTCATTGTTCTGGACCCCGGCGACAGCAATCAAACGGGTCTTAAAAAGCATGAACTGATTTCTGACGCCCGCTTTAGGGAAGTGGAGATGAAGTGCGGCAGAGGCTCCTTCAAGGCCGGTATGGGTGCGGAAGCTGTCAAGCAAATGCTCCTGGAGCTGGATTTGGACAAAATCAGCCAACAACTGAAATCTGAAATCAGCGAGCTCATCGAAAAGGAGCGCGACCGCGAGGGCGAAGGACAAAAACGTGCCCGTGCGGTTAAACGCCTGGAAGTGGTGGAAGCCTTCCGCACCAGCAACAACCGCCCCGAGTGGATGATTCTGGACGTGGTGCCCGTCATTCCCCCGGACCTTCGGCCCATGGTACAACTGGATGGCGGCCGTTTTGCCACCAGCGACCTCAATGACCTGTACCGCCGGGTGATCAACCGTAATAACCGTTTGAAGAGGCTCTTGGAGCTGGGCGCACCGGATATCATTGTCCGCAACGAAAAGCGCATGCTTCAGGAAGCTGTGGACGCCTTGATAGATAATGGCCGCCGCGGCCGCGCCGTTACCGGCCCCGGAAACCGTCCCTTAAAATCCCTGAGCGATTTGCTTCGCGGCAAGCAGGGCCGCTTTAGGCAAAACCTTCTGGGCAAGCGCGTTGACTACTCCGGCCGCAGCGTGATCGTTGTCGGTCCAGAGCTTAAGCTCTACCAGTGCGGCCTGCCCAAGGAAATGGCGCTGGAGCTGTTCAAGCCCTTCGTGATGGAGCGGCTTGTTACCCTGAAAATCGCCCAGAACGTGAAAAGCGCCAAGCGCATGGTAGAAAAGATCAAGCCTGAGGTGTGGGATATCCTGGAAGGCGTTATCAAGGAGCATCCTGTTCTTTTGAACCGCGCTCCCACACTGCACCGCCTGGGCATTCAGGCTTTCGAGCCCATCCTTGTGGAAGGCAAAGCACTGAAGCTCCATCCGCTGGTTTGTACGGCATACAATGCCGACTTTGACGGCGACCAAATGGCCGTACACGTGCCCCTGTCCATGGAGGCCCAGGCGGAAGCCCGCTTCCTGATGCTGGCCCACAACAACATCTTAAAGCCCCAGGATGGCAAGCCCGTCGTGTCCCCCACCCAGGACATGGTCATCGGCTGTTATTACCTGACCATGGAAAAGACCGACGGCCTGGGAGCCGGCCGTGTGTTCTCCTCTCCTGAGGAAGCGCTGATGGCATACCAGACCAACCAATTGGATCTGCAATCCCCCATCCGCGTCCGTATCACCCGTACATATGGCGGTGAAACTGCCCGGCGCATCATCAACTGTACCATGGGCCGCCTCCTGTTCAACGAGGCCATTCCCCAGGATATCGGCCTGAAAGAGCGCAAGACTCTTGAAGACATGTTCGTTCTGGAAGTGGATGACCTGGTGAACAGAAAGGAACTGGGCCGCATCGTTGATCAGTGCTACCGCACCCACGGCGTACACAAGACCGCCATGGTGCTGGACGCCATTAAAAAGCTGGGCTTCACTTATTCCACCCGCGGCGCGGTCACCGTATCCGTCAGTGACATCACCGTACCCAAAGACAAGCCGCAAAAGCTGTCGGAGGCCGACGGAAAGGTCCGCAACATCAACATCCTGTTCCGCCGCGGCCTCTTAACCGAGGACGAGCGCTACAACCTGGTGGTGGATGTTTGGAACGATACCACAAGCGAGATTCGCGAAAACATACTGGAACCGCTGGACAAATTCAACCCCATCCGCATGATGACCGACTCCGGCGCCCGCGGATCCAAAGCCCAGGTCAGCCAGTTGGCCGGCATGCGCGGTCTGATGGCCTCTCCATCCGGTAAAACCATTGAGCTGCCCATCCGCGCCAACTTCCGTGAAGGCCTCACGGTGCTGGAGTTCTTCCTCTCCAGCCACGGCAGCCGCAAGTCTCTGGCCGATACCGCGCTGCGTACCGCCGACTCCGGTTACCTCACCCGCCGTCTGGTGGACGTCAGCCAGGAAGTGATTGTCCGTGAACTGGACTGCTTCGAGGCCAGGGGCGAAAAGGTGCGCGGCATCATCGTGCAGGACATCATGAGCGGCCGTCAGTCCATTGAAAACCTGGAAGACCGCTTACGGGGCCGTGTCGCCGCAGAGGATATTGTCCACCCCGTCACCGGTGAAGTGATGGTACGGTTCAATGAGGTCATTGATCATATCAAGGCCAAGGAAGTCGTCAAGGCCGGCATAACCCGCGCAACAGTCCGCAGCGTACTCACCTGCCGCAATGAAACGGGCGTTTGCGCCCGGTGCTATGGCACCAACCTGGCCACTGGCGGCCCCGTAGACGTGGGCGAGGCGGTAGGCATCATTGCAGCACAGGCCATCGGCGAACCCGGCACACAGCTGACCATGCGTACCTTCCACACCGGCGGTATCGCGTCAGGCGAAGACATCACCCAGGGTCTTCCCCGCGTGGAGGAGTTGTTTGAAGCCCGCAGGCCCAAGCGCGATGCCATCCTGAGTGAAATCAGCGGCCGCGTTTCAATCTCCGAGACGAAGAAAAAGCGCGAGCTGATCGTCACCAGCGAAGAGGACGCCCATGAATCCAAGGCATACCAAATCACCTATGGCTCCCGCCTTAAGGTGGTTGATGGCCAGATGGTGGAAGCCGGCGACGAACTGATCGAAGGCTCCATCAATCCCCATGACCTTCTGCGCATCCTTGGTGTGAAGGCCGTGCAGGAATATCTGCTCAAGGAAGTATTGAGCGTGTACCGCCTCCAAGGCGTGGCCGTGTCCGACAAGCACATAGAAATCATCGTGCGTCAGATGCTGCGCAAGGTCCGTGTGGAGGACAGCGGTGATACAAACCTGCTCCCCGGTGCCCTGGTGGATATTTTCCGCTTTGAGGTAGCCAACCGGCAGACCATCATGGCGGGTGGCCGCCCCGCAGTAGCCAAACGCATCCTGTTGGGCATCACCAAGGCCTCGCTGGCTACGGAAAGCTTCCTGTCCGCCGCCTCCTTCCAGGAAACCACCCGCGTTCTCACCGAAGCCGCCATCAAGGGCAAGGTGGACCCGCTGGTCGGCCTGAAGGAGAACGTGATCATCGGCAAGCTGATTCCGGCCGGCACAGGCATGAAGCGCTACAAGAACATCGATATCCACGAAGCTTACTAAATCAAATGCAAGCGTAAGGGGAGGTTTCTTCTAAGAAGCCTCCCCTGTAGTGTATTATCCGGGATTAGGTATAAAGAAAGGGGCATTCATCTATGAGACCTGACCGTATGACAACGGAAGCTGAAGCCCGTGAAATCCTGAAATCCTGCAACCTGGGCACCTTGAGCCTGGTTACTCCACACGGGCTCCCTTACGGTGTGCCCATCAATTACTACTATGACGAGGCTGCCAATGCACTGTATCTGCACTGTGCGCCTTCTGGCAAGAAATTGGATTGCCTCACAAGCCATCCCGAAGTCAGCTTCTGTGTATACAAAGATCCGGTCATCATTGAAGAGAAGTTTACCACCCATTACGACAGCGCCATCGTCACCGGCTGGGGAGAAATCCCCACCAACCTGCAGGAAAAGCGCGACGCCCTTACCGCCTTTTCCATGGCCCTGGCCCCCAGCGGCGCACACCGGCTTGAGGAAGTCATCGACAAGTATTGGAATGCGGTGGCCCTAATCAAGATCACCATTGAAAAAATAGAAGGAAAAAGCAACCGGGATGCCTGATCTTCCTATATACAAAGGAGCATAACATGGCATATCAGCCATTGATGGATTCCATGTCCGCTTTGGTGGAGCGCATGAACATGCTGACGGGCGTTGCAGTAGCCTATGGAACAAAGGATGACTTTCGCAAAACATGGATTGGCAATATACAGGAGGTTGCATGGGTGGACGGAGCATTTGTACCCTGTATCCGGCCAATATGCGAAAATACGCTGTACGACCTGGCATCGCTGACAAAACTGTTTACTTTGATCAGCGTCATGCAGCTTATTGTACAGGGACGCCTATCCTTTTCGGATACCGTGGGGAAGATCGACCCGCGCTTCACACATTTAAAGCAAGCCAGCATCAGGGATGTATTGTGCTACGAGGCGGTACTCAAAACGCCCAGGCGTATTGATGATCAGCCTGACCGCGAGGCGGCGCTTGAGCAAGTATTCGCAACAGAAGTATGTCCTGTGGAGCCTGCGCGGCTCTATTCGGACATGAATGCCCTGGTACTCAAATACGTGGTGGAGTCGGCGGGCGGCCTGCCGTTTTATGATTACCTTCGCCAAAACATACTGGACCCCGCCGGGATGACGGATACCTTCGCAACGATTCCGACGGAACGCCTTTGCGATTGCGCCTGTTACAACTATGAGTACCGTATCCTCAAAGACAGATACATGGTTAGGACGGATGCGCCTACCGGCACTACCCACGATCCCAAGGCTCAAGTTTTATCCGATGGCGGTCGGGATTTGTGCGGCCACGCGGGACTGTTCAGTACGCTTTTGGACATGGTCAGGCTCAGCCAGGCTTTGCTTGCACAAAAGCTGTTGCCAATGGAACTATTGCGGGAGATCGGTGTCAACCGCACGGGGCATATCAGCACCGATGGCAGTTACCGCCAGTTTTTAGGTTACCTGTGCTTCGTAAAAAGCCCGGTACAGCGCTTTTCGGAAGTACCACGTTGGATGGGCGACCGGGCTTTCGGGCTAAGCGGATTTACAGGCAACCACATAGCCATTGACCCGGAAGCAGGGATATTTGACCTTTTCCTGGGCAACCGCTGCCATAACCGGGTTTCGGTCATACAGCCTCCAGAAGGGGTAAGCATTGCCAAATATGCCCTCAGCCAAGAGGGCGTGGGCATCGTAAACTGGCCGGATGGAAGAAATGTGCGGTCCAGTTACCTGTACATTCATCAAAAGGATGACAAGCTGCATGGACCGATCCGGGAGCATATGCTTCAGCTGGGGTGGCTGTAATAAGTCGAGAAAATGACCCCGTCATTTTCTCGATCCTGCACTTTACGCCTATGGCCTTACGCACCGCCCTGCGCTTCGCTTGGACGGCGTAAGTCCATGGCCGGCGAAAAGTGTAAGGAAAGCTTGCTGCGCAAGCGCCCCGCGCGACCGGCAAAGCCGGTCGACACGACTACAATTGAAGGGGTTCCACCCCTTCAATACATCCCCGGAAATTTGTCCTCATTTGCCTGCAGTCTGGTCGATAAAAGCTCCCAAATATAAAGCATTTGGGAGCTTTTATATGAAGGGGGTTTCAGCCCGCCTTGCTGTTGTCGTATGCCTTGATCCTTGTAAAAATCATCCTTCCGGCACTGGTCTGCAGCACCGTCGTCACCACTACGTCGATGGTCTCCCCTACATGCCGGCGGGCGTTGTCCACTACAATCATGGTACCGTCGTCCAGGTATCCAACGCCCTGGCCCGGCTCCTTGCCCTCGCGAACAATTTGCACCGTCATTTCCTCGCCGGGCAGCACCACAGGCTTTACCGCGTTTGCCAGTTCGTTGATGTTGAGTACCTTAACCCCTGTCACCCCGGCCACCTTGTTCAGGTTGTAGTCGTTGGTGACCACAATCCCGTTGAGTTGCCTTGCCAGGCGCAACAGCTTCACATCCACCTCTGCAACATCATCATAATCCGTTTCCTCTATACGGACTGGAATCTTCAATTCCGTCTGAATGCGGCCAAGCACATCCAACCCACGGCGGCCACGGTTGCGGCGGAGCGCATCGCTGGAATCGGCAATGTGCCTCAGTTCCGCCAGAACAAACTGCGGTATGACCAACTCCCCTTCCAAAAATCCCGTTTTGCAGATATCAAAAACCCGCCCATCGATGATCACCGATGTATCCAGTATCTTCGAAGTGCTAACAGGTGCCGTGTTTCGCATAAAACCAAAGCGCCGCTCCTTCCCCTGGGATGGGGCATCCATAAGCGGCAATTGCATTTCCTTGCCCCGCCTGCGGCCAATGTTCAGTCCTGTATAACCCAGAACGACATAAACAATGCCGCTGAAAGCCGTAGTAACAATGGAAGCGCCAACGAATTGCAGTATCTGGGTTACAAGAACCGCGATGACAAGGCCTGTAATCAGCCCCACGGTGCTGGTCAACACCTGGTGCATAGGCATATTGTCCAATTGCCTTTCCATGGCATTGCCAAGTTCCGTAAACTTTTTGATGATCATGGGAGACAGAATGAAGAACATCAATCCGCCAACAAGGGCGCATGCACCGTTTAGCAGCAGGAGAATTTCGACAGGCACCACTTGATTGGGATTGTTCAGTTTGTTGATCCCAAGCCCCAACATGGCAAGGCCTATGCCTATCCCCGCCCCCAGAAGTGTAACCAGCCCCCGGAGCATCCTTTGCACAATTCTCGATTTCATAGCATGCCATCACTCTTTTCCGTTATGAATGAAGGGGGGTCCCCTCTTAAAAATAGCTTGTCCGTTTCAGCAAAAATTATACCCATTCACGAATGCAAAAGTACCGCCAGTGCCTGGGCCAGCGTATCAACGCCATATGCTTTCACGCCGTCGGGCACACGAATTCGCTTTACGTTTTCTCTGGGC
>JAEZLW010000038.1 GCA_023415145.1 Bacillota bacterium | reverse complement strand
GGCGGCTCAATCGTCGCACCGCTTCGCTACCGCTTGCGCTGCTCGTTTCGCTCGCTTCCTCCGCATCGCTTCATCCGCCACTGGCGGCGCTCAGCTTCGGAACCCGTTTCGCCAGCCTCCTCCGCCTCGCTTCATCCGCCACAGGCGGCGCTTCGGCTTCGGAGCCACAGGCGGCGCTTCGGCTTCGGAGCCCTTTGGAAACCTTCGGGCGGTACAACCAAAGGGCTTTACTCCCATCAAAGGCTGTTGCAGAATTTTACTTTGTTTTATCCCTATATGAAGTATTTTGGTGGAGTGCGGGGAGGGGTTTTTTTTAAAACCCCTCCCCGCATATCCCATCAAAACTTCATCTGCACAAACTCCGCAAGCAGCTTCAATGCGCCGTCCATGTCGCGCATGTCGATGGTTTCGCAGGCGCTGTGAACGTAGCGGCAGGGGATGGAAACAGTGCCCACCGGCACGCCGCCCCGGGCCCGCTGTATGGCTCCGGCGTCGGTGCCGCCATAGGGCAGCACTTCCCGCTGGGCATTGACCCCGGCCTTCTTTGCAGCATCAAAGAGGGCATCCCGCACCATGGGGCTGGAGATGCTGGCGTGGTCCATGATCTTCACGGCGGGACCATGGCCCAGCTTCAGCGCGGGAAACTTTGTTTCGGGCGTATCGCCCCACAGCGTCACATCCAGAGCAATGCCAAGATCGGGCTCCTGGGCGAAAGCCGCGGTCAGTGCGCCCCGTGTACCTACCTCCTCCTGGGTGGAGAAGACGGCGATGATTGTGTTTTCGGTTTCCTTTACGGATTGCAAAAGGGATACCAGCAGCGCGCAGGCGCAGCGGTCATCCATGGCGGGAGCGGATACCCGGTGCTTGCCAATACGGAACGCTTCCCCTGCGTAGACGGCCGCATCACCGATGTTTACCATGGTCAGCGCTTCCTCCCGGCTATCAGCACCGATGTCGATGAACAGGTGCTTCATGGCCTGGGTTTCGCCTTCCGGTACGGGCTGGCTGACCAAAACGCCCTGTGTGCCGTTGGCAAACGCAACCTGGCGGGCCAGGGATACCTTGATGTTGATGCCGCCCAGGGGCATCACCCGAAGAAAGCCCTCTTTCTCAATATCGGTCACCACAAAGCCGATATGATCCATGTGAGCGCTGATCATCATGCGCTTCCCGCCGGGCTTGCCCTCTTTGACTGCAATCAGGTTGCCCATTACATCGGTATGGACGGAGTTGACATGAGGCGCGATGAGGGGCCGGATTGCATCCGCCACGGTATGCTCAGCGCCGGTGGGGCCGACGGGGGCCAGGAGCGTTTTCAGAAGTTCAAACATAAGCATTCTCTCCTTATTGCATCACAAAACCGGATGCTTCAAAAAGTCGTGTGCCAGCCGGTACTGCGCATCCACATCGCTTCCCTTCACCACGGAGGATGGGCCGTGGATGTAGCGGCAGGGCACGCTGAGCACGCAGGTTTTGACACCGGCGCGGGATTTGTGGATGGGTCCGCTGTCGTTGCCCCCGGAAACGCTGCGCTTTAACTGATGAGGGATATTGTTTTCCCTGGCGGTGCGTAAAATGGCCTCATACAACGGCCGGTTCACCAGGGACGCATTGTCCATGAAGCTGACGGCCACACCGTCCCCGGTGCGGCATACCTGCATCACATCCTTCACATCGCCCAGGTCGTTGCAGGTGGTGCCTTCCAGTATCAGCGCTATGTCCGGATTCGCCTTGAACGCGCCGCCGGTAGCGCCGCGGCAGCCTACCTCCTCTTCGGTGGTGAAAAGGCAGGTGATATCGCCGGGATAGGTATCCTCCAGCACTCGCAAAAGCGTCAGGCAGCCCACCCGGTCGTCCAGCGCTTTGGCGCAGACAAAGCCGTCGCCAAAGGACACATAGGGCGTGTCGAATGTGACATAGCTGCCGGCCGGGCAATCTGTGAGAGCGTCGTCCTTGTTCTTTGCGCCGATGTCTACATAGATGCTGTCGTACTTTAGCACCTTCTTGCGGTCATCCGGCGATTGCAGGTGGATGGCCATGGCCCCGATGACGCCGGGAACAGCCTTGTCTCCCACCAGTACACGCTTGCTGATAACCACCCTGGGGTCTATGCCGCCCACGGGCTGGATGCGCAAAAGACCCTCGTCGGTTAAGGAGGTCACGATGAAGCCCACCTCATCCATATGGGCAGCCAGCAGGATATGGGGCATGTTCGTTTCCGTACCCTTCTTGAAGGCCGCCACATTGCCCATGCGGTCAATGGTCACGGAATGACACAGCGGGCGGCAGGCTTCCAAAAGGGCTTTGCGTATTTCCTGCTCATGGCCGCTGACGCCCCGAAGGAGGCAGAGTGTTTTCAAGTCCATAAGTCATCCTCCCAGCCGGCATCAAGTTCCGAAAGGAAATGGGACAAAAGCCGGCCGCCTTCCGAAAGTACGCCAAGGTCAATGGTTTCCACAGTGGTATGCATGTATTTGAGCGGCAGCTCCAGAAGTATGGAGGGCACGCCGCATCGGCTGATTTGTATTTCGTCGCAGTCGGTGGAGGTATCCCTGGCATCCACCTCTGTTTGCAGGGTCACATTGTGCTTTTTCGCCGTGTCCATCAGCCGTTTCGTAAGCTTGGGCTGCAAAAAGGGGCCGATGGCGGTGACCATGCTGCCGATATCGCAGGTGGTATCCGGGCGGCTTCCGGGGATGGTGGCGTGGCATACGTCCAAAGCAATGCCCAGGTCGGGCTCAAGGGAAAAAGCGGCGGCCCTTGCGCCCCGGCTGCCCACCTCTTCCTGGGTGGTGGCGACAAAGTATACGTCAGCTTCGTGCTGCATCTTTGTCAGCTTTTCCGCTGCCACAAGCATGATGCCTACACAGGCCCGGTCATCCATGGTCTTGCAAGCGAACCGTTCGTTTTTCAGCTTTGTGGCGGGGGTGTTGAAGGAAATAAGATCCCCGATCTGAACAAGCTCCCGCACTTTTTCGCAAGGCAGGCCCACATCCACAAACAGGTCTTCCCGGAGGTAGTTCTTTTTACTCTCTTCGGGCGTGAGCAAGTGGGGCGGCTTGGCGCCAATGGTGCCGAACAGCTTCTCCTTGCCATGGACCCAAACCTGGCTGCCAGGCAAAATGCGGGGGTCCACGCCGCCTACATTGCCCATTCGCAGGCAGCCGTCATCCTCAATTTTGACAACCATCAGGCCGATTTCATCGATATGGGCGGCCAGCATCACTTTGGGCCCTGTTCCTTTTTTATGGGCGATGACGTTGTACATGCAGTCGATGAAAACCTCATCGCAATAAGGCTCAAACTGCTTTTTCACATACTCCGCCACTGCCTGTTCGTTGCCGGAAAGTCCGGGCAGCGCCGAAACCTCGGCAAGAAAGGCCTCGATATCCATGGGGTTCCTCCTTTGTTCGCCAACCGGGCGCGGATGGACATAGTATAGCATGATGTGAAGATTTTCTCAAATATATCCATTCGTCGCAGAAATGACGATGCCATTTTTGCGAGACCGGATTTCAGAATTTTCTCACGAAAATTCGGGCGAAATACGGATGCGGGAGTTGATTTCCCGCCGGGCAGGCAAGCTCGCCCTTTGGGGAAATCCATTTGCATCGGCGGAGCCTGTGCAAATGATTGCATTTGGAGGACTGAGGTCCTTAAATCCTCCCAATACATTCACAAGCCAATGTCCAGCAAAATGAATTGCTTCTGTTTTTGCGGCAGGAATACGCCCTTTGCGGCCAGAATAAAATAAGGATACCGCGTTTTTAGACCGTCCTTTATTATTTTGCAATCGTCGGGAGCGTGAGCGCGTAATGTCCCAGGGACCCCAAAGATTAAGGCAGCTGGCCGGGGAAGATGAGTACAACGCCGGAAGCCTTTTGTATCAGCGGGGCGGCGTTCGGCCCATTTCCACTGGGCCGGAATCGCTGCGCTTTTTGGTGGCCGGAACACCTCGCCGGGAAGTGGTGCTTAGGGCCGACGCGCCGGCACAGTGTTCCTGCGATACGCTGGAGCGCTTGGGTGCCTGCCGCCATGTGGTGGCCGCAACGCTGATGGCCCGGGAATCAGGTGTCTGGAAGGATATCGAAAGGCGCAAGGCGATGCTCGGCGGGCCGCTTCTTCTAAAAGCCATGGAGGGAGCGCTGCCCGAGGCAGGTACCGTGCGTATGGAGATCACGCTTCTTTTGGAGCGGGATCATTTGGGCCAGCCGGCTTTGCGCCTGGGTATCAGGGTTGGGGAAGACCGGCTGTATGTGGTGCGAAACCTGCCTCAGTTCCTGGACGCCATCGACAATCAAACATCCTTGCCCTTTGGGAAAGGGTTTGTGTTTCATCCGGAATGGATGCATTTCACTCCCAGGGAAAACGGTGTGCTGGATGTGCTTCGGGCACTGTGCCAGGCGCAAAAGGAAGTGGGTGTCACCCAGCATGGCATGGAGGCCCGCACCATGCGGCTGCCACCCCGCTTTGCGCTGGTGCTGCTGAATTTGCTAAAGCATCTGCCCTTCCGCCTTGCGGTGAATGGCGTGGCGCATCATGTGGCCCAGGTGAAGGAAAAGGAGATACCCTTTACCTATCAGGTGGCCGGCGGTGTACGGGGCATCACCATCACCGCCCAGCTCCCGGCGGAATGGATGCCGCTCACCCCTGACTGCGCTTATGCCTGGTTGAATGGCGAAGTGGTAGCCTTAAGCAAAATGCAGCAGAGCGTAGCTTCGGTACTGTTTCGGCAAGAGGACGATGGCAGCGCATCCTTTGACTTTTTTGGCAAGGAAGCGCCCCGCGTAATCAGCGAGCTGGTGCCTTGGCTGCAATTGACCGGTGTGGTGGAATTGGACAGCGCGCTGAAAAAGCAAATCGTGCGCACGCCTCTTGCTGCCAAGGTGTACCTGGACCGCGTGGGGCATGATGTGGTGGCCCGTACCGTGTTTGCCTATGGTCCCCATGAGATCGATCCCTTTGCGGCCCCCAATCAGGAGGAATCCGGAAATGAAATCAGGCTGCTGATGCGCGATGCCAGCGCTGAGCGGGCTGTGCTGGACGAGCTGGCCAACGCGGGCTTCCATGTGCGCAAGGGTCGGGTATACTTAAGCGGTCAGGACAGCATCTACCAATTTGTGTCCGAAGGCGTTCATCATTTGATGAGCCTGTGCGAGATATTTGCCAGCCAGGATTTTAAACGCATGACGCCCCGCAGGCCAAAGCTCCAGGGGGCCATGCGGGTCAGCGGCGGGCAGCTTTTGCTGGAATTCTCGGAGGACGGACAGCCTAGCCCGGAGATTCTAGCAATCTTTCAGGCGCTGCACATGCGGCGCAAGTATTTCCGTTTAAAGGATGGCTCCTTCCTGGATTTGAGCGCCATGGAGGATTGGCAGGAAGCCGCAGACATCCTAACGGAAAGCGCCCAGGCGGAGAACATCGACCTTGTCAGCGGAAGTACGCTGTCCCTTACTGCCTGCCGCACCGTGTATTTGAGCGCGCTGCTTGCTGAAAAGAACCTGCCCATCCGGGCGGAGGACAGTGTGCTGGATACCGTGGCGGCCCTTACCGCGCCGGAAACAAAAGCGCCCATGATGTGCCCCCCGCCTGTCGGTAAGCTGCTGCGCCCATATCAGGAAAGAGGGTTTTACTGGCTGCAGTCACTTCATAAGCTGCGTATGGGCGGTGTGTTGGCCGATGATATGGGCCTTGGCAAAACCATTCAGGTGATTGCGCTGATCTGGTGGGCTGTAAAGCAGGAACCAAGCCCGCTGCCATCCATCGTGGTGACGCCTACTTCCCTTTGTTACAACTGGCAGGCGGAATTCAAGCGCTTTGCCCCCGGCCTTTGTGTTCTGCTGCTTTCCGGCGGCCAGGCCGCCAGAGCTGAGCAGATTGAGGAAATCAAGTCGCTCCGGAAGGTGGATGTGGTCATTACCTCCTATCCGCTCATCCGCAGGGATGTTTCGCTTTTGAGCGACATCACGTTCCGTTTTGCCATACTGGATGAAGCCCAGCATATCAAGAATGCCGCCAGCGTTGGGGCGGTGGCGGTGAAGCAGTTGCAGGCCCAGACAAGGCTGGCACTGACCGGTACGCCCATGGAGAACAATACCGGAGAATTGTGGTCCATTTTTGATTTCGTGCTGCCAGGGTACCTGCTCAATTATTCCAGGTTCATCCGGCAGCACGGCGACGGGCGCAACAGCGAGGCTCTTCGGCAAAAGATACGGCCCTTCCTGTTGCGCAGGCTGAAAAAGGACGTACTGACGGAGCTGCCGGACAAGCTGGAAACGACGCTGATCGCGGAAATGACACTGGAGCAGATCAGGGTCTATCAGGCGGCGCTTTTAAGGCTGCGCAGCCGGGTGGATGACCTGTTGCGCACCAAGGGCATCAACCGTGGCCGCACCGAGGTGCTGGCCGCGATTACGGAATTGAGGCAGATCTGCTGCCATCCCGCCCTGTGTTTACCGGACTACTCCGGGGCCAGCGGAAAGCTGGACCTGCTATTGGAAATACTGCCAGGTGCGCTGGAAACGGGGCGTCGGATACTGCTTTTCTCCCAATTTACCAGCATGCTGAAGATACTGCGCCGCCACCTGGAGGCAGAAGGCATACAATGCCTGTATTTGGACGGGGAAACGCCGCCTGCCAGGCGGCTGGAGCTGGCAGACGGGTTCAATGCCGGTGACGGGCAGGTGTTCCTGATCTCGCTGAAGGCCGGAGGTACGGGGCTGAACCTGACCGGGGCTGATATGGTGATCCACTACGATCCCTGGTGGAACCCCGCCGCCGAAGACCAGGCCACCGACCGGGCGCACCGTATCGGCCAGACCCGCAAGGTGGAAGTCATCCGCCTGATTACCCATCTGAGCATTGAAGAGCAGGTAGCCCGCCTCAGCAAAAAGAAGCGGGCACTGTTTGACCAACTAATCACCGCCGGGGAGGAAATGCCAACCCAGCTTTCGGAGGCGGATATCCGGGCGCTCTTCGCATAAGGCGAGGATGGGAGAGGATACAAAAGTGTGCGAAAGGTATTATCTCATGTTGGACGCCAATGATGAGGATATGCGGGCCATCCTTGAAAAGATGAACGGAATGGATTTTGCGCAGGGGGAAATCTCTCCCGGCCAGTCGGTGCCGGTGCTTGTTCCTGACGGGCAGGGTTGCTTTATGCCAAGGCTGATGCAATGGGGCTTTCCCCACTGGGAGAAAAAGAGCCCCGTCATCAATGCCAGGCAGGAAACGGTAGCGCTGTCGCCCTTCTTCCGGCCTTCTTTTCTGGCCGGGCGGTGCATGATCCCCGCCAACTGGTTCTTTGAGTGGCGGCATACGCCCTTGGGGAAAAGGACGAAGGATAAATTGGCCATAAGCCAGCAAAAAAGACCACTGATGTATATGGCGGGGGTGTACAAAAAACTGGAGGACGGCCGGGAGGTGTTTACCGTACTCACCCGCCCGGCGGATAAGCAGGTTAGGCCCATCCATGACAGGATGCCTGTGATTCTGACTGATGAAGCACAGAGGAATGCCTATCTTTCCGGTCCGGCAGAAGCGTTTGTTGTTCTGACAAATATGGAAGACCCAATGCTGGATATCCGCCCGGATAAAAAATAAGTTTACGAAAGGGGTATCCGCCATGATGATTTGCTGGGATCAAGTGGCCATTGCACCTGCAGATATACTGCTGCCAGGTGAGCGCACCGATCTTGCTGCTTGGGCCGTGGTGGCCTGCGACCAGTATACCTCCCAGCCGGAATACTGGCAGGAGGCTGAAAACCTGGTGGGAGAAAAGCCCTCCACACTGCGCCTAACCCTGCCGGAGATTTTTCTTGCGCAAAGCGGCGGGCGGGTGCCGTTCATCCACCGGGCCATGGCGGAATACCTGCAAAAGGGTATTCTGCGGGAGGCCGTTACAGGTGGTTTTGTGCTGACGGAGCGGACGACGTCAAGCGGTTCAAGGGTTGGCCTGGTTGCTGCCGCCGATTTGGAAAGCTATGACTTTTCAGAAGATTCCAGGTCTATGATCAGGGCGACGGAGGGTACCATCCTCTCCCGCATTCCTCCAAGGCTGTCAGTCCGCCAGGATGCTTCTCTGGAATGCCCGCATGTGCTATTGCTGCTTGACGATATGAAAAAAACCGTAATAGAGCCCTTGTACGCAAAACGGGAGGAACTGCCGCTTTTGTACGATTTTGAGCTGATGCTGGGCGGCGGCCATTTGCGGGGTTGGGCGGTGACGGAGCCGGACCTTTTGCGTAGTGTCCATGACGCCCTGGCAGCGCTCAAACAGATGCTGCCCCAGGACAATCCGCTCTTGATGGCTGTCGGGGATGGGAACCATTCCCTGGCTACCGCCAAAACCCACTGGCAGCAGTTGAAGAAGACGCTTTCTCCTAAGGATATAGAGAAACACCCCGCAAGGTATGCGCTCATTGAGGTGGAAAACATACATGACGCGGCGCTGCATTTCCATCCCATCCACCGGGTGGTATTCCATGCTGATGGGGATGCGCTGATGCGGGACTGGGCGGAATACTGCCGTGCCCGCGGAATGGAATTAAGCGGTGTGCAAAAAACGTCCGGCGATCATGCGATCACCGTGGTCCATGGTGGAAAGGAATCGGCAGCCTATATTCATCAGCCCGATTCGGCCCTGGCGGTGGGAACGCTGCAAAAATACCTGGATGATTACCTTGGCCGCCACAGGGAGGCTGAAATCGACTATATTCACGGCGACGACACCGTGAAAAACCTGTGCACGCAAAAGGATACCGTGGGATTTCTGATACCGGTGCTTGATAAGCCGGCGCTGCTGCCAGCCGTGCGTTCGGACGGCGCACTTCCCCGAAAGACCTTCTCCATGGGCGAGGCTCACGAAAAGCGGTACTATATGGAGTGCAGAAAAATCCTGTAACAGTATTACGTCGGATGGGGGCGGCGCAACCGTTCCAAAAGAGGGAAAATGGCATGAAAGTTCTCTCAATCGTCTCAAGCTTCAGAACGGATGGCAATACCGCCCGCGCGGCGTCGCTTGTGGAGGAGCAGCTTCAAAAGGAAGCCAGGCTTCGCAAGACAGAACTGGAAATAGAGCGCGTTTCCCTGGGCCGCCTGGATGTGCGTACCTGCAGGGGATGCAGGCTATGCTTTAACAAGGGCGAAGAAACGTGCCCACTGAAAGATGATCTGCTGTCCATACGGGACAAGATGCTTCAGGCGGATGGCTACCTTCTTGCCAGTCCAGTGTATGTGGAGGATGTGAACGGTATCCTGAAAAACTGGATCGACCGTATGGCCTTTACCTGCCACCGACCCGCGCTGGCGGGGAAATGCGCGTTTTTGATCACCACGGCTGGCATGGGCTCTTCCAATCATGCTCTCAGGACGATGGATTCGGCCCTTCACACCTGGGGATGCCGTGTGGCGGGAAGGGCAAAGCTTCGCACCGGGGCGTTGATGGACAAAGAAGAGATACGTATTCAGCATGAAAAAATCATCCGCCGGGCAGCGGAGGTGTTTTGGAAGGACCTGATGCGGGGAGCTGAGACAGATCCCGGCTGGTATTCGTTGATTGCTTTTTGCGTGCAGCAGATATGCTGGATGCAACCGGACGCTCAGACGGTCAATCCGCATGATTATCAATATTGGAAGGGCAAAGGCTGGCTGGAGCCCAAATGCACCTACTATATCCCGTTAAAAAGGGGTGTTTGGAAGGTGAGGCTGGCCCGCCTCATTGGCCGAGGGGTCGCGAAGTTTTTTGTTTGATACCATGCAAAACATTGATTCTTGGAAATATTCCGAAAAACGATGTTGATTTAATCCTATACATGCGGGCGATTATCAATCGCCCGCGAGTAGCAGCAACCGATATGCTGGAGGAATGTTTACGCATCCGATATATGTTGACACCGCGCTTGAGATTTTATCAAGCGCGTTCACTTTTTATCCTTCATCAATTTCGCCACATCCTTAGGCAGCGGCGCGGTAAGGGACAGGCGCTCATTGGTCACAGGATGCAAACATTCCAAATGAAAGGAATGCAGCGCAATGCGTCCCGGCAGTTCCGCTGATTCCCGGCCATAGAGAAAATCCCCCAACACCGGGCAGCCCATATGCTGCATGTGAACCCGTATTTGATGGGTGCGGCCTGTTTCAAGGCGTAGCTTTACAAGGCTTCGGCTTTCACCTGCCTGCAGCGTTTCATAATGGGTGACGGAGGGCTTTCCTTCCGGAGTGATGCACCGCTTGACGCCATGTAAACTGATTTTGCCGATAGGCGCATCAATAACGCCCGATGGCGGCTGCAAGTTGCCTTCCACCACCGCCAGGTATTCCCGCACAAAGTCAGGCGAGTGCAGCATGATTTGCAGCCGCTGTTGTGCATAGGCATTTTTGGCGATTGCCATCAAACCGCTGACGCCTTTGTCCAGTCTGTTCACCGGCCGGTACACAAAGGAACCATTGGAGTGAAGATAAGCTGCCACATGGTTTTCCAGCGTGTCACATCCCTGGCGGGAGGAAGCCTGGCTGGGCAAAGGGGCGGGTTTTTCGATGATTAGCAGATCATCATCCTCATAGGCAATGGACAGTGGAGCATCCTGTGGCAGCCGCCCATATTGTCCATCCGCAGGCAGCAGGAGGGTGACAGTTTGCCCAGAGTGAACCTTCTGATCGGCATGGACAGGTATTCCATCAATAAGCAGGCCGTTTTGAAACTTGATGCTGGAAAACAATCTGCGGCCAAGCTTCAGGCGGGAAAACACCACATGCTTGAGTTGCCTTCCCTCATCCGGGGACGCTACGGTAAAGGACAATTGCCGCATAACAACTCTCCGTTCCACGATTCTACAAAATTTTTCTTAACAATATCTTTTTGTTTTCTTTCGACATAAGCAATTTCCATCCCTTGACAAACAATTGTGCACATTATACCATAAAAACAAGCCATGCAAAAAAACGCCCGGCAAAAAGCCGGACGCCTGAGAAACGATGAAATGCTTTACTCCGCCGGGGTGAAGGTGGGGATGACGCCGCCCTTGAACGCTTCGCTTGTGAGCAGGAAATCGTATACCTTTTGCGTATGCAAAACGGCTGTCAGTGCCTTCACGAAATCTGCCTCCGCATCACCCGGGCGAACCACCACATAGTTGGTATAGGTCTTGCCGGCATCACTGTCTATGGGCTCCACGAATACGGCGTCTGTAGCGGGACTCAGGCCTGCATCCAGTGCGAAGTTGCCGTTGATCACGGCGAAGTCGGCATCGGAAAGGGTTGCTGGCAGAGTGGAAGCATCCACTTCCTTGATGTCCAGCTTCAGGGGGTTTTCTACAATATCCAGAACCGTCAGGCTGCTGTCGGGGGTGGTGCCCTCGGGCAGGGTGATCAGTCCGGCTTCCGCAAGCAGAAGCAGTGCGCGGGTCTCGTTGGAAGGATCATTGGTGATAGTGATGATGCCGCCTTCCGTAAGTTCCTCCAGCGTTTTGGTCTTGCCGGGATACAGCGCGTAAGGCTCGTAATGCACGCCGATGGCGGGTACAAGCTGTTCGCTTTGCGAAACGGTGGCATTGTAGGCGTTCAGGTAGGGCAGGTGCTGGAAGTAGTTGGCGTCAAGCTCGCCTGCGCCTAGAGCCGGATTTGGCAGCGGATACTCGGTGAAAACAACGATCTGAAGGTCAAATCCAAGGGCGGCAAGGTCTTCTTTGACCAGTTCCAGCACCTCGGCATGGGGGGTGGGCGTAGCGCCGATGACAACCTTGGTAAGCGTTTGGGCGGAAGCTGTGGACAGGGAAAGCGCAAGAACCAGGACCAAAGCAATGGAAAGCAGCTTTTTCATGAAACAACGCTCCTTTGCGTTTATGCATTTTGTTTATGGGGATGTCCATGAGCCAAAAATCTTGATATCGTCAAATGCACATTCGCCCGCCTATGCAGCGGAAGGGGTTGGGGTTGCCGGGATGCAGGTACCGCATGCTCTTCGCCTCAATTCCTATTAGTAAAGTATGAAATAAATAATAGCTTATATTCCCTAGTATGTCAATAGGAAATAGAAAAATGTTTAACATGATGATAAGTCAGCCGATGTATGGAGAGACCTGAAGGAGAGCGTATGCCTCTTGCTATTCGTACTACATGAAGAAAGGCACTGATAACGTCACTTTATTAGGTCAAGGAGGTCCCGCCATGAAAAGTTTCGTTAGACTCCGCACATTAAAATATGGCCTTGCCGCACTGTTGGCGGCAGTGTTTTGCTTTCTCCCAGCCCTTTCCCTAGCCGATGCCGTCTACCTGGCTGTAAAAGGCGGAACCCTGAACTTGCGGGAAAGCGCCAGCCTGACGGCCGCCATCCTTGGCAAATACCCTACCGGCACCTGGGTCATGGTACTGGAGGAGGGTGACACTTTCCACAAAGTACAGGCGGGCGGCAAAACGGGATATATGATGAAAAGCTTCTTGACAGCCGGCAACGATGCCGTGATCGCGGCGAGGTTTGTGCGCACCAATACGGGTACAGGTGTGAATCTGCGCCAGTCGCCCACTGATTCGGGCACGGTAATCACCGGTGTGGCCGAAGGGACCAAGGTAGATGTACTGGTGAAGGGCATTGACTGGTACAAAGTGAGCGTGAACAGTCAAACAGGCTATGTTGCCTCAAAATTCCTTTCCACCGAAGCGGGGGGAGCATCACAGTATGCCGTCGTGAACAACCCGAAGAGTACACAGGTATTGAATCTTCGGGAAACGGCATCGACTACAGCGACGATCCTGGGCAAGTACAAAAACTATACACCCGTTTCCGTATTGCAGCGCGGGGATATATGGTGCAAAGTGCAGGTGGGGGATAAAACAGGGTACATGATGACCGCCTATCTCAAAATGACATCGGAGCCTTTTGCTGCCACGGTGAGCAACCCCAACGGAGGCAGTTACGCCAATTTCCGTTCAGGCCCCAGTTGGAGTGCTTCCGTCATCAACAAGCTGACGGTTGGTACCGGGGTAACGGTGCTGGACAAGGGGAAAGATTGGACGCTGGTCAGCGTGAGCGGTGCCACGGGATATGTGAGTAC
>JAEZLW010000034.1 GCA_023415145.1 Bacillota bacterium | reverse complement strand
CCCGTGGGGCCAGTTGGCCCTGTCGGTCCCGTGAGGCCTGTGGGGCCAGTCGGTCCCGTGGGGCCTGTGGGGCCAGTCTGTCCCGTGGGGCCAGTTGGCCCTGTCGGTCCCGTGGGGCCTGTGGGGCCAGTCGGTCCCGTGGGGCCAGTTGTTCCTGTCGGACCCGTAGGTCCTGTGGGGCCAGTCGGTCCCGCGGGGCCAGTAGGCCCTGTCGGACCTGTCGGTCCTGTTTCCCCTGTCGGACCGGTGGGACTGGTAATATCATCCTCCACCACCACAAGGGTTGCCTTCAGCGGAACGATATTGGAATAATAAACGGTATTCGTCGAAGCATTTACAAGCGAAACAGTTACAGGTGCGGCAGCCACATCAATAATGGCAATGCCCACCACTTCCCCAACCCTTATCGGTGAATTCCCTTCCAGGAAATCCCCCTGGGAGGAGGACAGCGCGAAAACAATGTCAGATGACAGGGAAGACTGTGTGGCAACCCACCAGTCCAGCACATATCTGCCCGGTTCGTTGAAGGTGATTACACCCGTGAGGCTGTTATAGCTGATATTTCCTGCGGAATAGACGGTGGTATCAAAGATTACATTACTGCCGGCAGTCACCGATCCGGCAATAGAGCGCTCTATCTGCAATGCAATATTACTCATTTTTTATCCCCCTCGTACATTCATTGGGTCATCCGATGCATGTTTGATTACCACATTGGTGATAACATCACAAATGATACTGTAATGCCATATCATCCTATGAAACATCATTTTCTTTTGTGTGGACAATGTTCAGTGCAGCAATAGCTTGTCATATTGTGCCGTAAAGAAATTCTTGTGCCAAGCGCTTTTATGAAGCATGCTCAAATGCTTCAGCCCCATCAGGCCGTACTGCCTGACCAGACCGTTAAAATTCACCATGATATCGCCGCCCATGTTCATCCTTTGCCCGGCAATGGCATGATAGACCACGGAATTGAAATTGACCTTCGGATACCAATTGCGCCTCGTCCCGTAGTAATAGTAATATCCCAACAGCATGCTGTCGTCTTCAAAGCATTGCCCGCCCTTTAAGAAAAGCGGATTGTACCCGCCAGCCTCCTTTAAAATTTGTGATACATGAATGCATGGGTTTGTAAACCCATGCAGCACGATGTCCTCCCGCAAGCCTGGAAGAAACGTGCCAATCTCCTCTTCATTTTCAGGCAGGAGGGCGGTCTTGTTCAAAAAGGGCATGCTGCCCTGCTTGTCAATGATCCCGCAGCTCACCATAGGCTCATCATGGATGTCAAGATAATCCATCAGGGCGTTTTCCCAGCCATCGGGGAAAAGCATATCCAGGTGCAGCTCGCTGATGAATTTACAGTCAGGAAACTTATTCCATACATATTCGAAGCAGCGCTGCCGCCCGGCAGCCGTGCCAACGTTGACGCCATCGCCTATGACGTGAAAATCCAGCTTAAATTCATTCAGGTATCCCTTCAATTTGTCAGTGGTATAAAAGCCCTGGTTGAAAACTACCACCGTTTTGTTTTGGCCTTTTTCCAACGATTTCAGGCAGGCGTTTGCCAGGCTTAAGTCATCGGTGAGCCTGTTTTCCCTTAGCATAAACAGCAGTGTGTGAATCAGCTTCATTGGCCTTTCCACATCCTTAACTCATCCAAGACGTATTCGCATTTCAGCAGCTTTTCCTTCAGTTCCTGCGCGCTTAGCTGGTGGGTATTGCTGGAGGTGTATTCCGTCATGAGCCCGATGGTTTGATTGCCGTCGCTGATATATTTGGCATAGTTGAGCCCGCCGGCATCCGCCGGAACTTTGAAGAAGTCCCCCATATCCACAGCAGTGGCACTTTCCTCCCTGGTCAAAAGCGTTTCGTGTATCTTTTCCCCCAGCCTAACGCCAATCACCTGCACGGGATTGTCCGCATGGAACAGCTCTTTCAGCGCCAGGGCCAGATCACCAATCTTGCAGGCCGGCGCCTTTTTCACCATCAAGTCTCCGGCATTGGCGTTTTCAAAGGCGAACAACACCAGGTCTATGGCCTCCTCAAGGTCCATCAAAAACCTCGTCATGCCGGGATCGGTTATGGTGAGGGGATGACCGCTTTTGATTTGCTGTATGAACAGCGGTATCACCGAGCCTCTGGAAGCCATCACATTTCCGTACCGGGTGCCGCAGATAAGCGTTTTGCCTTCATCCACAGTTCTGGACTTGGCGATGAAAATTTTCTCCATCAAAGCCTTGGAAATGCCCATGGCGTTTACGGGATAAACGGCCTTGTCGGTGGAAAGACATACAATTTTTTTGACTCCTGCAGCAATGGCGGCAGTGAGTACGTTCTCCGATCCCAATACGTTGGTTTTTACCGCCTCCAGGGGAAAGAACTCGCAGCTTGGAACCTGCTTGAGCGCCGCCGCATGAAAGATATAATCCACCCCGTACATGGCATCCTTGAGGCTTTGTACATCCCGCACATCGCCCACATAAAACTTCAGCTTCCCGTTATTGTAAGCTTTGCGCATGTCATCCTGCTTTTTTTCATCCCGTGAAAATACTCTGATCTCACGGATACCCGTGGGCAAAAAGCGCTTGATCACAGCATTGCCAAAAGATCCTGTGCCGCCCGTAACGAGCAGCGTTTTGTTATCAAACATTCCTTACAAACCAGCCTTCCTCTGCATGGGCTCAAAGCGCTGCAGCGCTTTAGCCTTGATACATCTTATTCAAAACAAAAAAAGACGCCCTGACATTTCAAAAAAAGGGCATCCAAAGAGCAGGGGAGGAGCATTCATCATATGCTATTATGAATCTTGCGTACGCTGGAGTAGTTTATCCAATTTTGCTTCAGTCTGCTCAAGTCATTAGCAAGCACTTTGGATTGCGGGAATGGAGTTCACCATGAATGTTTTGATTATTGGCGACCGGCTGTTTTCAATAGATTTGGCCTGGGGTTTTGAAATGCTTTCCCATCACGCTAAGGCAGTCTTTCCGAAAACCGTTCAAGAACTGGATGCTTGTCTTGATGAAGCACCCGATTTGCTGATTACCGTTGGGTCCCCCATATACTATGCAACGGAAGTACTGGAACGTTTGCGTCAAAGGCCTGTGCCATCCACAAAATATGCCCATTGGGATACTGATGGCATCACCTGGGCTGAACTCGAGATGAATATGATACAGAAACTTCAACCGGATTTTGTTTTCACCGTATGTCCGGAAATGCTATCGTTGCTAAAGGACAAGGGTATACCCAGCGATCTAATGCATTATGCCTATAGCCCTATCAGCCACCATTCGGGCCCTATTGCAGATTCTGCCGGGCAGATTGCTTTTATGGGTAATGGTTATTCTACCGTGATTGCCAAATATCCGCACCATTACCGCCGCCGTTCCCTGGACATTCTGTTCAAACCCCTGTTGGATGGCGGCTATCGTATTGATTTTTATGGTGACAGAGATCACCGGCTGGTGCTTAAGTCACTGTATAACTTTGATTTGCCAAACGACTGGTATCACGGACAGCTACCCTATGAGGATACCTGGCGTATTTACAATAGCTGCACCATCAACCTTGTCACACAGAACAACGAGCATTCCCTTACAAAGCGCACGTTTGAAGTATTGGGTTCCGGCGGATTCGCCTTAAGCTATGAAAATGCCGCCATCAAGGAAATGTTTGTTACGGGCCGGGATCTTGTGGTATCCTCATCACCCAAGCAAACACTTGAATTGGTAGCGTATTACCTGAAGCATCCTGATGCCCGTGAGACGATCAGGAACAATGCCTTGTTAAGCATACAGAATCACACATACCACAAAAGAGCTGAATATATAGTCAGCCGTTTAGGTTTAAACTGACAGCCAAATAACATCATATCGCCCGGTTAATTCCGGGTTCTTTACTTTTTACCCAAATTGGACCTGTCTAGGCTGTTTTCCCCCGGCCGGAAGGACCAATAGACCACATTGGGGTCCGGGATCACGCCCTGGGCAGCGTACAATTCCTCCAGGGTCACCATCATATAGCCATGGGATGTCAGATATTCCCCAAACAGCGGTACTGCCTCATGCAGATGGTTTCCTGTATCATGGCAAAGGATGATATCGTACTCCTTCACATTCTCACGGATGGAATAAAGGATTCGCTTGGCGCTCTTGCCCGTATAGTCATAGGTATCCAAGCTCCACTGAATGATGGGCAGCGGAAGGTTGCTGTCCACCCACGGCGGATACGTTCCGCCGGGAGCACGGAAGAACGCCGCCTTCTCCCCCACCAGCGATAGGGTCATCTCTGCGCACATATCAATTTCTTGAATCCGGCGCTTGGCAGTCTTGAAAGTATAGCCGCTCCAGTGATTGTAGGTATGTGTGCCGAAGGAATGGTTCTGGTCAAACTCCCGAACAAACACATCCCCATATATGGGCAATTGCTTCCCAACGATAAAATAAGTCACCCGGGCGCCGGCCTTTCGGAAGGCATCCAGCGTATAGGTGGATGAATAGTCTTTGGGTCCGTCATCACAGGTGATGGCTACCATCTTCCAACGGCTGTTGTCTGTCGCCTCAATGCCTGTCTGTGTCATCATGCCAGAGAACTGCGGATAATAGAAGCGGACATGAATGAGGTTCGTTTTGCCTTCGAATACAGCATTGGCGGGATAATGAAGGGTCAGCTCCATACCGCTCAAGGTGAAGTGTGCCTGCTTCAGGGCCTCGCGCTCACACAGCGCTGCAATGGCCTCTTCATCGCGTTTTTCACCCGGAAACACGGATGCCATCTGCTCCCGGACACCCATTTCCAGCAATTCCCACGCAGCGCTGCCCTCATCAAACAGATCGGTCAGCAAAAGGCGCTGCCCGGTGGCAAGATCAAAGGTGCGTGTTTCCAGTTCAAGGGAAAGCTGTTCTCTGTAGAATACATTCCTGGCCTGAATCATGGTGCTGATGAATCTGTCACCGGTGCGATAGTAAATGATATTGATATCCAGCCTGCTGTTCCGGTTGCCCCGCTTTTTGCTGTCTGTCTGCAATGTGGGGGCAAGCTGCTCGTCAAACCCATCCACAATGGTTTTCAGCTCGGCATTTACGGCTTTGTTGGTGGTCTTCAAGTATTCCTTATAGACAAAGGAACGGTTATCGACCATTTTCCTTTCCGTGCTTTCAACAGACACGGCAAAAATCGCCGGCATGTCCTTATATTTACCGTCTGCCGCCGCCATCACGCAAGAAAGGCACATCAGAACAGCCATAACGGCTGCCATCGACCGTCTCATCCTGCATTCCTCCTGTTGTGTCTGTATATTTGTCCTGCATATCCCCAGCAAGAAGGATGCTGCTTTATGCATTCCATATATTTTTATTATATAGACATTCTGGTTAACTTGCAATAAATTTACATAATGTAATAAAAAAGTAAACAACATTCTGAACACATGCAAAATGCTGCTTTTCAACCAGGTGTTTTGCTTGCCAATTCGCCTTGGATTTGGTACACTCAAGCAAATTCCATCCATCAGAAAGCGGGAAAGCTCATGATCCGACGGCTGCTGTCTTTGTTTCTTGCGCTTCTATTCCTTTCCCCGGCCATAGCGCATGCAGCGCTGCCCAAGTATCCCCGACTTCCAAACGAGCTGATCGTCAAAATGGTCGAGAAAACAACAAAGCAGCAAAACGGCAGCACCATCAAAGCCTTTTATCCCACAACAGCTCATCGGCAAGTGAATGAAGAGCTGGCAGGCATTGTCAACGGCTACATCAAAAAAACAGCCCCCGGTCTTCCCGCCGGGGAAAAAGCATCCAAGGATTCCAGGCTGGAAGTCCGCTGCGTGTATTCCACCACCGGCACTTCCTGGCTGAGCTTTCTCATTCTGTCCCGCACCGTATACCACCGGCAAAATGTGCATACCGAATTGGCATGCCGCACCTTCGATACCGCTACCGGAAAGCGTATTCTGCTCACCGACATCTTTCCCATGGACAGCCTTGCCTGGGATGTACTGATAAAGGCAGTTGAAAAACAGCTGGCCGCCTACTTCCCGGAGGAGGCGGACCCACAGATGCTTGCTGCGCTGTGCGCAAGGGAAGCAATCGAAAAAGCCGACTTTACGCTGGGCCCCGTAAAGCTGGAACTGCACTATCCGGCTGCGGTACTGTATCCCGGCCGCAATACCACGATGCATGTAAAGGTTTATTACCGGGACATACGGGGCATGATGACCGAAGAAGCGGCCCGGCAAACAGACAACAGCCGTTACCCCTTGATTGCCCTTACCTTCGACGACGGCCCCCGCTATGTAGGTACAACTGACCTGCTGGACGGTTTACAGGCCTACGGTGCAAAAGCGACCTTCTTCCTCATAGGCGAACTCATGGAAAAGCATCAGGACGTGGTGCGGCGCCAGCATGACGAAGGTCATACGGTAGCCAGTCACACCTGGAACCATTTTGAGCCGAAAAACCTGACATTGCAACAAATGTTTGAACACAAGGCCATGTTCAATCAGCTTCTTCAAGATATCACAGGCCTGCCGGCCCCTTACATGCGTGCTCCCGGAGGAAGGTACCAGGAGTACGTGCAAGCGGGGATCGGCTTGCCAATCATCCAATGGTCGGTCATCGGCGGCGATATCACCAATGTGAAATACGGCAGGATCAAGGCCATCGTTGTCACAAACGCCCAGCACGGCGGGATCGTGCTCTTGCACGATACACAAAGAGCAACCGTACTGGCTATACGAGCCATCCTTCTTCTGCTTAGGAACAAGGGCTTTCTATGCGTAACGGTGGAGGATCTGTTTGCGCATAACGGCATGGATATGCTGCCTAATACCGTCTACCGGGACGCAAACGGCTGGATTGAAGAAAACTGATCCGCCGGTTCATTTTCCCTTGAATGGCGACGCCACGCTTGTTTCCTTAAGCGTTTTCCCGCCCTGAATCCAGTGCTTTTCCCGCTCCCACAGCACAATATCGCGCATGGTTTCCTCCATGGGCCTGACGGTGTAATTCAGCCCAGTCCTGGCCTTTTCACCGGAAAAGCAGTCATTGGTGCGCAGCGTGTACAGAGAATAGCGGGTAAACAAGGGGCGCTGGCTGCGCAGTTTGTCCAGCGTTTCCAAAAGTGGTGCAAAGGCGGCAACCAGCCATAGAGGCAGCATGAGAGGACGCCTTTTGATTCCCGCAAACTTTTTCAGCATATCCACAAGCTGCCTGATGTCATAGTGGGCATTGTTCAGGATATAGCCGTTGCCGGACCTTCCGTTTTTAAGCGCTTTTAAGCAGCCGCAGGCCACATCCCTGACGTCCACAAAATCGTATCCGCCCTTCACAATGGCCGGAAGATGTCCATGCAAGTAATCCCTGAAAATTTGATTGGAGTGGTTGCTGCCCAAATCGCCGGGGCCGATGATTCCGCTGGGGTGCACAATCACCGCATTGAGCCCCTCCCTGGCCGCATCCATCACCATTTGCGTTGCTTCCGCTTTCGTTTTGGCATAGGCTCCCTTCACCAAGCTTGCGTCAAATGCATCCGTCTCTTTTATGATCTCACCCCGAGGCTTCTCCGGCAGCGCGTGCACGGAGCTGACATACAACAGCCGACGCACCTTTGTTTCCTGGCAGAGCTTGATGATGTTTCTTGTTCCCTCCACATTCACCCGGCGAAGGTTTTCATCCACCTTTGCTGCGATCGATACAATGCCGGCCGCATGGATCACCATCACCTCATCTTCTTTTGAGACCGCAAAGAAGAGGCGCAACGAATCCATGTCCCGTACATCCCCAACCACGGATTCCACCTTCAAACCGCTCAGCAGCGAATCGTCCTCCCCCGGCAGCATCAAAACTCGGACTCTTTCACCATTAGACACAAGCTGCGATACGATCTGGCTTCCCAGGTGCCCGCATGCCCCCGTTACCAGAACAATATCAGATTTCAAAGCCAACTCTCCTTTCCTATATAAACAACAAGTTGTTGATTATCTCTTTATCTTCAGTATAATAAGAGTAGATGGTAGATACAACAAACAGCCTGCCCGATTTTGTCGGATAGACGACAGCATTTTAAGGAATTGTACGAAACGATTGTTAATAGGAGGTAGCAGTGTGGAAAAGGAACTGGATCAAAGAGTGAGAATGACAAAACTGCTTCTTCGCCGGGGCTTGATCGGTCTTTTGGAGCGAAAGCAGCCCAAGGATATCAGTGTGACGGAGTTATGCAGGCAGTCAGGCATCAACCGCGGCACATTCTACGCCCATTACAAGGATATTGACGACCTGCACCGCAGCATTGAGGAAGAGGTATTTGCGGAAATACAAAAAACACTGGATGCCCATCCCATCCAAACGGCCGGCTTCCGGGCGGAAAAGGAGCAGACCATCTACTATGCGATATACGATTTTCTCGCGCATAGCAATGACCTTCGCAGCCTATTGATGAACAGCCAGGCCTACAATCCACTTTTGCAAAAGCTCCTTAACATAGGCTATGAAAAATTTGCAACGGAATTCCGCAGACTGCATCCCGCCACCGGCGAGGATCAAGTTCGCTTTACGTTCAACTTTGTGGCTGCCGGGTTTTTAAGCCTTCTGAAAGAATGGATCGCAGGTGGGCGGAAAGAACCTGTGGAGTTGGCGGCCAAGAGAACCGAGCTGCTGGCACTGGCGTGCATCAAGGCATAATCAAATGGCTGTAAAAAAAGCCGGCCCGCATAGGACCGGCTTTTGAATGAATGCAGATTACAGATTTTCACCGTTTTGTTCAATGACTTTCTTGTACCAGTAAGCTGAATCCTTGGGGATGCGCCGCTGTGTCTGATAATCCACATACACCAGCCCAAAGCGGTCATTGAACCCTTTGGCCCACTCGAAGTTGTCCGAAAAGCACCACTGGAAGTATCCGGCCAGCGGGATGCCCGCATCTGCGGCGCGGCGGTATTCCCGCAAATACCTGTGCAAATAGTCGATACGGTTGGGGTCATGCACCGCTCCATCCAGAGAAACGGCATCCAGGCCCGCCATGCCATTTTCCGTGATGAGAATGGGCGTCTGATACCGTTCATACAAGAACTTGGGCCCCCAATACAGGCATTCCGGGGTGATGGGCCAATCCATGGCGGTTTTGGGCATGCCTTCAACATGCTTTGCTTCCTCCGGGCCGCTTTCTCCCGCCTTGATGGGCACGCCATGGTAGATATTGTGGCCGTACCAGTCTAGCTTTTGATGCATGGAAGGAAGGTCCTTTTCAAACCCTTCCGGCAGGTACTTGCCATACAGCTTCAAGCCTTCCTCCGGATACGTGCCCAGCATCACCGGATCGCTCCACCAGGATGTTCCCCAGTGCCAGCGGTCAGGATCGGGATTCACCGCAAAATAAGCTTGCCGGGCCGCCTCAATATCCGCCGGGGAATCGGTTACGGGATAGGCGGGAGCCGAGCAAGGCGCATACCCTACACGGCAATCCTTGACTGTATCCCTTATTGCCTGCACGGCAAGACCATGGGCCTGCATCACCCGGTGGGACATGCGCACGGTACTCCTGACAGGCAGCTTAAACCCAGGCGCATGGTAACCGTTTCCATAGCCCAGGCCAACAAAGCATTGCGGCTCATTGAGCGTGAGGAAGTTCTTCACCCGGTCGCCAAACCTGTCCGCCACCAAATGCGCATAGTCGGCAAACCATTTGGGGCTGTCAGGGTTTAGCCAAGCGCCTTTTTCCTGCAGCGCATCCGGAAATTCCCAATGGAACAGCGTCGCCATGGGAAGAATATTGTTTTCAAGCAGGCAATCGATCAGTGCGTCATAAAAGGCAATGCCCTTTTCATTCTCCTTGCCCGTTCCTTGCGGCAGGATTCGAGGCCAGTTGATGGAAAAGCGGTAGCCCTTCACGCTCAGGGAGGCCATCAGGCGGACATCTTCCCGGAACAAATGATAATGGTCGCAGGCAATGTCTCCCGTGTGCCCGCCAAATACCTTTTCCGGCTCCTTGCAGAATACATCCCATACCGACAGGCCTTTCCCGTCCGCATAGGCCGCACCTTCGATCTGATAGGATGAAGAAGCTACACCCCAAAGAAAATCCTTTCCAAAGCCCATCAACAAACCTCCCTCACAGGCTTTTTGCTTGTAAGCTTTTCCATTGTATACCGCCAATACCGCCCAGTCAAGCAAAAGAGCCCGTGTTGACGTGCCGCGCATTTTGCTTTACAATATATAGAATCCATAGCGCTAAACGCTTGATGGGCACGCCCTGAAAAGGAGCTAATCCATGGTGCATTATCCCCTGGTGCGCAGCCTGAAACCAGCGCTGCTTTGGCCGATGGCCTATGCACTGCTGCTTTATGCCACTTCCCACGTTCCCGTATTGTTTATTCTCCTTTGCTTCTTGTCCCCCGTACTGCTATCCTTATGGGGCTTTGCGGGCGGTATGATTTCCATAGCGGCTTGCGCCATAATGGCCCCTGCCGCCGCCTGGCTGCTCTTTGGCGGAACACTCGTCCCCCTTCTGTTGGGGCTGTACCTGCTGCCTTATGCCGTGGTGCATGCAGTCTGCTTTACCCGCAAGGTTCCTTTCTGGCATGCCGCAGGGGTGCAAGTGGCAATACTGGCCGTGAGCCAGACAGCCATCCTGGTGCTCCTTCGCCCCTACCTTGGGGGCAACCTGTTCTCCGGCGGTGCGGAATTCCTGGTGCAGCAGATCGCTTCTTCGCCCTATGGCGATCAGATTCTGATGCAGTTGTATCAGACCCGGTTGCTTGACATTCCGGAGGAATTGCTGACAGGCGCTCGTGCGCTGATGGAAGTTATCATCTCCTCCATCATGCCGGGTGCGTTTACGCCCAGCATTCGCACAGAGCTTTTGAACGGTCTTAGGACGCTTCTGGAAAATGCCCTGTACTCTTTCCTGCCCGCCACATTGATCAATAACGCCATCCTGGCCGGCGTGTTCGGCATGGCATTTCCCATCGCCTGGGCCAGGAAGAAAAAGATTCCCGTACCGGAGATGGCGCCTTTTGCTACCTGGCACCTTGGCCGCTCAACAGGGCTGAAGGTGATGCTTCTGGGCCTTGGGAACATTCTGCCCGCCCTGTTTCCCAATCCCGGCATGCTGCTGGCGGGGAACATGATGTGGGCGGCCTTCTCCACCATCTTTATCATACAGGGCGCGGCGCTGATGGAATTTTTCCAGACCCGCAGCGGCAGCCGCCCGCTTCTTCGCCGCCTGTGGCCATGCGTCATCTACCTGCTGGTGCCTACGCTTCTCATGGTTCTTGGCATCGCAGACCAGTTTATGAATATCAGAGGCTTACGAAAGCCAAAAGACAGGGAGGAAGGCTGACATGAAGGTCATTTTGCTCCAGGATGTGAAGGGTTCCGGCGTAAAGGATGAAATCATCAACGTATCCGACGGTTTTGCCCGCAATTATCTGTTCCCCCGCAAATGGGCCGTTGAGGCCACACCCGGCGCGCTGAAAGAAATTGAGCGCAAGCGCGAATCTGAAGCGAAAAAGGAAGCGGAGCGCAAGGCGGAGGCGCAAGCCAAAGCCCACCTTCTGCACGGCAAGGTCATCCAGCTGACCGTAAGGTGCGGTGAAAAAGGCCGCCTGTACGGCAGCATCACCACCCAGGAAATCGCCGATGCCCTGCAGCAGCAGCACGGTGTAACAGTAGACAAGCGCAAGATCGAGCTTCCAGAGCCTATCCGCCATGTGGGGGATGTGGAAGTAACCGTCTGGGTCTATCCCGGCATCACCACCACCATGAAGGTGCACGTGGCCGCTACCGAAAAATAACCTAGCGGGGAGGTCGCGACCATGGAGCAAGGTTTGGGCCGGGCCGTACCGCCCCACAGCCTGGAGGCCGAGCGATCGGTGCTTGGCGCCATGATGCAGGATCCCGCCGCGGTCATGCTGGCAGCGGAAATGCTCATGGTGGAGGATTTTTATGCTCCCGCTCACCGGGAGCTGTTTTCCGCCATGCGCACGCTGCACATGTCCGGAAGCCCGGTGGATCTGGTAACGGTTGACAGCGAACTCAGCCGGCGCGGCACGCTGGAAGGCATAGGCGGCACAGCCTATCTCATTGAGGTTTCGCAATACGTGCCAACCACCGCCAACGTTAAGGCCTATATTGCCATCGTATCCGAAAAATCCACACTGCGCAGGCTGATTTCCGCTTCCCAGCAGATCAGCTCGGAAAGCTATGCCCAGCAGGACCCAGTGCCCGAAATTTTGAACCATGCGGAAAAGGCCATCTTCGACATCGTCATGCGCCGTGCCAGCGGCGATGCGCTGGTGAAAATCGATGAAATACTGACCCTCACCTATGAAAAAATAGAAGAACTGGCACGGCTGAAGGGGCAGATCAACGGTGTGCCCACCGGCTTTTACGATCTGGATAATCTGCTTACCGGCATGCATTCCGGCGAATTGATTCTCATCGGCGCCCGCCCCTCGATGGGCAAAACCAGCCTTGCCATGAACATAGCGCAGCACGCCTGCCTAAACAAAGGCAAAACCACCGCCGTATTCAGCCTGGAAATGCCCCGGGAGCAGATCGCCATGCGCATGCTCTGCTCCGAAGCCAGAATCAATCTGCAAAAGGTGCGCTCCGGTACGCTCAAGGACGAGGACTGGATGAAGCTGGCCAAGGTTCTTGGCCCCATCGCCGCCTCACCCCTGTATATCGACGACACGGCGGGCCTTACCCCCTCCCAGCTTCGAAGCCGCTGCCGAAGGCTGATGATGGACAAGGGCCTCGATCTGATAGTCGTGGACTATCTGCAATTGATGGGCAGCGATAAAAAAACGGAAAACCGGCAGCTGGAGGTTAGCGAGATTTCCCGGCAATTGAAGGGCATCGCTTTGGAGCTGAAGGTTCCCCTGGTCGCCTGTGCCCAGCTGTCACGCGCACTGGCCAGCCGCCAGGATAAGCGGCCTGTGCTCAGTGATTTGAGGGACTCCGGCTCCATCGAGCAGGATGCCGACGTGGTCATGTTCATCCACCGGGAGGGCTATTACAACTTGACCGGCGGGCAGGAAGACAACATGGGCGAAATCATACTGGCCAAGCAGCGCAATGGCCCCTTGGGAACAGTGAAAGTGGGCTGGTTCAGCGAATATGCCACCTACACCAACCCTGCGGGGTTCGACGCGCCTTATTAATTGAGTCAAAGGAGGCTCCGCTTTATGGAGCAGACGGCTGTGTCCCAGTTTGTCAAGGATATGCGGTTTGAAGGATACCTGCTGGTGCGTTCCGCTGAACAGCGCACAGCTACCAGTGGCAGCCGCTACCTGGATATGAACCTGGCGGACAAAACAGGCGAAATCAACGCCAAGGTGTGGGATGGCACCGTCCCGGCACCGCAAACGGGATCGGCCGTCAAAGTACGTGGTCTTGTTTTGGAATACAACGGCCGCCTGCAATTGCGTGTTGACAAAATGCGCCCTGTGGAACCGCCGGATGAAATGGATGTTTCACTATTGACGCCCTGCGCCCCGCAGCCGCCGGATGAAATGCAGCTTGCAATACAGAATGTAATTGATGGCATGACATCGGAGCCGCTGAAAGCGCTGCTTCAGGAAGCGCTGCGCATGGCCGGAGAGGAGCTATCCTACTTCCCAGCCGCACAGCGCCTTCATCACGCCGAGCGCAGCGGCCTTCTCCACCACACCACCAGCATGCTGAATACGGCGGATGCCATTTTAAACTGTTACCCCTTCCTGAACGGTGATCTTTTGCGGGCAGGGGTGATTTTGCACGACCTGGCAAAAATTTCTGAAATGAACAGTGACAGCTTCGGCAACGTCAGCGATTACACGGCGGATGGGCTCTTGGTAGGCCATTTGGTGCGCGGTGTGGCGCAGCTTCGGGAAGCGGCTTCGCGGGTGAACGTGGACGGGGAACTGGTACTGCTCCTGGAGCATATGATCATCAGCCACCACGGGGAGCCGGAATACGGCAGCCCAAGAAAGCCTATGTTTCCGGAAGCGGAAGCACTGCACTGGATCGACGTGCTGGATGCCCGCATGAACGAAATGCAGGGGATTCTGGACAGAGTCCCGGAAGGCTCCTTCAGCGAAAAGATATGGTCTTTGGACAGGCGCATGTACCACCCCAAATACGGCAGTTTGCAAAGCCCAAAGGACGATGAAACGCCGCCTAAGTAAGTCGCGGTTGACGTTCCCCTTATCTGCTGGTACAATAAGGATGATGTTTTACGAAACCGTCACGAATCGTTAAGCGGGAATGAATATGATTCGTCAATCGTTATCATGTTTGATGTACCATGATGCATGTAATCGGCAACGGATGGAGGAAATACAATGATGCGCAAAATCAGCCTAGCTTTGCTGCTGTGCGTGCTGCTGGCAGCCTTGTCCGGCTGCGCCTCGCCGCAGTTGTTCGCAACACAGGCACCGCCAGGTTTCAATGTGCCCACGCCTACCATTGTGCCTTCGCCGAACCCGCAAGGTGAGGCGGAGTTTGAAGGCGATCCCCTGAGCGAAGAGGATAACGGCGAGTCTGCCTTGGATGGAGCCCAGGAACTGGCCTCCTTGGAGACCTATGCTTTTGCCGGTTCCACACCCCTGCCGCTGGATCCCATTGATATGCCGACGCCTACGCCCAGGCAGGCGCTGACGTTTACTTATGAGACCTTTGAGGCCACGAAACTGGGCCTGAAGTTTGACGGGCCTGCCGGCTGGACAAGGGATGATACCGCCAGCGATGCGTTTACTATCACCGAGCCAGTAAAGAGAGATAACTACACTGCCTTTATGACACTGTATAAAAGAGGGGTCAACAAGGAGTACAACGCCAATGATTTGGCACAGGAAGTCAAAGATATGCTGGAAACCATCGGTTCCACCAATTTCATAAAATCAGAATGGCGGCCATCCTTGACCGCCCAAAGAACGCTGATGGACCACGATGGTGTGTACGCAAATTACGAAGGCACGCTAGTGGACGGCACCCGTGTCCGTGGCCGTGTGCATGTGACCTGTATCGATAAAGTGTTGTACAGCCTGCATATGTCCCACGCAGCCGGCTACAATACCGATTATCTGCAAAACCATGCAAAGCTTCGGAGTACGCTGGAACTGACAAAGTAACTTATCCGATTCAAGCAAAAGACCGCCCGCAATCAGCAACGGGCGGCCTTTTTTGCTATTGCGATGCATAGGTATGAATAGCTTTCATTATGCTACGGCTACGGAACCGTTGCGCCTTCGTTTGCGCTATGTTACAATATCCGAAGTATAGAGTGTCGAAAAAAGGGAGGCTGTGTGTTTGCTTTCCAAGAAATACGCAGGGATCGTCCGCACGCGCAGCGCCATGATGACACTGATGTCACTGAGCAATCTGTACGCTTTTATGTATTGCGTACTGGTTTCCAGGTCCCTGGTCTCCATGCCTATCTTTGGCGGCGCACTTTTTATGAGCGGCCAGACCGCTGCCGTGTTTTTTCAAAGCTATACGGGCGAATCCCGCAAGTATCTGAGCTTCAGGTCCCGCTGGATGGGGCCGGCGATGCTTACCATCCTTCTATTCTCCAACTTTTTTCTATTGATGATCTACCCCATCACCCTGGAAAATCCTGCGGTTTGGATTTTATTTGCCGTTGTGCTGGGTATCACCATGCGGGGTATCCTCTGCCGCCGCATCATGCGAAGGTACGTCAACGGCCAGCTTATGCGGCGCCGTTTTTTGCTGCTATACGGCCTGTGCCATGCAGCGCCTGCGGCGGTGGTAGCGCTTTTGCTGACCTGGAGCGTGCCTGCACTACCGGCCTGGCAAATGTTCGGCGGCTTTCTGTTAAGCGCCGTGCTGGAGGCCTATTCTCTGTGGAAGGACAGGTCTGATCTGATAAATCCTGAAGCGGAGTTCCCCCAGGAGGACTCCTTCCGCTCCCTGGCACAAGGCCTTCGAAGGCTGAACGCTTTCAATGCCTATGAGCTGATGCACAACCTGATCCTGGTAGCGCTGCAGGTGACGCTGGTGATGCTCTATACCTTTATCGCAACCTCCGCCCAGGAGATACTCACTTGCATGCTGCTTTCCCTCATTTGTACACTGGCCGCCAGGGAATTGACGGACTGGGTGCTCACCCGCACCAGCCGCCGTGATCCGGATCCCGCGTATCTGCTACTGATCGGCCTTTGCTGCTGGATGTACGGGCTGATTCTTTTCTCAGAGCAGATTTCGGGCAGCCTGAAGTATATCAGCGCCTACCTTTCCTTGGCGCTGTGTTCCTGCGGGGCTACCGTCAGCGCCACCTGCCTTGCGGGCATGGAAAGGGATATGCACAGGGTTGCGCAGTTTGGTGCAGGGGATGACTTGAGCGGATATCCTATGATGCGCAGCGCCGGACGGGAAGCCGCTGTGCTTGCGGGACAAATGCTTACGCTTTTGCTGTTGACACTGTTATGCTTTTTAAATGGCTTCAACCTGCCAAGGGATGTGGAAAGCCTGGTGCGCAGCATCCGCCCCGTATTGGTGGTGCCGGCGCTGCTCTTGGTGGTGGGGGCCATGCTCAGCGTGTTGAAGTTTCCGCTCACCAAGCGGTATTTGAAAAAGCTGCAGCGGTTTTTACAGCTTCAAAAAGACGGCGAAGAAAACACGCCGCTGAAAAAGCATTTGGAAACGGTGGTGATCCGCCGTCATCCCCGCCGCTACGGCTTGAAGCTTTTGATGTTTTTCTTGCGTCCCTTTTACTATCACCGGCTTGTTGGCCGGGAGAACGTACCAACCGGCATGGATGGGCAGATGATTTTTGTTTGCAACCACGGCGAGCTGTATGGCCCGGTGGTCACCAACCTGTATGTGCCTTTCTCCTTTCGGCCCTGGACCATCAGCGACATGATGGACAGCCGGGAGAATGTGGCGGAGTATTGTTACAAATACACCTTCAAACGGCAAAAGTGGCTGCCCGAAAGGCTGAAGAAGCCCTTTGCAAACTGGCTTGCACCCTTATGCATCTGGGCCATGCGTTCTATCGAAAGCATCCCCGTCTACCGCAACAAGCCCAGGGAACTGATGACAACCTTCCGCCAGTCGGTAGAAGCCATGCAGGCGGAAGACAATCTGCTCATCTTTCCGGAAAACCCGGACGCCGCATCCCTTGATAAGCCGGGCTATCTGCGCAAGGGTATCGGTGATTTCTTTACCGGGTTTGCCATGCTGGCCCCGCTTTATCACAACAAAACCGGAAAAAGGGCCATCTTCATTCCGGTATACGCCAGCAGAGAAAAGCGCATTATCTCCTTTGGCAAGGGCATCGAGTATGATCCCGACAACCAGCCCAATGAAGAGAAGATGCGCATCGTAAATGAGCTTAGGGAATCCATACTGACCATGGGCCGGGCGCTGGGCGATTTATGATCCGTTTACCAAACCATCACCTTCAGCAGTACCATATAAAGTACTGTGGAAGCCGCAATGCTCAATATGACGCTCCGCTTCAGAATGTACAGCCCTATTGCCGCAAGCGCCGCAAGGGTTTCCGGCAAGCCATAGGGAGCCTTTAAAAAATCCACCGTTTTCAAGCTGTATACCACCAGCATCCCCATGACTGCATGGGGAAGCACCCTGCCCAGATACCGTATGAAGGGCGGGACTTTTTGCGCCTTGGGGAAAAGCAAAAACGGTGCCACGCGAATAAGCAGCGTGGCCATAGCGATGACAGCAACCGTGACCGCCGCCTGAAAACCGCTCATTCCGTCACCGCCTTTTCAAAATAGCCACGTAAAGCGGCAAACAGAATCAGCAGCCCTCCCATGGCAGGCAGCAGGAATTGATCCGGTCCAAACAGCAATAGGCTTACGACAGAAACACCTACGCCGATCATGGCCGGACTGTGTGCTTTCACAAATCCCTGAACCGCTTTCTCCTTTTGGGCACCCAGCCACTGTTCCACAAAGATCACCAGAAAAAGCGCCGTCATGGCAAACGCGATTCCATCGGTGTCAAAGGCCAGCAGCTCCCCCACCAGGCTTCCCAGCAAGGATCCCAGCACCCAGTAGCCTTGGTTGAAAAGCGAAATCAAGAAAAAGGTATCCCGCTCCTTTGCCGAAGCCGGGGGCTTCATACCGGCCAGAAGAGCATATGTTTCATCCGTAAGAGAGAAAACCATATAAGGCTTTCGCCATCCCATCATGGAAAACGGCTCCAGCATGGTCAGCCCGTAGAACAGATGCCGGGCATTGACCAGGAGTGTCACCGCCATTACCGTCAACGGTGAAAACGCCGCGGCTAAAAGCCCTGCGGCTACAAACTGCATGGACCCGGCATAGATGAACAGGCTCATGGCCATTGCCCATAATGGGCCGTAACCCTTGTCTTTCAGCAATATACCAAATGCCGCTCCAAAAAACAGGTACCCCGCCATTACCGGAAGGGTATGTGGAAAGGCAGCCTTCGCGGCTGCCATGATGGATGGCTTGAAGAATTTCTTTTGCATAGAAGGATAATTAGCCCCTTTTCACTCTGATAATAATTTTACAAGCCTACAGGGATGCATGGAAGGGGCGGAACCCCTTCCATTTTAAACGTCTCGACCGGCTTTGCTGGTCGGGCGGGTGCTTGCGGAGCAAGCTTTCCTTACACTTTTTGCTGGCCGCAGCCCGCAAATTGTCTGAGTAAAACGAAGGACAGTTCGAAAGGCTGCAAGCAAAAAGTGCAGACTCGAGAAAATGACAACGTCATTTTCTTGACTTTTACGCTTGCAGCATCTGCTGATAAAACTGAATGCCCAGCTCGAGATTTTCAATGGAAATGCGCTCGTTCACGGGACAGAGCCCTTCGCCCTCCCCCATGCGGAACGGGGTAAACCTGTATATGTTGCCGCCAAGCTCCTCATAGCATCTGGCATCCGTGGTGTGGTAGTTCAGACAGGGAACGGTAACCGCATCTGGAAACAGGATCTGGATTGCCGTAACCAGCGCCTCCCATGCCGGGCCGCTGGCGGGTGATAGACCGCTGGGCCGCTCCGCACTTTCCACCAATAGGCGGATATCCCCTGGTCCCGCCGCTTCGCGAAGGTGAGCAATCACGTTCTCCACCGTATCGCCAGGCAATATTCTGCAATGATACGTCAGCGAATTGTTCCTCGACAGCAAATGGGCAAGCTTGCTCGCCTTGGCTTTGGTGATCACCGCGGTGCTGCGAAGTTCGGCCTCGGGAATGCGCTTTTTGCGCATCGCCATTCGTAAAAAGAAAAAGAACAAATCAGGTTGGGAATAAACCATGCGTTTGAAAAAAGGCAGATGAGGTGCCATGGCCTTGAGCATCCATACAACAGGCGGGCTGAGCCGTGGCTTCATGGGGCTTTGGGCAGCCCTGGACGCCGCCAACACCAGCTTTTCCAGGTCTGTGGGCGAATCAGGCTGGGCGGCATAGCCCCCCTCTCCTGTGATAGAAAGTGTAATATCAGCATAGCCTTTTTCTGCAACGCCTACCTTGGCAAAGCGGCCATCCACCAATCCGCCGCCATCCAGAATAAAGGCCGGCTCTACCCCCTGGGCCTGCAATATCCGGCACATCTGCTTGGCGCTAGGCCCAAATACCTGCGCATCCTGTGAAAAGGCAAACCACACGTCGGTGCTTGGCCGCCATCCGTTTTGAAGCAGGCTTTCAGCCGCCTCCAGCAGGGCAATAAGACGGCCTTTGCCTTCCCATGCTCCCCGGCCCCAAACATACCCCTGGGTGACTGTGCCGGCAAAGGGCGGTTCCGACCATAGCGGTAAAGTGTCCTCCTCCACCGGCATTACATCCAAATGGTTCAAAAACAAAAGCGGCCTGGCCTTTTGCGCACCGGGCAGCAGCATCAAAAGAGAGCCTCCCGCAACCGTTTGGGCATGGGCTGAAATGAACAGCGTGGGATAGGCTTGCCGAAGATCCTCCTGCAACTGAAGGAATGGGGCCAATTCCTTCTCCTTCATCTCCCCTTGGGATATGGTTTGATGGGTGACAGCCATCGACAGTGTTTGGGCGGCATGAGCGCCATCCACCCTGGGGTTCCACCTTCCCAACAAAACACCCCCTTACTCCAATACCTCTTTGTAGTTCGCCGCATGTGAAAAAACTCCTGTCTTCAACATAATTCTTTTCTCGCTGCAAGATTGTTAAAAAAAGAACTGGAACCGTACAGCCGAACGTGTTATAATAAGTGTTGATATGGTCTGGCGGAGGTGGCCGGCCTGTCATCATGGGGACTATTTATTACAGCCAGGAGCGATGGTTTTTATGAAGAAGATCGGCGTATTGACCAGCGGTGGGGACAGCCCCGGAATGAATGCCGCAGTCGTATCCGTTGCCCGCAGCGCCGCCATGTACGGCATGCCGCTTATCGGCATCAAGAGGGGTTACAACGGCCTATTGCGAAAAAGCGAAAAGATTGAAGATGATCTGGAAGAACTGCAGCTGGATACGGTGCTCGATATTGCGGATCTTCCGGGTACATACCTGCGCACCGCCCGCTGCAAGGAATTCCTTGATCCGGAAGTCCGGGCAAAGGCAGCCCAATTCATCAAGGAGCAGGATATCGGTGGTCTTGTGATCATCGGCGGTGACGGCAGCTTCCAGGGTGCCATGCGGTTGTGCGAACTGGGTATTCCATGCATCGGTATACCCGGCACCATCGACAACGACCTACCCTATACGGAAATGACGCTGGGTTTTGATACGGCTGTCAACGTATGCGTGGATGCTGTTCGCTCTATCCGTGCTACTTCCCGCAGCCACGACAGGCCCGCTGTGGTGGAAGTTATGGGCCGCCATTGCGGCGATATCGCTTTGAACACGGCCGTCTCCACCGGCGCTGAAATCGTGGTGGTGCCCGAGGTTACCTGGAGCGTGGATACGGTGGCTCGCCGCTTGAACCACCTCATCACCCAGGGCAATACCCGCGCCACCATCGTAGTGGCCGAAGGCTGCTGGGAGTCCATGAAGCCCTATGATTTTTGCTCTTTTCTAAATGCCAATGGCAAAAGATGCTACGATGGCGAACCCATGAGCGCGGTGCGCTTCGCTTCTGTTTTAAAACGCAAGTGCGGTATGGTGGAAGCCCGTGCCACAGTGCTGGGCTATACCCAGCGCGGTGCCAGCCCCACCTTCCGCGACAGTGCCTTCGCCTTTGAGGCCGGCAACATGGCCGTGCAGCTATTGCGGGATGGCATCAGCAACCAGGTCATCGGCATACGGCAGGGCAAGGTGTTCCATATGCCCATCGACAGGGCGTTAAAGTGCACACGCCGGTTCAACAAAAAGCTGTACTCGCTGGTAAACCAGATGTAGTGAATACAAAAGCAGTTGTATTTATGTGATGCCACCGCATCATTCCGCTATTTTGCCCGCTCCTTTGATGGAGCGGGCTTTTTATCTGCACACAAAGAGCCCGGGATGCTGCTTCCCGGGCAGGATTTGTGAAAAACATTATGGTGCTGTCGCGAATTCCTCTATACCGCGCATAAGTTCCAGCTCGCGCACATCCCTCGCAGTGGTATACATCTTGCGGGTCAGAATGGTGCCGCTGCGGTAGAACAGGCAAACAAAGGGGACATCCTCGGCAAATTTTTGCTGTATCGCCGCCAAGGCCTGGGCAAACTCTCCCGGATCAACCTTGCTGCGCAGCGTCTTGAACAAATCGTCCATCTCCTCGCTTCGGTAACGGCAGAAATTGCCCGTATTGCCGCCCATCAGCAGGAACCCGGGATCCGGCACCGCGTCCATCTGATAGGAGGCTAGCGCCAGGTCGAAATTCGCTGTGGAAAGGCGGCTTAAGACATCTTCAAAGGTGGCAGTATTCACTTTGACCTCAATGCCCACCTGTGCCAGCATATCTTTTATCATATTTGCCGTTTCCACCCGCACATTGTTGTCGCTGTCCTCATAGACGTATAGCTGCAGGTGCAGGTTTTTTACCTTGCCATCCACCACCTTGTTCAAAAAGCCGTTATTGTCCAAATCCTTCCATCCCTCCTCCGCGAGGAGAGCTTTCGCCTTTTCCAAGTCATAGGTATAGGCACCGGGTGTTTCGGAATACAGCCAGTTACCGGCAGGCAAGGGCGTATCGGTGCGGGACACCAAATTCATATACACCTGTGCGGCGATCGCATCCACATTGATGGCATAGCGGATGGCCTGGCGGACCTTCAAGCTTTCCATAGGGAAGGATTGATGGTTGATCAGCAGCGTTTCCAACTGGCGGGAACGGTAATCCAGCCGCAGGGAAGTGGTTCCGCTTTTGTATTGGGCAGCAGCCAGGGAGCGGGTGAACACCGCATCCACCCGGGCGTATTCGTAGCTGCTGATGATATCCATGTTGGAGGTGTGGAATGTGGCCATGATCTGCTCCACCCTGGGCTTCTGACGCCACCATCTGTCGTTGGCTGTCAGCCAGATGAAATCAGCAGGCGCGAAGGAGGAAACCACATAAGGGCCTGTACCGGGAGGGCTGGCCATTTGAATACGGTCCGCCGGGAGGATGGGGAACGTCATGGCGTAAAGAAGGCCGTAGTAAGCGCGCTTTGCCTTGACCACAACGGCCAAATCGCCTTCCGCCCGAATACTGTCAATGAAGTAACGCAGGTTCCCGTAGTAGCCCCTGTCCGTAGCACCCTCGGCATTGGCTATATCCAGAATGTATTGGGCGGTTGCCACCACGTCGTTTGCGGTGAGCGGCGTACCGTCGGAAAAAGTAATGCCGCTGCGCAGATAAAACGTCCAGGTCTTGCCGCTGCCAGTGGGCGCGACCCACCGCTCGCACAATAGCCCCTTGGGGCGGTAATCGTCGTCAATGGTGATGAGGCTTTCATACACCAGCGCATACAAGGACGACAGATCCCGCTCCAGAGGCTGGAGGGGGAAAATTTCTGTAGTTTTGGTGGAGATGATACCAATGGTCAGGTCTGTGCCCACATTGGAAGCCACAGCTGCCGCTGGCAGGCACAACATCAGGCACAACGTCAGGCATACCGCCTTATGAAGCCGGCTCCTCCTTGGTAAAGTACAATCTCTCGTAAATCGCATAGGCCGAAACCACCCTTTGTGCATATTGCTTGGTAGGACCATCCACCATGTCGTTGATATGTATCGTTTGCCCGTCCAGGGAATAATCGGGATTTTGCAGCCAGCCGGCAACCTCGCCCTGCCCTGCGTGATAAGCGCTGGCTACCAGAATGGGATCGGCGTTGAAACGCTGCGACAGATAGCCAATGTACCAGCTTCCATAGCGGATGTTCATCATGGGATCGTACATTCCCTCAATGGTAAAAGTGCTCTCCTCCCCCAGCTTGCCGGCAATCCAGGCAGCCGTTTCGGGCATTACCTGCATAAGCCCCCGAGCGCCAACGGAACTTTCCGCATCCCTGCGGTAGGAGCTTTCACACAGTATGATGGCAGCCAGGAAGGCAGGCTTCACATTGTTCTGCCTTGCCGCTTCCTCAATGGCCTGCAAATACTGCCCCGGCAGGGGATGCTCCGCCAGCAGCTTTTGATGGGCGGCTTCCCTTAACGCCTGCTGGGTATGCAAATATGTCTCCATCAGCGCTTTGGCCAGGACCAGGCCGATTGAAACGATCAATAAAAGAATCAACAGCACAGTTAGCCACCTGTCCATCCTAACCGGACGGCGGGATACGCGGCCGGCCAGGGGGGGCGATATCGTGCGGGTAGTATCAGTCAAATCTTGTTCCTCCCAGCTTGTTCAGTGCTTCCTGCCAAAGGGTTGCCGCCTGTGCGGCGCTTTGTGCAGGCAGGCCGTCTGTGCGGATCACATGATCCGCCCGGCGGCACTTTGCCTTTGGGTCCATTTGGCTGTTGATGCGCATCAGCGCCTGCTCCCGCGTCAGCCCATCTCTAGTGCGAAGCCTTCTTATCTGCTCCCGCCTGGGTACGAATACACACCAGACCTCATTGGCCATGGATTCCATGTTGCTTTCAAACAAAAGGGGGATATCCACCACGGCGGCCTTATGCTCAGGGTCGAGCTCTGACAGCTCCTTTTTGATGCGGCGGGCTACCATTGGGTGAATGATCTCCTCCAGGCAGCGCCTTTTCTCCTCATCGGCAAAAATAACATCTGCCAGCGCTTTGCGGTCAAGTGTACCGTCCCCATGAAAAACGCCATCGCCAAAGGCTTCCCGTATGCTGGGCAAGGCCTCCCCTCCCGGGGCGGTCAGGGAGCGGGAAATTTGGTCGGCGTCGATCACCGGCGCGCCTATCTTTTGAAGTGCGTTCAGCAGCGTTGTTTTTCCGCTGGCGATGCCCCCGGTGAGGGCGATTACATACATTTGCTGGCCTCCCCGTCCTCTGTCGTATGCTTGACAGGTCACGTTTAAACCTATGGAGGATATGGATATAACGCATTTACAGCTATTTTTCATGCCAGTTCAGCATGGATGAGATTGTTTGGATTTTTTGATAAATAGAGGGGTGCAGGGGATTTTATCCCCTGCCGGGGTGCCTAGGGGCGGAGCCCCTGGGTCACTTTGTATCGTACCAGCTCGGCCCCTGGTTCACTTCGGCGATGAGCGGCACCTTCAGCCTTACCACCTGCTCCATGCAGTCCTTGAGCAGGGCGGAAGCTTTTTCAGCTTCTTCCGGCGGGCATTCAATGAGCAGCTCATCGTGCACCTGCAAGGTCAGCCTTGCCTGCAGCTTTTCTTTTTCAAGGGCTGCGTAAACCCTGACCATGGCCAGCTTGATGATGTCCGCCGCGGTGCCCTGCACAGGGGCGTTCATGGCTACACGCTCGCCAAAGTTGCGGGTATTGCTGTTGGGGCTCAATAGCTCAGGCAGGTTCCGGCGGCGGTGAAAAAGCGTTTGGGCGTATCCCTTTTCCTTACCGCTTTTTACAGCATCCTCCATGAAAGACTTCACGCCTGGATACCTCTCAAAGTACCGGCGCATGAACTCCGCAGCTTCCTTGCGGGTGACGCCGGTATTCCTGGCCAGGCCGAAATCGCTGATGCCATAGACCAAGCCAAAGTTGACAGCCTTGGCGCTGGAGCGCATCTGCGGCGTGACATCGCTCATGGGCACGCCGAAAACCTCCGATGCGGTGCGTGTATGGATATCCTGGCCCAATTGGAAGGCCTCCACCATGTTCCTGTCTCCGCTTAGGTGAGCCAGAACCCGAAGCTCAATTTGAGAGTAGTCGGCGTCGAGTAGCACCCAGCCCGGCTGCGGGATGAAAGCCCTGCGAATCTCCCGCCCCAGATCGGAGCGGACGGGGATGTTCTGCAAGTTCGGGTCATTGCTGGATATGCGGCCCGTGGCAGTACCCACCTGGTCAAAGGTGGTATGCACACGGCTGTCCGCGCCCATCAGCCGCAAGAGGCCTTCGATGTAGGTACCGTTCAACTTGACAAGCTGGCGGTAATTGAGCAGCGGCGTGATGGCCGGGTGCAAATCAATGAGCCCCTCCAGGATGTCCGCACTGGTGGAATAGCCCTTTTGGCTCTTTTTCCCGGCAGGCAGGCCCAGCGTTTCAAACAGTACGCGGCTTAATTGCTGCGGGCTGTTGAGGTTGAAACCGCGGACACCGGTCAGCGTATAAACCTGCTCGCGAAGGGTTTCAATCTGCTGCGAGAACTCCGCTCCCAGGCGGTTTAAAACTTCCCTGTCCACAACAAAGCCCGCCCGCTCCATGGTAAACAGCACATGGCACAAGGGCAGCTCCATGTCCAGCATCAAAGCCAGCGCATCGTTTTTCGATAGCTGCGACTGCTGGGCCTTGTACAGCGGAAGAAGCTGAGAAGCATCCTCCTCGCCGCCTGCGGTAAAGTGATGCAGGGCATAGCTGCGCTCCTGTGGGTTGATAAGGTATGCGCCAACCATGGTATCCCATACAACCCTTTTGGGCAGCGGTGCGGAAATATCCCAAAGCATATGCAAAAGGCTTTTCAAATAGTGTACCACCAGCTCCTGCCCTGAAAACAGCAGGGATAGAGCCAGAAGCACATCGCCCTTTACAAGCCCGGGAGAAAGCAAATCCCCCTGAAGCGTTACCCGATAACGCCGTCCATCTGCCGCCAGCGTCAGGCTGTCGCCAAGATACAAAGCTACCGGCCCAGGCCCATTCGAAAGTTGAACAGCCGTTTCCCGAATTTGCGCAAGACCCGAAAGTTCCTCCCATGGGCCGAAAGCCATTCCCTGCTGATTTGGAACTTCCGGAATGCCCTCCCCCTCTCCCGCAAAGGCGGCAAGACGACGGGAAAGGCTGTTCAATTCGTATTTTTGAAAAAGGGGCATCCCCTCCTGCAGGCGGCTTAAGCGGCAGTCCGGAAATCTCACCTCCAGAGGTGCGTCCTGGCGGATCGTCGCCAGGTCTTTGGAAAAGCGGGCCATCTCCGCATTGATCCGAACCTTTTCCCCCAGCTTGCCTGGGATGGACTGCGCGTTTTCCAGCACCTTTTCCAGCGTGCCAAACTGGGCAAGCAGCTTCACAGCCGTCTTTTCCCCCACACCGGGAATGCCGGGAATGTTGTCGCTGGAATCGCCCATCAGCCCCTTCCAGTCGGTGACCTGCTCCGGGGTGATGCCATACTCCTCCTTGACCGTCACGGGAGTGAAAAGCATCGTTTCCGAAAAGCCTTTCCTGGGAAAGAGCAGGGATACATTGTTGTCCACCAATTGCAGCGCATCCCGGTCGCCCGTGAGCAGCAGCGCCCGAAAGCCCTGGGCATCCGCCTTTTTGGCGATGGTACCGATCAGATCATCCGCTTCATAGCCTTCCATGCTGTACACGCCGATATGAAGGGCCGCAAGCAGCTCCCTGATCAGCGCAAACTGAGGCCGAAGCTCTTGTGGCGTTTCCGCTCTGCCAGCCTTGTAGTCTGCATACACCGCGTGTCGGAAGGTGGGGCCGTGCTCGTCAAAGGCCACGGCGCAGTAACGGGGCTTTTCCTCCTGAAAGACCTTGAAAAGCATACCGAAAAATCCCTGCACGGCATTTGTGTATACACCGGATGACGTATTCAAAAGCGGCAGCGCGTGAAAAGCCCGGTGTATCAGGCTGTTGCCGTCCACGATGAGAAAGGTTTCCTTCATACGGATATCCTCCAAAATGGCCCGAAAGCCTTCCACAGTAGTTTACCACAAAATGCCGGAGGATACAAAGAAGTGCGAAAAATGCTGACAAAGCGCCTTATTGCCACTCCTGAGCCAGGATGGCATATTCGTACGTATCGTGCCAAACAGGGCATCCATTTGCGTCCTTTTTGTGGTAAATGTTCGCAAGAAGATGCCCCTCCCTTCGCATACCGAGCCGCTCCATCAAATGCCAGGATTTTTCATTTTCGGGATTGCAATAGGCTACGATGCGCCTGGCATTGTGCGTTGAAATAATATGATGAATAAGAGCTCTCGCGCTTTCCAGAGCATAGCCTTTGCCTTGATATGCCGCATTGAAAACATATCCCAGCTCCCAGGTGTCAAATTCCAGCTTGTTCAAATAAATATTTCCGATCAACTTCCGCCCATCGTCTATACAAACGGCCCAGAAAGCATCATCCAATGCTCTGCGTCCGGCTTCCTCCCTGGCTTCATCCATGGTAAACACATCATAAGGCTCATAATGCACCACCTTGGGATCGGATAGGTATTCGAACAAATCAGCCCCATCTTCCGGGGCAAAACGTCGAATGGTCAAGCGCTGCGTCTTCAGCATCATAAACCCTCCATGATAAAAATGGTTTGCCAACATGATTATACCACAGCACCTTTGTTTGTGCGCATGTTCTGCTTGCCATACGGAAAGAATGGATCTGATTCAATATCAAAGGAGCGATGCGCGTGAATCCATTCACATTGAAACCCATGAACATCAACGACGGTTTCATGGACTGGAACCAGATGTACCCCAATTCCTACGACAAGAATGAAATCGATCCCTATACAAGGGACCGGGTCATTCTTATGAACGGTACGGAATTTGAAGCCGTCTGGTTCTCACACCAGTTTTCCAGGCATGAAACCTGCAACGACCTGCGCCGTGAACTGGCCGTGGTGCGCCGCCAGGAGCAGCAGCAGCAAAAAAAGATTGCCTGCTTAAAGCCGCTTAATGAAAATCTGCTGGAGCACACCATAGGCTACGAGCAGCTGGCCGTAGACCTGACAGCCATCCTTGCCCAGTGCGAAAAGGATGCCTCTGTGAAATCCGCCCTGGATTTTGCGCTTCTGGAGGATTTTGACCACCTGTACCGCTACGCCGACCTGCTGGAAATGGAACAAGGCGTTAAGGCCGAAAAGCTGGTGGGACATTACACCGAGATCATGCCGGGCCGTCCCACCATCTCCGAGCACCGCTTCCCCTTCGACGCGCTGCCCGCCCCGGTGGATTTCAAGACCGCCGACATCGGCACCCGGCTGCACGTGGGCATTATCACCGCCGCCGAGCAGCAAACCATGAACTACTACATGAACGTGGGTCCTTTTTACTCCTCAGACCTGGGCCGGCGCCTGTATCAGGAGATCGCCCTCATCGAGGAGCAGCATGTGACCCAATACGGCGGACTGCTGGATGTGAAATGCACCTGGCTTGAAAGCCTCGTTATGCACGAATACACCGAGGCGTACCTGTACTGGTCGGTCATGCAGGATGAAACCGACCCCTACATCAAAAAGGTATGGGAGCAATGCTTTGACATGGAGGTAGCCCACCTGCACAAGGCTGCCCAGCTGCTCGCCCAGAACGAAAACAAGCAATGGCAGCAGGTGGTGGGCAACGGCGATTTCCCGCAGCCGATTAAATTCAAATCCAACATCGACTATGTTCGCAGCGCGCTGAACATGGTGGATTTCTCCGCGGAAAAGGAGATTTACAAGCCAGTGAACATGCTGCCCAAAGATTATGAGTTCTTCAAGTTCCAGAACAAGATGAACCATGATCCAGGCACCGTGCCCAGCCATCAGGTCATTGATATGTACATCCGCCAAAAAGGTCAAGACTACCGCTGGGAGACAGCACCCAACCCCGTTCCCGGCCTACAGGACCGCAAGGCTGACAACACACGCGTGGGACGGA
>JAEZLW010000020.1 GCA_023415145.1 Bacillota bacterium | reverse complement strand
GGGCTGTTGCGCCTTCGACGATGACGGATCTGATGAGGTGTGGGAAGACGGTGAAGGACACTTGAATGTTGATTGCGGAGCCGTATGAATCGCTGATGGTCAGGTCTTCCGAATATGTTCCGATGGGCAGCCCGGTTTTGGGCGCTACGGTAAAGGTGGCACTGGCGCCCGATGGCAAATTGGTTGCAGACAGCGGGCCAAGCGTAAAGCTTGAAGACTCGGGAAGAGCATTCAGCGTGATCGGGTTTTCCCCCGCGTTGACAATGGTCACCGTCTGCGTTGAAGGTTCCTCATAGCCTGGTTCTGTGCTGCCAAAGCTGAGGCCTAACGGGGACGCCGCAATGGTTTTAAACACAGGGTGGTTGTATCCGGTGTCGTATATGGCCCATATATCGGTGTGGTTATTCAAGGCATCCAGCAGCGTCGTCTGTCCCAGGGCGGGTGCATATAAATTGCCGCTGCTGTCAAAGCGCTCCACATTTTGTATGCTATTTCCATACATATCATAACCAATCACAGCGGCACAGGAAGTGTCCAACCAGAAGGAATGATGTATTATGGAACCGCTAGCCATCCCTATCATGCCGCTGTAATATGTTCCATTCACCGTGCCAACATTGTAGCAATTGGTGAATGTGCCTTCATTAGCGAAAGACGCAAGTCCGCCCGCATAAATTGCACTGATGGTCCCTTTGTTGAAGCAATTGGAGATCGTGCCCGTGTCATGGTTGGCCCCTGCCAGACCGCCAGCAAAATCAGTACAATCGACCGTTCCCTCAAACGAGCATTTCTCTATATTCCCGTAGTTAATAACAGTGATGCCGCCGCCCGCATAATCCCCTGAAACCGAGGCTTTCACACGGAGGTTTTTGACCGTTCCGTATGAACTGATTCGATAAAAAAGGCCGGCATATTCCGAACCGCTGGTGGTATATTCGATTTGATAACCCTTTCCGTCAAAGGTGCCAGAAAAATCGGTTTCAAAATTTACCCCGATGGGTAACCAATTTCCGGAAAGCGTGATATTGGCCGTCAGTTCATAGGTGTCACCGTAATGGGAATTGCCGCCATTGACGCTGTTTGCGAAGTTGATCATATCGGCTTCGCTGCTGATAAAATAGTTAGCCGCCAGCGCGAAGGATGGCACAAGCAATAGCGCCAGCATTGCAAGAACAGGAAGCCAGAAGAATTTTCGGTTCATCATAGAGGCATCTTACGCACCTTTCCTGGGGGATCATGGATGGCTTTTTATCTTTTTAAGGTGTTTTGTTTTCATCAGCCACAGGGCTAAAAGGCACAGCGCCATGAGAGCGCCGAATATGTAAAGCGCGTTGTTGTCACCGGTCACGGGCATTGTGTCCTGCACCACAAAGGCGGCATCGGCTGAGCCGTCGGTAAAGTGGAAGAGCAAGGTATAGGAGCCGGGGAGCAGGGTATCCAAAAAGTCCTGATGCAGGACGACGATGGTGCTGCCCTCGTACACATCGTAATCGTCTTCATCCACCAATTGGCCGTTGATGGTCAGGCCTGTGAAGTTTTGAATGCTTCCGTTGGCGGTAAAGGAAAGGGACGGGGGGCCGGAGCCATCCTGCTGGTAGGTGCCGCCGTCGCCGCTTGTGACCTGGTAATCATCATTGGGCTCGATGCAGGTGAAGGTCACCTCCACCTGGGCATTTATGCCCATGGAGCCCAGGATGCGAATTGTCTCGTTATAGATCCCCACTTGCAGACCGGGCTTGGGTTTGATAAAGAAGGTTGCGGTATCATAAGGCTCAAGGAAATCCTTTGATATGGGGCCGACCACATGATGGGCTGCGCCTGGCTGATACAGAGCTATGCCCTGGTTGCCTGTGTTTGTGACGGTGACCACACTGGCAGACGGCTGCAGGTACCCTTCCGCCAGGCTGCCGAAGGAAAGGCTTTCCGGGCTTGCGCTGATTTCATAGGTGGGCACCGGGGTGACGGTAAAGCGGGCTTCCACAGATGCTTCCGCTCCGTTGGAGCCTTCAATATTGATGGTCTCGGTATAGCTGCCTGCCATAAGGCCCGTGTTGGGCTGCAGGGTAAAGCGGGCTGTGGCGGCAGGGGATAAAGTCAGCGGATCGAGGGCTGTGATGTCGAAATAGGCATTGGTTGGTGCTGTCAGCGTTACATCCTTATTGCCCATGTTGGTGATGGTGATGGTCTGGGCGGCGGGGGCGGAAGCATAGCCTTCTATCTCACTTAAGAAAGTCAGGCTGCTTGCATCCGCCTGAACCGTATAGATGGCGGGCTGTACCGTAAAAGTAAGATCCACATTGGCGCTGGTTGAGTGATCCGTATGCACCGTAATGGTCTCGTTGCAGGTTCCAGCCCCCAGACCGAACTTGGGCTGCGCTGTGAAGACGAATGAGCCGCCTTCCGGGACGGTGATGGGGAAGGGGCCGGCAATATCATAGTTTACTGACGCGGGGGCGGATGTGACAGTCACGCTGGAGTTGCCCGTATTGGTGATCAGAACCTGCTGGATAGCCGGCGCGGGGGCGTAGCCTTCTATCTCGCTGCCAAAGTCAAGGCTCGCAGGATTGGCCGTTATCGTATGGGTGGCATCTTCCACGGTGAAGCTTACATCCACGTTGGTGCTTGCACCCTGTTCCGTTTGAATCACGAGCATTTCATGATAAACGCCCGCCGCAAGGGTCGTCACAGGCTCTATGTGGAAAAACCACGTAAAGCCAGGATCAATGAACATGGGGAACCAGTCGGGGAATCCAAAGGCCGTGGATACGGGCGCTGCGGCAAGGGTTACAGGCGCGTTTCCAATATTTTCAATGGTCACCATTTCGAATATTGGCGGCAAGCTGCTTCCTTCCACCATGCTGCCAAGGTCAATGCTGGTCGGGCTTAACTCAATGGCGTAGAAAGGAGGCTCCACTGTCAAGCTTAAATTGATGCTGGCGCTGGTGTATTGATCTGTATACAGCGTGAGCGTTTCAATATACGTCCCTGCTGACAGGACCATGGAAGGCTCTACATTGAAAAAATGCGTTTCACCTGCACCTATGTAATAAGGGGGGAATAGTGTGGTGTCAAAGTACGTGGGCATAACCCAAGAGTCAATGGTCACAGCCGAATTCCCCGTATTGGTTATCGCAAATTGCATGACCGAAGGCGGATGCATACTTCCTTCCACATAAGTGTCAAAGACAAGGCTGTCCGGGCTTATTGAAATGGTGTAGGTTGGCTCCTCCACGGTGAAGGTCACGTTCACAGAGGCGCTGGTGGAGTGGTCCGTATTGACCGTGATCGTCTCGCTGTACGTACCAACACCCAGGCCCGTCTTTGGCCGTACGGTAAATGAGGCACTGGCCCCGGCGTTTAGATTGGTTTGACTGAATAAACTCAACGTAAAATGGGTACTGGTTGGCTGGGTGAGCGTAACGGGGGAATTGCCGGTATTTGTGATGGTTACGGTTTGGTCTGCGGGGGCGGTACCATATCCAAGGACAGCATTGGCGAAAGCCAAGGGTGTTGGACTTGCCGAAATGGTATAGGTGGCGGGTATAACCGTCAGCGCATTGGTGGTTGCTGTGATCCCGCTTGAGCTAAGCGAAACCGGCTGGCCATGGTTTGCCATTATCAGTGTGCTTCCGTTCGCGGGGTCTACTGTGATACCCCAGGTGGATAACTCCCCTGCAGTCACCCACCTGACGGAGGTATCGTTGCTGGTCAGCTTCACATAAAGACCGGATATATCCAAAGCCTGCCCCTCAATGTAGGAAAGCAGGGACGGTTGATTGATGATCTCTATGCTGGTGGCGGCCAATGCCTCCGTTACCGGGAACTCCACGAGAAAGATCAGTATGTTGCCTTCCACATCCCCGCCGCTGACATTGCCCGCATATACCCCGTTCACCGGCAGCGGACTTCCGCTTGATTCAAATTTGCACCCGGCAGACGCTTTCAATGTAATGCCGGCCGTATAGGGGTAGGAAGCCCGGAAACTGCCATGTTCAAATTCCGCGGCTCCATGCGGGCCGTACCAGGTAATGATGTGCGCCGTATAATCTGAAGAACCCATGGTGAGGTCTGCTATGGTGATGGGGGTTGCCCCCGTCACAGGGGCGACGATGCCGGAGACAGAGGCGGATGTAATGATTTTGATGGTATTTTCAAGCGTGAGGCTGATGCCATCAAACTCAACATAATCTGTGTAGGATGCATCCACAATCGATGCGGACAGCGTTATACGAAGCTTTCTTGTTTCTCTGTGTATGGAATCCTGGTTGATGGTGAGCGTTTCCCAGATGTTGTCAACTGACGTGCCGCTGGCCAGATACGTTTCCAGAACGGCATTTGAACCACCCAACAATTCAAGCTTGACCGTATTGCCTGCACTGGCAAGAAGTTTCCTGGTTTCAGCACTCAATTGAATATTTACAAAGCCTTCATAGATATCTGATGCCAGATTGGAAATGTCAATGGTCTGAGACAAGGTCTCCGAGGCGGGATAAGGCGCATCAGGAGAAAAGTCAAATACATTGCCGCCGTCCGAAGAAAATGGTTCCGGTATCAAGCCACTGGACAGTGTCAATACAATAAAATTGGTTCCTGAACGAGTCCAACCCAACGGTTCCTCCGCATCGCTTACCTGAGCATTTCCGTTCACCACCAGGTTCGTGCCGTATGCGGCCGAGGCTTTGGCCTCTTTGGGAAGCAGCGCAATGCAAAAAAATGCGGTAAATAAGGCCGCAAGCACCGTTATGCGTATCAGGGATGCTTTCATTCCGGTCATATCCCACTGCGCCAGGGAACCTTTGGTTCTGCCGCCGCCCGCATTGTTCATTTTTATACACTCCGATACTCATGTGCTGCGCTTTTAAGACCGGATGGGCATGCCATGTATGAACAGATGTATATCATAATGATTGTAAGGTTTATGGTGCTTTTTGTCAATTAAGAGAGAATGAAGAATACATAAACACATTGTCTTTTCTTGATTTAGGGCTAGAAAGTGCCACTCAAGAAATTTGGGGACGAGGTATTGACTGCACAAGGAACATGGTGTATCATATGCTTGTACACAAGATTCTTGAGCGGATCAAAAGGCTGAAAGGAGGCGCATCATGGAGCATATCCTGCATGCCCTGAACGAGCACATTGCTCATCAAAACTGGCTGCTTCGGTGCGAGAGGAACGCAAGGGACGAGGTGGAAAAAGAACTGGATGCGGTCAAGGCCGAAAACCACAGGCTGAACAGGATTGTACAAGACCATCCATCGCGGGAGGCTTCCACCCATGAACCTTGACCGCTTTGACGGGTATCCGGACAGGGGGGAGCAAAAGGCGAAGGTGCTGTCAGTATTTGAAAGATGGAAGCTGTTGGGCTGTGATCCGGCGGACGATTGGTACGATGCGCGGCTTTGTGCCGTGGAGCACACGAAGGACAGCAATTTGAAGGAGCCGCATTCATGTACGAGCATGTCCCGGATGAACTGAAGAAGCTGAACCAGTGGGTGTGCTGGCAGGCCATACCGGATTTGGGCCGGCCGGGCAAGGTGAAAAAGGTGCCCGTCAATCCCAAAACAGGCGGGCAGGCGATGGCCAACAATCCGGATACCTGGGCCGGTTTTCACAAGGCGCTGGCGGAATCCCATAAATTCTCCGGCATCGGGTTCATGTTCGCAAACGGCTACTTCGGCGTGGACATCGACAACGCCGGGGACGCCATTGAGAAGTACCAAAAAGGCTTCATGGACAACATCGTGGCGGAATGCATACACACGCTTCAGTCCTACGCGGAGTACAGCGTATCGGGCAAGGGCATTCACATCCTCTGCAAAGGGGCCCTGCCAAAAGGCGGCAGGCGCTGTGGGAACGTGGAAATGTACGATACCGCCCGGTTTTTCGTGGTCACCGGCAGGATTGCCTCAGAATACAAAAGCATTGCCGATTGCAACGAAGCCATCCGGCCTTTGCACGAAAAGTACATCGGCGGCGGTCAAGCCCCCACCACCGGCATTGCAAGGGCTGCGCCATTGAACCTATCGGAGGACAATGTATTGGAGCTCGCCGGCAGATCGAAGCAGGGAAAAGCGTTTTGCGACCTGTACGCCGGGCGCTGGAGTGCGAAATACCCCAGCCAGTCGGAGGCGGATTTCGCACTGTGCTCGATGCTTGCCTTTTGGACAAGCAAAAACGAAGCGATGATGGACAGGCTCTTTCGCATATCCGGCCTGATGCGGCTCAAGTGGGACCGGGCTCAATCCGGCAGCACATACGGCGCGCAGACCATCGCCAAGGCTGTAAAATCCTGCCATAACGTGTACCAGCCTCCGCCGGAGTACGCGGCGCATGCCGGCACGGCGCTGCCCGGCCAAAGGCCAAAGGCCAGGCTGTACACCTTTGACGACACGGGCAACGCCCAGCGGTTTACCGACAGGTTTGGCGAATCTGTTTTGTATAATTATACGGCGAAAAAATGGATGTACTATGACGGCCGCTGCTGGGTGTATGATGAAAACGGCGAAGCAAAGCGCATGGCCGACGAGGTGATTGAGGATATGTGCTGCGGACTTCAGGACTATCTGGACGCCTTGCCAGAGGCTGCCGATAGGACTGAGGCGGAGAAGAACTATACAAGGCACATGAAGATAAGCCGCTCCAGCAAATCGAAAACCAGTATGCTGACGGAATCCCAGCACCGGGTGCCGGTCAACACCGCCGCGCTTGACAAACACACGTCCCTTTTGTGCGTTAAAAACGGCGAGCTGAACCTTGTAACAGGCAGCCTGCAGCCCCACGACAAAGCACATCTGATTTCAAAGATCGCCCGCACGGAGTATTCCATGAAGGCGGAGCACAAGCTGTGGGACAGGTTTCTGTCGGAGATATTCGGCGGTGATACGGCCCTGATCCAATACATTCAAAAAGCCGTAGGCTACTCGCTGACCGGCAGCACACAGGAGCATTGCGTCTTCTTCCTGTACGGAACGGGCCGCAACGGGAAAAGCACGTTTCTGGACATCATCTCGGAAATCATGGGCGATTACGCGGTGAACATTCAGCCGGAAACCATCATGCTGAAGCAGTCATCCGGCGGGCCCACATCAGACATCGCCAGGCTCAAGGGTGCACGGTTTGTTACCTGCTCGGAGCCCAATGAGGGCTTGAGGCTGAACGAAGGGCTGCTCAAGCAGCTGACCGGCGGCGACAGGGTAACGGCCTGTGCCAAGTATGAAAACGAGTTTGAGTTTACCCCGGAGTTCAAGCTTTGGATGTGCACCAACCACAAGCCCTGCATCCGCGGGATGGACGAGGGCATCTGGTCGAGAATCCATCTGATTCCCTTTGGTGTCCGGATTGAGGCCAGTAAAATGGACAAGCAGTTGAAATTCAAGCTGCGCAAGGAGCTGCCGGGCATCCTTCACTGGGCGGCGGAAGGCTGCCTGATGTGGCAGCGGGAGGGGCTGAAGCCGCCGGCTTCGGTGCTTAACGCCTGCAGGGAATACAGGACGGAGATGGATGTGCTGGCGTCGTTTTTGAGCGAGTGCTGCGATCCGGGCGGGGAGGCCTCCGCCGGAGAGCTGTTCCGCGCATATGCCGCCTGGGCGAAAAATGGTCACGAGATAGAGATGAGCGGCACAAGGTTCGGGCGGGAGATGCAAAAAAGGTATCAAAAGAGAAAGACAAGTGCGGTGGTGTACATCGGGCTGCATTTGCGAAAGGAACACAGGCCGAATCATACGGGCTTTGAAGGCTGCTGACACTGTCCAAAGCGGGTGGGGCTTCTTTGGCATGCCGTAAAACAAGAACATGAAAATACGATAGACACTTTCTAGAAAACGGGTCAAACCCTCCCAACCCTCCCATGAACGGGGGAAGGGATGGGCCGGGATAAATGGGGAGGTGCAGGGATGAACGCTAAGGAGATGATGGCTGCCTGCCGGTATGCCGTTCGGGAGATCAGCGCCATTGAACAAAAGATCCTCAGGCTGGGGTCCATTGGCGGGCCCAGGGCGGTGAAGGGCCATGCGCCGACGGGCATGCCCAGGGGGACCAACCGGCCGGACGCGGCGCAAAACCAGAAAATTGAGGGATACGAACAGACGCTTTTTGAAAAGCGCCAGAAGGCCGTGGATTTGCTGATGCAATTGGAGGAGCTGCTGGATCAGGTGATGGACATGACGGACAGGGCGATATTGCGGTATTACTATGGTGCCGGATGGACGGATGTTAAAATTGCGGAGGAAATGGGGCTGACGGACAGATGCGTGAGGGGGAGGCGGAAGGGGGCATATGCCATCACCGGGACAAATTGAAATGATTGACATTTGATGGTAGTTATTTTACCATTTACGTATAGCATGTCGAGGCCGGAGGCTCTGTTTTCTGGAGGGTGTATGAAAGGAAGCTGGAAAAAAAAGCTGATCCCCGGGCTTGTCATCACGGCGGCGGGGATTGCGGCGCTCTTTTATGTCAACCGGCTGGAGTCGGACATTTTGAACAAGGTGCTGGCCTTTGTTTTCCTGGCAGGCGTGCTGGGAGGGCCGGCCTTTATCGCCTCTGGGACCGGGCTTTTCTTGTACATTGCCGGCAGTATGGGCGTTTTTGTGCTGGTCCTTACGTTGCCAAAGCCGTATTCGGCCATCCTTTCCGCGCTGTGTCTGGGCGGAGCGCTGATGGCAGCCGTCCTGCGGGACCAGCGTAAAAAGCGGGCCAAGCCAAAGCGGATGAACCCGTATGCAAAGAGCGCGCCGGGCTGCAAATTCACCGCCAGGAGGCTGGCCCTTTGCCTGAACCTTGTTTCCGTGGCCGTGTTTGTTACCTGCCTGTTTTTGCTGGATATGCGCACCTATCCCTGGGGCATGGCGCTTTGCCTGGCACTGCCGCTCGCGGGGTTCATTGCGTATACAGTAAAGCCCGGCATCTGCCTGTACGAGCGCAAGGGGAACGCGAAAACCAGCAGGGGCAGTGTGATGTTCACGCTCCTTTTGCCCTGCGCCGCAATGTTCTTTCGTGCGGTGATGGACCACAACCTGCTAAGCTATACGCCTGTCTGGCCTTACACGCTGGGGCTGTGGGCAGCCGGGATGGTGCTGTTCCTTTTGTCCACCCGCGAATATCGTGAGCGCCCTCCCGCTGCCATCGCCGCCGCTGTGTTCCTGCTTGTATACAGCTACTGCGCGGTGGTGCAGGTGAACTGCGCTTTTGACTTTGCCGCGCCAGCCATGCGCACCGCCACGGTGGAAAGCATGAGTATCAGCCGTGGCAGCCGCTCCCCCGACAGGTACCATGTCTTTGTATCTCAGGAAAACGGTACCTGGGACCTGATGGTGTCAAAGGAGGAGTACGCAAAAATCGGCGTGGGCGATACGGTGGATGTGGCGGTCTATCCCGGAACACTGGGCATCCCCCATGCGTACATCGCGCTTAAATAGCAGCCTGTTCTGTTGGGATACAGCCGGGACACCGTTTGTTCATTCAGATTGTCTTTCAAATTTGAAATGCTGCCAGCATCACATTACCGCCTGTTCCGCCTTCTCCTGTTCGCTCCTGGCTCCGCTTACCGCGACGCTCACCAGCCCGCCCAGCTTTTTAAGCACCAGATGCCGGGAGGAAGAATCCATATGCCGGAGCACCGAGAGGATGGCACCGGCTTTTTTCAGCGTTCCGCCGCGAAGGTCTTCAACGGTGGAGGCCTTGGTGGCGCTCAATACGGCGTAGAGCGCTTCAATCAGGGACATGCGCTCATCGGTGCTCATGTCAAACAGCCAGGTATCCAATATTTCGTCAATCCGGATGCTGGCGGGCTTCAGTTGTTCCGCCGGCTCAAAGGCATCCCGTTGTACGCACCAGGAAAAGGGGTCGTGCTGCGAAAGGCCCGAAGCGCAGCTTTTGATCACCTGATGCTGCCTGTGCTGGTGAAGCAGCATGCCGATGATGGAAAACTCGGGTACGATGGAGCGCAGCCTGGGTTCAATTCTCTGGTACCCAGGGCTATTGATGGTGGCTTCGTCCATGCCCGGGCCGTCGTTGCTGTAGACGGTTAGGATGCGGTTTTGTACCTCCTCGGAGGCATAGGCCGCGGCGTACACAGAAAGGTTTCCGCCCTTGCTGTGGCCGCCCACGAGTAGCGGCAGGGGAAACATGTCCGCAGCCTTTGCCAGGTAGGCAAGCGCTTCCACCTGGGCGGGCACGGGGCAGGAAAAGGCCATGTTGAAGTCTTCCTTCCAGCCAACCAATGTGTTGTCCGTGCCGCGAAAGGCCACATACGCGGTGCCGCAGGGCAAAAGAAAGGTCACGGCTGCAAACTGCTTTTGCACGACTTCATCTGTTTCGGCAAGGTAAAAGCAAACCTCCGTATTGCAAAAGCGCTGCCCCTGACCCATGAACGCCAGCATTTTGCGGTTGTTTTCCTGGCTTAAAAAGCCGAAGGCGTCGGGGCAGTCCTTCAGGGCTTCGTACAGGTCACGGACGGTCATCCTGCCACTTACCGGCAGCGCCTTTTCCAAAGCAAGGTATGTAAATTCCGATAGGATCAGGTTGTCCACATCATTGAACGGGGAGCAGGAAAACGGCACATCCCCCCGCCAAAACAGGTAATCCAGCATTGTCGCCATCCTTGCTCCCCCATCCTGTACCATTTTTTTTCCAGAAAATTTCCATACGATTATGTACATTGGACAGACACCGGCCCGATTCCTGCAAAAAGCGTAAGACAGGGTAAAAGTGCAAACAATATCCCCGGCGCAAAAAAATGGACCGGGGTGAATATATGACCGGTACGGTGAAAAAGGCGGTGCTGATGGTTTCCGGCGCAGCGAGCCTTTCCCTGGGGGTGATCGGTTTTCTGCTGCCCGTTGTGCCGGCCACGCCGTTTCTTTTGCTGGCCGTATGGTGTTTTGCACGCAGCTCAGACAAGCTGTATGCAAAGCTCAAAAGCAACAGGCTGTTTGGAAAGTATATTCGTGATTTCATTGAGCGCAGGGTGGTCAGGAAAAAGGTATTCAAAACCGCCCTGGTTTTTTTGTGGCTGTCGGTAATCATCTCCCTGTTCCTTGTGAAAAGCCCCTGGCTCCGGCTTGCGATTGTGGCTGCCGGATTCTTATTCAGCCTGCTTTTGAAGCGGATGAAGCGGATGTAAGTCTCTGTGCCGGTTTCCTTGTATTTCCGGTTTCACATATGATAATATGGTGTCATTAAAAGCTGCCTTTTGGGCTCCGCCTCCGCTTTAAGCAAGGCGGGCGCTGCCGGAGGGAGCCTTTTTTGTTGTCTATTTTTATGAAGGCGAGGGCCCAAGGCGGCCTTATACTAATGGAAAATATTAATGCGTCCAAAGCGGTGAGCTATTGCAGATAGCGGGGCAAGGAGCCGGAGCGAAGCAACGCCGCGCTACGCCCCGCGGAAGGCGACGATGCCCTGCGCGAAAAGAGCTGCCGCGACGACGCATTAATGTTTGGAATTTGTATTACAAGGAGGAGCAGCGAATGCCTGATATCATCAAACAAAAAGCCATAGAGGAGCAGGAGAGGAAGCGGCAGCTTGCAAGGCTGGCGGAGCAGGTGGCAGAATTGTAAGCCCAGCAAGAAGCCAAGTTCCGCGAGGTACAGCAAAAAGCGAAGGAAAACCAAAGGGCTTAGGGATAGTACCTGATTCTATTTCGTATAATGAGAAAGAAAAAGGAGATGACCTTTCATGATGGAACTATATAAATTAGCTGTTGATGGATATGCCTTCTATTTTTCTGGGGATTTGTCAAATGATGACATTGTAAGAATTGAGGGAGCGATCCACACAATGAAAAGCAAAACAGCCAAAGCAGGGCATGAAGTAAAACAAAAGGAGTTCTTTAATACTGTCATGTCAGAGTTGCAACTCCGAATTACACCGATTGCAATAAAATATGTTTTTCGAATCTAATAAGGAAACATACCCTTGTAAACCTCTCTGATTCATAAAGTTTCAACTATCGCTTCTGGTATTCTAAAGGCCTCTATTAAAATCTGCCTGGAGAACTTTCTATATTGACTAGAAGTGTAAGAAAATCCCTCATTTGAGAAATCACACTGCCATCCGTAGAAAACTTTATCGTAACAATCAAAATCCTGAACGCCGTTTATACCTAGTTGCCTTGTTAGAGCGATAATGAAGCCATTTATAGAAATGACAGACAGAATTTTCGAATCATCCGCCTCCCAGCTGGATTTCAAGTTCTTCTTTACTGCACCAAAGTAATTTCTAAGTGTACTTGCGCAAAAATGTACATAATCAGAAACAGCATTCCCTTTCATCTTTAGGAGAGCATCATGATCGCCGTTCCAATACTGGAATAAGCTGTACTTTCCATCAGCAGGTTTTACTGTAACAAGATACCTGAGGGCAAACCTAACAATTGATGCTGTTTTTAGCTTTGCATTATCCAAGGAAGAAAGCTGTAACATATTTTTGAATACCCCTTCCTTGTTAAGTTTCTCAATGACAAATTGAGCAATACTTTCATCAGCAATTGGGTTTATGATTCGCTTAATGTGCAGCAGAACATTTTGTGGAACTGGCTTTGCGTTTGAGTTGATTTCCAAAAATATTTCGCTTTGTAGCCGTACTCGTTCTTCTTCAGTCATGTCAGGTGGAAATGCCAATCCGGTGACCAACAAGTGAAGTTGTTTCCTTAATGTCGATATTTTTTGCTCCTGCTTGGTATTTAGGCCACTTTCGTAATGAGCATATATGCGGTGTTGACCGTCAATAACACATATGCTATTCATCTCCTTAGGCAATACTAACTTGCAGTCGCTTTCCAAATCATTTATCTCTTCAATGTTCTGGTAATGATGAGCGCTATCTACAAATGAAATATTATCTGGCAAGGCCACAATGATATTATTGTAAAAAGCCTCCCCTTTCAACTCTATGAATGCGCGTATGTTTTTTATTTTGCTCTTATCAATAAGTCGTTGATATAACCACATCGAGTCATCCCAATTATCCTTTCGGAGCACATAACAAGTGCTAAGCAGATCCTCAGCTGACATCATGAATGACACGATTCTGACTTTATTTTTTAACCCTGTGAACTCCTTAGGATAGATAATCGGCGCAGTAATTTGCGTACTGCTGCTCGAACTACAAACTAAGCCTATTTGGCTGTTTTTGACCCCAAGGAACCGGAATATTTCATTCCTTGATGACAATTTTATGCACTGTACTATCCAGTGAAAATAGTTAATGGTTTGGGGTTTTACAAATGTGAGATGCTTAAACAGATTTATGTCATCGCTAGATAAATCCAACTCTTCGCGAGAAATGTATAATCCAAATACTTTTATTCTATCCGCATCATAATGATTCAAAATTTCGGCCTTATCAGGAAATAGCTCAACCAATTTATCTATATAGTCAGATAAATGCTGTTTGATTTCATCGAAGGCTTCGTTCTTGGTACGAATATGATCCCTGATGTTCGTTGTTTTGACTGTGTCTTCGCAGAGTAACCAAATGTTCTCGTATATGAATAGAGCATCGACTTCAACTTTACGAAAGCCGACATACATTTCATGATCGTTCGTCGGGATGTGGATTAATCCAGCGCCAACAAACACACTTCGAATCTTCCGCTTAAATGCAGCTTTGAGTCGCTTCAACTGTAGCTGTTCCGCCGTAAGGCTATGCTTTTTTTTAGTAGTCTTAGCCATTATTGGCTTCCCTCGCCTTCCTGAATTCCTCCGGCAGTTTTGCTACGGCATCATTTGCATTTGGTTCGGCTACTGGTCGATCTTCGCGAGTCTTTGCTTCTCCGTTAGCCGCTTCAGTTATTCGTCTTCTAGAAATGTCAAAATAGTTTTTGTAGATTTCAGCGCCTATGAAGCGTCTTCCCTCGATTATTGCTGCAACACCAGTTGTCCCAGAACCCATATAAGGATCCAAAATCAAGCCATTTGCGGGAGCGAGAGCTTTAATGAGTCGCTGTGGGATAGCAACAGGGAATTGACAAGGATGCTCAGTTTTTTCAACGTGTTTCGCCTTCACGTTTGGTATATCCCACACATCTGATATATCCCAAACGTCTGAGGGATTTTTCCCCAATGGATTTCCACTTAATGCACCCTTGTGGGGACCTTTATATGATTTCTTTCCCGGATACTTTTGCGGAATGCGAACACTATTAAGATCAAAAGTAAATTCTGATCCTTTTGTAAACCACAGAATTGTTTCATGACGTCCGCTAAAGCGTCGTGTGCTGTTTAGGCCATGCCCAAATGTCCAAATTATCCGATTCCGAAGAACAAGTGGATATTTAAGCTCGGAGCTGGCAGATGTAAATATATCATATATAATATAATCAAGAGGAATAATACACTTTTCAGAAACATGGTATCCAACTTGCCAGCATATACTTCCGCCTGGTTTAAGTGCACGATATAGATCATCAAATATCGATATATGCTGCTGCTTGAATGTTTGGATGTCATTATGCGGATCCTCGTATGCCTTACCCATACAATATGGGGGAGAAGTAACCACAAGATCAACCGATTCATCTGGCAACTGCTTAAGGAGATCAAGGCAGTCGCCATTAAGAAGAGTTACTTGATTTGTGGCCTTAAAGCGTTTGTATATTCGCAATTCCTTGTTCCCTCACAGTTCAATGAGCTTTCCATGTTTCTCCGATTTATTTCTAGCGTATTTTATCATAAATTGGCAGAAACGTCCATATATTCTACGCTTTTCCTAGGGCTTGCATATGAAACACATATATGAGTTGGTGAGTCGCAGTTCTCTAACTTTGTCTTGGAGGGTAAGCGTTTCGCCGGTTTCCTTGTATTTCCGGTTTCACATATGATAATATGATGTCATTAAAGGCTGCCTTTTGGGCTCAGCCTCCGCTTTAAGCAAGGCGGGCGCTGCCGGAGGGAGCTTTTTTGTTGTCTTTTATTATGTGAGGGCCCAAGGCGGCCTTAAGGAGGAGCAGCGAATGCCTGATATCATCAAACAAAAAGCCATAGAGGAGCAGGAGAGGAAGCGGCAGCTTGCAAGGCTGGCGGAGATGTTGAAAGCGGTTCAAACAAAGCTTCCTGAGCGGAAGGTTGAGTGGGTGGAGCCCGAGCGGCACAAGCCAGGCGAGCGGCCCAGGGCGGTTCCTTTGCCGAACCACACCGGTGAAAAGGGAGAGGTGGTTTTGCTTCCTTTTAACCCCAATGAACCTATACGAATGCAAAAATTGCCCTACCTGTTCGAAACAAATAAGGAAGCGGACAAAGAAACCGGCGGCACAGATAAAAAGCCGCCCATCATCGATAAGATTAAACAGAAAAAAGCGCAGGCAAATAAAACGCCCGCGCTTTTTGATTTTGTCTCGCCGCTGTCAAAGAGCCTTTCGAAGATCATGGCGCTCTCCAAAGAGAATCCAAAGGAGGCCGGAAGGCTGCGTAAGATTGTTCAGGAATCAGCCAAGGATCCGGACAGCCCAATCTTCCGTCCCTATGCCCGGCCCACCAACAAGGCTGCGCTGCAGGAGCTTTCAAACCTTGGCATCGATACTGCAAATATCAATAGGGATTGGTTTGAAAAAAACGCCTGGCTCGGGCAGTATGCGCGCACAGACACATTCGGGCTGCCGGTGCCCCCCAAGCAGGGCAGCAGCAAGGAGGAGACGGCCGCCTATTACTACACCAGGCTGCTAAACGCCCAAGGGCTTACGCAAAAGGCGGAGGCGGAGCTTGGCGGCCTGAAAAGGGAGATCGGCTACTGGGCAAACCGCAAGGACAGGAACTATTCCGACGGGGAAGTTTTGTCCCGCATCGACTGGAACAATTATCCGGCCTTATCCATGCTGCGCCGTGACCAGCAAAAAGGCCTGCCCACGGAGC
>JAEZLW010000214.1 GCA_023415145.1 Bacillota bacterium | reverse complement strand
GCCTTGGGAGTTTGCCTCCTCGTCGGCAGCGCTGAAAAGCTCACTGTAAAAGGGGTTGGCAATTTCAGGCAGCCCGATGCTGATCAGGCGGGACTGGCCGCAGTTTAAGCCCCTGGCCGCGACGCTGGGCTTGTAGTTGTACTTGCGAACCACTTCCAGCACCCTTTTTTGCTTGGCGGAATGGGGGTTGGAGGATTCGCTCAGGGCGCGGGAAACCGTGGCGATGGAAACGCCCGCCTCCCTGGCTATGTCATAAATGTTGATGTTGTTGCCAGCCACTTTATCATCCTTCAATCGGTTATATCATTAAAAATGATGCCTAGGCCGTTCAGGCCGGGATAACCGTTCCCGGTGTGCGGCATTTGATATTCATAAGCGTTGCTTTGGGCGATACGGACTGAAGGGTTATGTACACATCATCACCCCAGCAGGCGGGAAGATACGCGGTATCCGGACGCCCGCCCGCCATGGCGGGATATTCCCCGCCGTGCAGGAAAAGCCGCCCGCAGATATGGCCTCCCCTTATGATGGTGGCCAGGATACCCGTGCCAAAAAGTTCCATCTCCAGGTCACCTTTGGGGATTATACCATGGAGCACAATGCTTTGACCATCCCTAAAATAAAGCGGCAGGGCTACAGGCTGTTCATTTTTACATACGCTGCCGAGAGCTTGATATAGTTCCGGTTCGCCCAAAGCCTTGATGGTTACATCCTGCAAAAGCTCCCCCTGATACAATACGGGCACGCCGCAGGGCTCCTCAAAATCCAGCTTCGTTACATGGCACTCAATGTGAAGCAGCCCCTCCGCCTCCGGGATGGCGCTTATGTCCAGCCAGGGGCGGAAACGGTCGGCCCTGCCCGCCGGGCGGCCGTTGACAAAAATGTCCGCCTGGCCCAGCATGCCGTCAAAATGAAGGAACCGGGCGCTGCCAAGCACCGGCATACGGGTATGGAACGTGCCTGTGGCCGGTGTTTGCGTCGTTTGCCAGGAGCCCAGCGGCGCAAGCTGCGGCGCGATACCGGAAATGCCATCGGTGCGCAGCCAGAAAGGAATTTTATGTACCGAGGTCACGGAGACGATGCTTTTTACGCCGCGCATGGACTTGATGCGCAGGCTGGGTTTTCTGTGGTCGTCAAAGTTGCAGTGTCCCCATATCTCCGCCCGGACGGAAAGGGGCTGTGTGCCTTTAATCCCTTCCATGGGCAGGTACAGGGGATGGCCGCCGGGGCAGAAGGTGCCAAGGTGCGTATCCCAGGCGGACACGGTGATGATATCGGCGGCGTCCGCAAGCAGGATGCCCTTGGCCTGATCGCAGTCAATAGCGGCCTCATAAAAGCCGATGCCCCGGTACACATGGTTTTGTTCCAGGTGAAGGCGGCCGTTTTCCGCCTTAACAGAAGGCAGCGCTTGTATAAGATCAGCGTCATCCACTGCTTTTGATGTAAAGTCAATAAAAGCAGGAACGCTTTCCTTTTTCTCCATGGTAAAGGCGGCGGCTTCCTCCCATGGCAGCAGAGATACCTCCAGGGCATCCACATGGACTGGCGCGCTGCCGCAAAAGGATAGCGGTTTGCCGTTGATGATGATAGAAGTGTTTTCATGCTCCGCCGCAAAGGTCAAGCGCCCGCCGGATACCTCAACCGGTACCGCGTCGGCGAAAGTGATCTCCCCATTCAGCCCCAAAGGCGAAAGGGGTACATGGCTCATGACAAAGGCACAGCAGCCGCTCAGAAGGGGGATGGCATGCCCGTTTTCCGGCCATATGGCCACCGATGGATTTTTGGCATACTGCATGATGCCAGCCACAATTCCGCCTTCCGGAAGCTGCAAAGCCGTCGCGAAGGCACCTTCCGGCACGATCAATCCCTCGGGCAGCGCCGTGGGCTGGGCTTTACAAAGGCCGGGCAGCGCGTCGATCAGAGAGCGCAGGATGCGGGCCTCCAGCACCTTCTTTTTGTCCAGCTCCCCGGATGGGGACACCATGGAGGCGAAGGTATAGTCGCTGGTCTGGAAGGACAGAGGCGTTCCCCAGTTGTTGACGGCGGTGGTAAACCCAAAGTCGGTGCCCCCGGCCTGGTTGTAGGGGCCCAGCAGCTTGGCGCCCAGCAGCAGCAAAAAGCGCAGGAAATGATGGTCACGGTTGGTTTCTGTAATCAATAGCGGAAACCCGTGTTCGTGAAGCCATTTCTGATAAAAGAGCACCTTTTGCCCAAAGAGCACCTCGTCGGGGCCGGGGTAGAAGTTCATGGCGGGAAAAAGCCCCGGCGCAAGGCCCCCGGAGGCACAAAGCCCGGACTGGCCCGAGCAGCAGAACAGCGGCACGTCGATATCGTGGGCAAGGGCCATCTTGCGCAGTGCATCGATATAACCAAGGCGGTCTCTGGTATCGGAGAAGAAATCCAGCTCGTTTTCCAATTGAACGCCGATGATGCAACCGCCCTTTGTGATGCTGTGGGCGCGCAATATGGGCAGAATGCGGTCAAACCACAGCGCCACCCGCGCAAGGTACGCGGGGTCATTGTCACGGATGCGCATGTCGGAAGCGAACAGGTACGCGGGCAGGCCGCCGCCATCCCACTCCGAGCAGATATAGGGACCAGGCCTTGCCACAACAAAAAGTCCCGCTTCTTTTGCAAGTGTCAAAAACGCATCCGCGTCACGTTCGCATTCAAAATCCCATACATCGGGCGATGTTTCATGATAATTCCACGGGAAATATACGTCCAGGGCATGGTAGCCCGCCAGCTTCATTTTTTCCATACGATCACGCCAACTCACGCGGGGAATGCGAAAATAAAACAGGGAGCCAACCATAAGCACCTGCCTTTTCCCGTTTAGGACAAAGCCGTCCCTGTCCAAGGTCACACTGCCCATCTGTTTTCCTCCCTTGTCACCGGCCGCGCAATACCTGCAGCCGATGGATAAAGAAAGTATAGCATATCGTGTAAGCGTACACAATACTGCCACAGAAAAAGTATATTCAGGCTGAAAAACGCAACAAATCTAGGGTTTTCAATGGAATGAATGGTTGAATTAGAGTAAAAAATAACATGCGGAATAAATTGGTGATAAACGGTAGTCAGGCATATGTGCAGCATTATGTCAATAATGACTTTGGATTAACTGTAATAACATCTAAAATTCCTGTTGACAAGTGAAAAAACTTAGTATATAGTGAAAACATAGAGAAAGCGTTTACAAAATGAGGTGGTATTAGTGCTGGGAAAAGCAGTATCTTCCCGTAATCAGGTGGTGAACACATCACCGCTAACCTATAGAAAAACACCTTTATTAAGGAAAGTGAGCCAAAACAGTACGCTTCTTTTGATGTGCCTGCCGGCTATATTGTTTTTCCTTGCGTTTGCGTATGCTCCCATGCCGGGTGCATACATCGCCTTTACCAAATTCAATTACAACAAGGGCATTTTCGGAAGCCCCTTTATCGGCCTGCAGAATTTTAGGTTTTTGTTCGAGTCCGGCCAATTGGGCCTTCTTCTTCGCAATACAGTACTGTATAACCTTGCATTTATTCTCCTGGGCAATTTTTTTCAGCTAACCTTTGCCATATTGCTCAACGAGGTCAAAAGCAAAGCATTCAAAAAATTGACCCAGTCGATGATGTTTTTGCCATATTTCATCTCCGCCGTTCTGGTTAGCCTGCTGGTCTACAACATGATCAATTACGATTACGGCTTCATTTCATCGCTGGTGCGCTCTTCCGGCGGCGTTATGCCCAAATTCTACTCCCAGGCTGGCGCGTGGCCCTTCATCATTGTGCTGGTAAACCTATGGCAGACAACGGGTTATGGTACGGTGGTCTACTTTGCGGCCATCACGGGCATTGACGAATCCATGCTGGAGGCTGCCAGGGTGGACGGTGCCAACGGATTCCAACGCATCCGGTATATTATTCTCCCATGTTTGAAGCCCACGGTAGTCATCCTGCTTTTGTTTGCCATGGGTGGCATCGTCAAAGGAAACTTCGGCTTGTTCTATAACCTGGTCGGCGCAAATTCCGTGCTGTTCAAAACAACCGACATCGTGGAAACGTATGTGTACCGGGCACTGATGAACAACTTCAACTTCTCCCAGGGCAGCGCGGTCGGACTGTTCCAATCCGTATTGGGTTTTGCCATCGTTATGATTGCCAACGGTGTGGTCAAGCGCATCGAACCGGATTACTCATTGTTCTGAGAAAGGAGGTAAGCCACATGTCCAATGTTGTTATCAAGAGCAATAACAAGGTCAAACTGGATTGGACCGACCGCACCATCCGCGGATTCACCTACGTACTCGTTGCCATTTTTGCCGTATGCTGCATCATTCCCTTCTGGCTGATCATCGCCTCCTCCTTCTCAACCGAGGCCGCCATCCGCCTGTCCGGCTTTACCCTCTGGCCTTCGGACTTTTCCTTGTACTCCTACAATCTGATTTTAAGATCTCCCGACCAGTTGATCGGCGCGTATGTGGTGACCATCCTTCTGACAGTTGTCGGCACGTTTGTCGGTCTCTCGGTCATCGCCATGACAGGGTATGCACTGCAGCGAAGAGACTTCCATTTCCGTAACGTCATCTCGTTCTACATTTACTTCACCTCGCTGTTTTCAGCGGGTCTTGTGCCTTTCTACTATATTATCGTAAAGATATACGGGTTGAAGGACAACTACCTGGCCGTGCTGCTGCCGCTGCTCATGAACCCCTGGCTCATCATTCTCATGAAAAACTTTGTCAAGGCAATCCCCCATGAGATCACCGAATCGGGCAAAATTGACGGTGCCGGAGACTTTGCCATCTTCTACAAACTGATACTCCCGTCCATGACCCCGGCTCTGGCCACCATCGGCCTGTTCCTGGCATTGGGGTACTGGAACGAATGGTACTATTCCTCGCTGTTCTTAACCTCCAAGGTTACGTACCGGCCTTTGCAATACCACCTGTACAACATCATCAATACGGTGCAAAGCCTGAAAAACTCGCTGGCCGGCAACAACATCGTCATTCCCGATCTGCCTACCGAAACGCTGAAAATGGCCACTGCCGTACTGGCCACTGGCCCGGTGATATTGATCTATCCCTTTGTGCAAAAGTATTTTGTGTCCGGCCTCACAGTAGGCGCCGTAAAAGGGTAATAGCCCCCTTCCTTTTGGATTTGTGCACTGTGTAAGCACAGTGCTGGATCATAACCCTACTTTATAGGAGGAGAAACGCATGAAGAAGCTCGTAGCCCTTTTCCTGGTCATCATCATGGCACTCGGCCTGGTGCCCGCTATGGCGGAAACCGCCGAAACGGACTATTCCACGTGGTTCCCGGGAGTGGACACCAGCGAGCATGTCGTACTGACGTATTACGTCACCGGCAATGTTCCCACCAACAAGACCAATGAAGTCCTTGCTGCTTTTAACGAGAAGCTGACTGCCGCCATCAACGCCGAGCTCCAGGTCCAATGGATCGAGTGGGCCGACTGGCAGACCAAGTACAACCTGGGTCTGGCCATGCAGGATGGCTCCATCGACCTGGTCGGCACCGCCACTGACTGGCTGAATGCCTGGGAAAATGCAGAAAAAGGCGCTTTCCTGCCCCTGAGCGAAGAAATGCTCAAGACCTACGCCCCCAAAACCTTTGAATCCGTTTCCGCTGACCGCTGGGAAAAGTGCAAGCTGAACGGCGAAATCTACTTCGCCCCCGAAGACAACTATGCGCAATGGACCAACCACGGTTTCCTCTACCGCGGCGACTGGGCCAAGGCTGCCGGCCTTGAAAACGGCGTGAATTCCTGGGAAGAACTGGGTCAGTACTTCCAGTACATCAAGGACACCATGCCGAACGTGATCCCGTGGGATGCCAACGGCAGCGGTTCCTCCTACTCTGATCAGATGTTCGGCGGCTGGATGGCCAGCAAAACCGGCGCTGTCGCCATCGAAGGCCTGCCTGTTCCGCTGTTCTTCGGCGAGAACAAGGACAACCTCTACACCCTTTCCAAGTTCTATCTGGAAGGCGACGAGCTGGTGAACTTCGCAAAGACCATGAAAGCCTGGGCCGATGCCGGCTACTGGCGTGAAGACGTGCTGAACTACACTGGCGACGTCGTGCAGGAATTGCGTGAAGGCGTCACCGGTGCTCATCAGCACCACACCCAGACCTGGAAGGGCGAGCGCTTCATGATGAATGAGCGGCAGCCCGGCAGCGATGTTGGTTTCTTCTGGTTCGGCAAGGAAGCCAGTAACGTGGTTTCCCTGAACATCACCCATGGCGCCATGGCCATTGCCGCCCAGTCCAAGAACCCCGAGCGCGCGCTGATGACTTATGACCTCATCCGCAACGATCCCACCTTCTACCGTCTGTTCAACTACGGCATCGAAGGCCAGCAGTATGTACTGACCGAGGAAGGCTTCCGTACCCGCCCAGCCTCCTTCACCGATCCGGCTGTGGACGGCGTTGATCTCAACTTCTGGTGGGGCCGCAACGACAACCTGGAAATCCGTGATGCCCGCGTGGATTGGCCCGCTTACGATGCGCTGATGGAAGAATATGCCGCCGTGAAGATCGACTACCCCTATGGCCAGGTGGTCTTCAACCGCGATCCCATCTCCGTCGAGCTGGATAACCTGTCCAACGTGTTCCGCACCTATGCTCCCGTCATCTGCTTCGGCAAGACCGACAATCCCGAGGCTTATGTGGCGGAGTTCCGTCAAGCTTTGAAGGATGCCGGTATCGAAAGGGCTATGGCTGAAGTCCAGGCTCAGATCGACGCGGTATACAAGAAGTAAGCAAAACCATTGTTGGCGGAGGGCTCGCAACATGCTTGTGAGCCCTCCCTTTTTGAAAGGAGCGCGCTGCATGCGTACAACCCTTCCCTTTAATCTGAATTGGCGGTTTCATCTGGGCGAATGCGAAAGGGCTTCCTACAAGGGCTATGACGACAGCGCCTGGGAGGGCATAACGCTGCCCCACGACTGGTCGGTGACGCTGCCCTTTGATGAAAGCTGCTCCAGCGGCACTGGCTACCTGCCCGGCGGTATCGGCTGGTACCGCAAGCACTTCAACCTGCCGGAACTGAATGGCCGGAAGGCTTATATCACCTTTGGCGGCGTGTACAAGCACGCCCGTGTTTGGGTCAACACCAATTACCTTGGCATGCGGGCGTATGGGTACAGCACTTTCACTTATGACATTACGGAATTTGTGCAGGCGGGCCACAATGTGGTCTGCGTGCGTTGCGAGCATAATGACCTGGCCGATTCACGCTGGTTTACAGGCAACGGCATCTATCGGGATGTAACACTGACACTTGTATCCCCCGCGCATTTTGTTACCGACGGCGTTTTTGCGCACACGGTTTCCGCGACAGAAAAAGAAGCTGTGCTTCATGTATCGGCAGAAGTGACGGAAGGGGCGCCTTCCTTTGCGCTCGTAGACGCAAAGGGGCGTACCGTTTCCAATGGCGAAACCAGTCTTATTGTAAAAAAGCCGCATCTCTGGTCGCCGGAAACGCCTTATCTGTATACGCTGGTGGGAACCCTGCAAAAGGACGGTGAAACCGCCGATGAAGTCAGAATTCCCTTTGGTGTCCGCACCTTCCGCTTCGATCCCAATGAGGGGTTCTTCCTAAACGGTGTGTTTACAAAAATGAAGGGCGTGTGCATTCACCACGACGCCGGGGTGCTGGGCGCAGCCGTGCCCAAGACCGTATGGGCAAGAAGGCTGCAAAAACTAAAGGAAGCTGGGTGCAACGCCATCCGCTTCAGCCACAACCCGCCACCCCCCGACCTTTTGGACCTGTGCGACGAAATGGGCTTTTTAACCATGGACGAGGCCTTTGACGAGTGGGAGGGCTGCAAGAACAAGTGGTGGCACGGCCACAACGTATATCCCCCCAAGCTGTACGGTTATTCCGACGATTTCCCCCAGTGGCACGAAAAAGACCTGGCCGATTTGGTAAGGCGCGACCGCAACCATCCCAGCGTCATCCTGTGGAGCATCGGCAACGAGATTGATTATCCCAACGATCCGTACGTGCATCCCCTGTTTGAATTGGTGACGGGGAATAACGACTTAAACAAGCCAGAGCAGGAGCGCATATACGACAGGAACAAGCCCAACGCCCAGCGCCTTGCCACCATTGCCCGGGAGCTCGTGGCCATTGTCAAGCGTCATGACGCGACCCGCCCGGTGACCAGCGCCCTGGCCTTGCCGGAGCTGAGCAACCTCACCGGATATGCCCAGGCATTGGACGTGGTGGGGTACAACTACAAGGAGCATCTTTATCAGGAGGACCATCAAAAATATCCCGGACATATCCTGCTGGGCAGCGAAAACAATCATGACCCCGAGACTTGGCTTACGGTCAAGCATAACGATTATATCAGCGCGCAATTTTTGTGGACGGGCATCGATTATCTGGGCGAAGCCCATGGCTGGCCCATCCGCATCTCCCAGGCGGGGCTGCTCGACACGGCGGGCTTTGAAAAGCCCAGGTTCGCGCTTAGAAAGGCGCTATGGACGGAAGAGCTTTGCGCGCACCTTGCGGTTGGCAAAAAGAAGGAGCTATGGAAAGCCAATTTCGTGTGGGCGGGCACGAATGGCGAAACAATGCCTGTGCTTGTGTTTACCAACGGTGAGCGCGCGACACTCGCGCTTAACGGTGTGGTCATCGGCACGGCCAAGGTGGATGAAACCTGCATTGCATCCTTTGAGGTGCCTTACGAACCCGGCCGGCTTACTGTCACCTGTACGCGGGGTGAGGAAAGTGTAAACGCATCCCTTTGTACCGCCGGTCCAGCGATGAAGATCGAGGCCGTTCCCGATGTGAAATCGCTGACCGCCGATGGGCAGGCCGTATATCAGGTGGAAGTGGCACTGCGCGATGATGCCGGCAATCTTGCCGCTGCCGATGACCGCATGGTTACCTGCCATGTGCTGGGCGGCGCCAAGCTTCTTGGCCTGGAAAACGGCAGCCCGACCGATTTGACCAGCTATAAAAGCGCTACCCGGCCCACCCATCATGGCCGTGCCATCGTGTATGTGCGCGCGGGCCGAACGCCGGGCAAGGCGGAGCTGCGTTTGAGCACACCGGGGCTTTGTAATGCGGTGGTTACCCTTTCAATGACCTAACTGAATCAGTTTGATCAAACAACCTGCTGTCCAGGGGTGCAAGCTGCCTGGACAGCTTTTTCATGGTGTCAGCCCTTCCGAGCCATGCACATGGCGTTCTTTCATGCATTTGATTCTTTGGATTGGTTCGTAAATAAAAATTGTTAAAAGGGATTGACCATACATAGGGTTTTGGTGGTATGATAGCATACAGAAGATTTTTCCATAAAAATCAACAAACGGGAGGGACGCGGAAATGAAACTGGTAAATATGCGTTTAATCAGCCCTCGCAACAGAGTGTGCTGCGCGGTCCTTTTTTGGGCTGTTTTGCTGCTGTCATGCTTTTTAGGGGTGTCCGCCCTGGCGGAAGGCGACGCCGCCTGCGGTTCCACCGTATACATGACAAAGGATATTAGCCCCCAGGGACTGATGGCGGTGTACAAGGCCCTGGGCCGCGAAGCCACAGGGAAAGTCGCCATCAAGATTCATATGGGCGAACCCGGCGGCACAAACTTTCTTTCCCCCGATCTTACGAAGGATTTTGTGGTTTCCCTACACGGCACATTTGTAGACAGCAACACGGCCTACGGCGGCCGGCGCGCCAGCACGTCCATGCATTTGCAGGTAGCTGAGGATCACGGCTTCACCGCAATCGCGCCTGTGGATATACTGGATGCGGACGGCGAAGTCAGTCTGCCCATCACCGGCGGAACCCATCTTAAAGAAGACGTAGTGGGCAGCCACTATGAAAATTATGACTTTTTCGTGATCCTGTCCCACTTCAAAGGCCATGAAATGGGCGGCTTCGGCGGCGCGATCAAGAACATGTCCATCGGCATCGCCTCCAAGAGCGGCAAGTGCCTGATCCACACCGCGGGAAAGAACGCAAAAAGCATGTGGGGCGGTGTTCAGGATCACTTTTTGGAATCCATGGCGGAAGCCGCAAAGGCCGTGGCGGACGACATGGGCGATAAGATTCTCTACATCAGTGTGATGAACAACATCTCCATCGACTGCGACTGCAACGGGCACCCCGCCAAGCCGGACATGCACGATATCGGCATTCTGGCCTCCCTGGACCCCGTGGCGCTGGACAGGGCCTGTGTGGACCTGATCTACGCGGCGGAGGACGGAAAATCGGTGATCCAGCGCATCGAAAGCCGCAACGGCGTACATACACTGGATCATGCAGAGCTGATTGGCCTTGGCACAAACAAATACACGCTGGTGAATATTGATGATTGAAATCCTCCGGCGGGAAGGAATCTATCTCTGGTTTTACGCAAGCGTCCTGCTGGAGCAGATATTTCCCTACTGGGCGCTGGGCATGGTACTTGGGTCGTTGATCTCCGTATTCGGGAAAAGGCGCCTAAATGCGCTCTTTCTTCGATTGCAGGGAATGCGGCTGGGGCTGTTCGGCGTGATTCCCGCCAGCCTGCTTGGCATCGCGTCCCCGCTTTGCATGTACGGCACCATACCGCTGGCAGCCTCCTTTGCCCAAAAGGGCATGCGGCACGACTGGCTGGCATCGTTTATGATGAGTTCTATTCTCTTAAATCCGCAGCTTCTTATGTACAGTGCAGCGCTGGGTGAAAAAGCGCTCTGGGTCCGCTTTTTCTCCTGCTTTCTTTGCGGCATAACAGCAGGGGTTCTTGTGCGCATCTTTTATAGGGACAAGCCCTTCTTTGACTTTCATAGCTTTGAGGAAGCTGCCGCCCGCGATACCGACCCGATCCCGGTCATGCGCTTTTTGAAAAACCTGGGCCGCAACGTACGGGCCACTGGTTTGTATTTTCTGGCCGGCGTTGTTCTTTCGGCACTGTTCCAGCGGTATGTGCCCAAGGAAGCCTTTGCCGGGCTTTTTGGCAAAGGACAGGGATTTGGTGTGCTGATGGCGGCCACCATTGGTGTGCCGCTGTATGTTTGCGGCGGCGGAACGATCCCGCTTTTGCAGCAATGGCTTATAAGCGGCATGAGCATGGGCTCGGCGGCAGCGTTCATGCTCACCGGCCCCGCCACCAAGATCACCAACCTGGGCGCTGTCAAAATCGTGCTGGGCATGAAACGGTTTTTGCTGTATCTTACGTATGTCATCGCGTTTGCGCTTGCGACGGGGCTGTTGATTGATTGGCTGCTGTAGTCAGAGAACAAAAAAACCAGCCTGTCCAATCGGTACGGCTGGTTTTTTATGAATGGATCAAGATCAGGCGTTTTTCGCAAGTTCTACCAATTGGGCGAAGCCCTGGGCGTCGTTGACAGCCAGGTCGGCCAGCATCTTGCGGTTGACTTCCACGTTCTTCTTCTTAAGTCCGGAGATGAAGGTGGAGTAGCTCATGCCGCTAAGTCTGGCGGCGGCGTTGATACGGGTGATCCACAGGCGGCGGAAGTCGCGCTTGCGCAGCTTGCGGCCGGTGAATGCGTAGCGCAGCGAACGGGCGACCTGTTCACTGGCGGCATGGTATTGCTTGGATTTTGCGCCAAAATAACCTTTGGCCAATTTCAGCACTTTGCGGCGGTTTTTCAGGGAGCTGACAGCCCTTTTAATACGTGCCATGGTTCTTCCTCCTTCAGCCAGGATGGCTTATTTGTACGGCAGCAAAACTTTGATGGTGCGGGCCTCCGCCTTGTTGTCTACGACGCCGGCTGCGCGCAGGTGGCGGGTGCGCTTGGTGGTTTTTTGATGCACCTGGTGGTTGGCGTTCTGCTGTTTATGCCGCACGATACCGTTCTTGGTGATGGAGAAACGCTTGGCGGCGCCACGATGGGTTTTTTGCTTGGGCATGGTGATCCTCCTCTCCAAAGGTTACTGATTTGCCTGGTTGGCGGTCTGTTGGCTAGCGGCGCGGGCCTTGGCGCTGCGCTCTGCGAAGCTTTCCTTTTCCGCCTTGGGCGCAAGGATCATAATCATGTGACGGCCATCCAAAAGGGGACGGCGTTCCACGGTGCAATAATCCTTGGTGCGCTCGATAAAGTCGGCCATTACCTTCATGCCGATTTCGGAATGGGTAATCTGGCGGCCACGGAAGCGGATCGACACTTTCACCTTATCCCCTTCCTGCAGGAAGCGAATGGCGTTTTTCGCCTTGGTCTGCACATCGTTTTCTTCGATGGTGGCAGACAGCTGTACCTCCTTCAGGGAGACGATCTTTTGATTTTTGCGAAGCTCGCGCTCGCGTTTGGCCTGTTCAAAGCGGTGCTTGTCGTAGTCGATAAGCTTGCACACAGGCGGCTGCGCGTTGGGTACGATTTTCACCAGATCCAACTGCGCTTCCTCCGCCAGCTCCATGGCTCTGCGTGTGGGCATGATGCCCAGCTGAGCGCCGTCGTGCCCGATCAGACGTACTTCTCTGTCGCGAATCTCCTCATTGATCATCAGTTCTGTGTCGATGTCCATACACCTCCAGTTTATTTGTCCAGATAAGCCGCTCCATCCATTGAAGCGCACAAAAAAGCGGCGGGGTTAACTACCCGCCGCAAAATACATACGAATGATGCATGTATCGGTTGCCATGACCCATGCAAAAGATCTTCGCAGGGTGAGAAGCGGGCAGCTTCTTCTTTGTGCATGGATTAGTATACCAAAGGTTTTTAAATACGTCAAGCCCTGATTTATGATTTCCGATGTGGAACTTGAGCGATTGTACATTTTACATTCATTCAAAATGAAATTAGCCTCTTATGCTGTATATAACCTTGGGTTCCCATCCGGGGATGTAATGAAGGGGCAGAGTCCCTTCATTTGAAATCGTCTCGCCCGGCATAGCCTACGCGGGCGGGTCGCTTGCGAAGCAAGCTTTCCTTACACTTTTCGCCGACCGTGAGAAGCTACGCGCCATTCAAGCGAAGCTTTGGATGGCGCGTAGGACGAACAGGCGAAAAGTGCAGAATCGGAAAAATGACGTGTCATTTTTCCGAAGTTAGTAGCATCGGCTGTATCTGCATGCCAGCCAGAGCGGAGGCCACGGTTTGCGGAATTTTGTCGAAATGGGCCACCAGCGAACGGGGCTTATTGTAAGGATCATCCTGGCCGTAGGGCACGAAGTAATAATTGTCCATGGAAAGCAGCCGGCCAATGTTGGAAGCGCTCATGGACAAGCCGTCGTTGGTGGATACGGCAATCACCACGGGCCGCCCGTTGCGCAGATGCGATTTTGCGCCAAGCAACACCGGCGTATCGTAAATGCAATTGGCCAGCTTGCCCAGTGTATTCCCTGTGGCAGGGGCGATGACGTAGACATCCGTCATTTTTTTGGGACCGATGGGTTCTACATCATGTAGCGTCTCAAGGGGCTTTTTCCCCGTAATCTCCTCCAGCTTTTGATGGATCTGCGCCGGTGAGAAGAAGCGGTTCTCCTCCCGGCCAGCATTGTAGGACAGGATGGGGAGTACATCATAACCCCTGTTCACCAACTCCTGCATTTGCTCAAAAACCTTTTCAAAGGTACAAAACGAGCCCGTTAAGGCAAAGCCTATGCGGGTTGAGTTCACGTCAATCACTCCTTGTGTGCGCCTCAAAGTAATCAAAAAGCAGCCGGGCTGCCGTCAGGGGCGCGTACCTGCCGGGGATGCCCCCTTCCCGCCAGGCGTTTATGCCATGGCGTTTGGCTGCCTCCAGGTCGATGCCATAGGGTGCGCTGGCCAGGTCAATGGCAAGGGCATGCGCGGGCAATGCGGCCATCACACTTTCCCCGGCCACCATGGCCGGCGCGGTGTTGAACAGGATGTCGGCTTCCCTGGCCGCAATGGGCAGCGCCTCTATGGGTACAGGTACGCAGCCCATGTCCGCCGCAACTTTGAGACCTTCCTCCCGGCGGGCAGCCATGAACACCTTCGCACCGATCCCGATGAGCATCCTGGCCAGTTCGCGGCCTATGCGGCCCGGGCCAATGATCAGACTTGCGCTGCCGCACAGGGTATAATTTGCCTTTTGCATGGCGGCATAGATGGCTCCCTCCGCCGAGGGCATGGCATTTTGCTCCTCAAAGGTTGGATCGGAGTTGGGCAGCAGCAAGCGCCAGTCCTTTTGGGAGGCGGTGTGGGCAAGCTCCTCATCCAGAGCGCCTGACATGACCCATACACCTTCCCCGACCAGCGATGCCACCACATGTACCGCAACGGGCCGTTTACCCGCAGGCGCGGAAATGAATCCATCCCGGCCGGCCCTGGGGAACGGCAGCACCACCGCCTGAGCGTGGGTAAGCCACTTGGGAATATCATCGCCGCCCTGTCCCCATGTATCGGTTTCATAGCCTTTCTTTTGAAACAGCTCCGCTAGCAGGTGCAGGCGCTCATCGCCGCCCACCACGCAAACACGCATCCTGTTTTCCTCCCTTATGCATCATGCTTCATCTTATGCCATAAGGGGGAGGGGGTGCGGGGAAGGCAATAGCGTTCATGAAAGCCTGCGGGAAGGGGGCTTTTTGAAAAAATAACCCTTCCCCTGCCCGGCGGTCTCAATTGTCGCGCTTGCTCCCAGCGCACTGTTTCGACCGCTTCCTCCGCCCGTCTCACTGCCGCCACAGGCGACAGCCGGGCTGCGGAACCCTTCCCCGAAAAACATTTAATAAATTGGGAAAATAAGGTAGACACGGAAAGTGAAATGCTCTACACTGTACATAGATATGGATTGTTAAAACAAAAAGGAAAAGGGGTTATTTTATGCAGTCAAACACCGTATTGCGCAAGCGGGCCTTCAAACTGTTCTGGCAGAACAGGGGCATGCTGTGGACAATTTTTCTTATGTTCGCCGTGGTCAATTTGCTTTGGTATGCGGTCAAGACATATCTGATAGGGAATGATCTGCCTGAAATCATTTATCAACTCGTGACAATGCCTGTTATGATTCTGGGGTTATACCATCTGCTGCTGCACCTGACAAGGGGCAAAGAAGCACCATGGTCCATGCTTTTTGAATTTGTCAAATCCCCGAAAGTGCTGCCAAAGGTTCTGGCAGTCGGCCTGATTTGGCAGTTGCCTAATATAATTGTGCATTTTTTAAGCTTGTCCGGTCTACCAACTATACATCAGCTAGAGCCGGCCATATTCGTATTGGTTGTGATGATTGTGGCCGGCCTAATGATCTTATGGGTCTTGCTGCGCCTCTTCTTACTTCCGTACTTGTTTGTATCGAATCCCAAGGAAAGCGTACCTGAGATGATAAAAGCATCCTTTCGAATGATGAAAGGGCAGGTGAGGCACCTGCTTTGGTATAGCGTAACGGTATATTGGTGGGGATTTGCGTTGCTCATGGGTGCTAACGCGATTATCTCCTCTTTGTTTGTGGTGAATACACCCGTAATCAAGCAATTGGTGTGGCAAGTGGCCATTTCAATGATTTTGGTTCTATTGAATCCATATTTGAATCTAGCCATTTCGGGTTATGCCAACAAATTGCTGCCATCAGGGATAGATGCAAAAAGTGCTAGGCATATGGCAAGTAATTCGGTCAAGCAAGCCTGATGCACGCAGAACAACAAAAAAACGGACCCTCGTTTTTTACAATGAGAGCCTGCTTTTTTGCAGAATCCAAATCATTCAGTCTTCAAGGATGCCGCTCAGCTTCACCTGTTCCAGCATATGCCCGATGTTGCCTTCACCGGCGTACAGAGCCATGTCGAAAAAGTTGTGATCCAGATCAGACCAGAACAATTCGTTTTCATCCCCGGAAACGGCCACATCCCTTTTCAATCTTCCGGCATACACTTCTACATAACAGTTTTGAAAATAGTACGTGAAATCCATCAGATGATGAAGGGTGATGTCTTCTTTTGCAATGCCGGTTTCTTCTCTTAATTCCCTGTACGCGGCGTCAATGCCAGTTTCGCCCGGCTCAATTTTTCCGCCCACCAAATTGTTCAGTCCCTTATAAGGATCTTTCAAGCGCTTACACATCAGCAAACGGCTTGTATCCCGGCTGTAGACCATGATGATGTTATAGCCCTGCATGATTTTTTGCCTCGGGAAAAGGCAAATACGCTTCCTTTTCCACCGTAATGTTTTTTCCGTACAGCGAAAGCGACAAAGATTCACCTTCCAGAAGGGTCAGGGTGGTGCCCTTTTTATCCACAGCCACCCGCAGCAATCTGCCCCGGTAGTTTACGTTAAAGGCGTAGCCCTGCCAGCAATCGGGCAGGAACGGGGCAAAGGAAAGGCCGTTTGCGGTGCGCATCCCCGCAAAGCCCTGGGCGATGGAAAGCCAGCTTCCCGCCATGCTGGTCAAGTGCAGGCCATCCTCCGTGTCGTGGTTGATGTTGTCAAGGTCAAGCCTTGCGGTGCGCCGGTACATTTCCACCGCCTTATCTATGTAGCCGATTTCCGCCGCCAAAATGCTGTGCACGCAGGGGGACAGGCTGCTTTCGTGCACGGTGAGGGGCTCGTAAAAATCGAAGTTCCGCTTCTTTACGTCCTTGTCATACAAATGGCCCAGGAAATACAACCCCTGCAGCACATCCGCCTGCTTGATGTAGCAGGAGCGCAGAATGCGGTCCCAGGACCAGTGCTGGTTGATGGGTCTTTCTTTAGGATCAATATCCGAAGCAGGGCGGATATCCTTGTCCAGGAAGGTATCGTGCTGTACGAAAATGCCCAAGGCCGCATCCTCTAAATAATACATGTTCTGGGAAACCTCCCGCATGCAGGAAAGGTCGTCTTCCGTGAGGCCGGCTTCCTTAACCCGCCTGGGTCCCGCCATCTTTGCAGCTTCCAGCGCAAAATCAAGACACCAGGCGGCAATGCGGTTGGTGTACCAGTTGTTGCTGACATTGTTCTCGTATTCGTTGGGACCTGTGACGCCGTGGATCATGTACTTGCCCGCCCGTTTGGAGAAATGCACGCGGCTGAGCCAAAACAGGGCGATTCCGGAGAGCACGTCAAGGCCTTCATTTTTAAGGTATCCGTCATCACCTGTGTAGGTCACATAATCGAAAATACCGTGGGCAATGGCACCGTTGCGGTGGATTTCCTCAAAGGTAATCTCCCACTCGTTGTGGCATTCGATGCCGGTGAAGGTGACCATGGGATAAAGCGCGCCTTGCAGCCCTTGCTGTCTGGCGTTGCTAAACGCGCCTGGAAGCTGTCTGTGACGGTAGAGCAGTAACTGCCGCGCCACCTGGTCCCCGGCTACCGCCATGTACACCGGCAAGCAGTAGGCCTCCGTATCCCAGTAGGTGGCCCCGCCGTATTTTTCGCCGGTAAAGCCCTTGGGGCCGATGTTCAGGCGTTCATCCTCCCCGGAATAGGTGGACAGGAGATGGAACAGATTGAAGCGGATGCCCTGCTGGGCAGCGTCGTCACCATAAATTTGCACATCCGCCATCTCCCACCGGCGCTTCCAGCCTGCTTCGTGGGCTTGCAAGGCTGCATCATAGCCCTCCTCCAAGGCCTTATCCGCAAGATCAAGGACCAAGGGCAGCAATCTTTCTTCCTCATGGTCGCGGCTTGTGACCACCAAAGAGAATTTGTCCAGCGATACCGCCTCCCCGGCGGCGGCCTTTGCTCCGTATACCGCCTGGCAGCGGCCGTTTGCTGTTTCCTGCCGGGCCAGCGTCATATCGGGTGCATGTACGGCCATGGCGGCGGCTACCGTGAATCTTGGCGCGCCAAAGGGATTTTCTTTTGTTTTGGTAAGTAGCCCCAATACATTGCCCTGCTGCTCCTGCAAAAGCATTTCCCAAAAAACTTCGTCATAGTTGGCGTCGAGGTTTTTCACATTGCCGTCCAGGTAGGGCTTCAATACAATATGGGCCGGATAGGAGGGCGTGACCGAGTAGCGGATGGCCAGCAGTTCTTTTTTCGCAACGGATACAAAACGCTGGCTTTCGATGCGCACTGTACCCTTGTCCATTTCCACCAGCGCAACCCTATGAAGGATGCCCCTTTGCATATCCACTTCCCGCAGGAATTTTACCACGGGGAATCGGTGCAAATCCAGCAACTCGCCGTCAACGGCCACGTCGATGCCGATGAGGTTCACCGCATTGATGACCTTGCCAATGTATTGAGGGTAGCCGTTTTTCCACCAGCCTACCCTGGTCTTGTCCGGAAACCAGACGCCGCCCAAGTATGTGCCCCGGTGGGTGTCACCGGAATATTGCTCCTCAAAGTTTCCTCTCAGACCCATGTACCCGTTGCCAAGGGAGCACAGGCTTTCCCCAGCCGCATTTTTTCCGGGTCCCACTTTTGCTCTACCACATGCCAGGGATGCGTAAAAAAGCCCATGAGTCCTTCTCCTTTTCCTAGTGCAAACGTTTGTATTTGTTTCATGAATCATAAACCGGGAGCCTTGTTTTGTCAAGGCGTTCCCTCAAGCAGACACATTTGTTAAATATGAAAATATTACCATATATCGGCGGCTATGTCAATGAAAAGAATGCCCCGCGATATTTTGCGGAGCAAGGGTTTCAGCCGCCATAACAAAATGCCACCGGCAGTTTTTATGGTGCCGTAGTGCTGTCCTCATGAAGCCAGCGCTGGATTTTTTCCTCAATGATATCAGCGGCAATTTTTGTACCGTTCTCTTCCCGAAGGCGTATGCCCAATTCCCCGGCAGCTACGCTGTAGGACTTGGTTTGCACAAGATCGATGAGAGCGCGGGTCAGCCGTTCAACAGTCAAAAATTCCCGTCGGATGGGCTTGGGCCCAAGCCCCAGCGCCCGGACACGCATGCCCCAGAAGGGCTGGTCGCCCCCAAAGGGAATCACAAGGGTAGGCTTGCCGGCCTTCAGGCCCGCTGCCGTGGTTCCGGCGCCACCGTGGTGCACAACCGCCGCGACCTGTTCAAACAGCCAGTCGTGGGGAATGTAATCCGCCACATAGACCCGGTTGGAAGGCGCCACCACCTGCGCTCCGCCCCAGCCTTTTTGAAGGATGGCACGGATTCCCGCCTGCTCCACCGCTTCCAGTACAATGGAAAGCGTTTTGCCCATATCTCCCGACACCATGGAGCCAAAACCAATGTATACCGGCTTTTCCCCCGTTGCAAGGAATGCTAAAAGGGATGGGTCCGGTGTGTAATCAGGCATTTCCTTTTCCATCCAGAAGCCTGTCATATGGATATGCTCGTTCCAGGAAAGCGGCCGCGGCATCAAAAGCGGGCTTACGGCATACAGCACCGGGATTTGGTGGCCGTTCACCACATAATCGGGCTTGGGACGAATCTTGCGCACCCGCATGCCCTGCTCCTTGCGCCAGCCGGTTAAATACCGGTGCTCCAGGGAGTTGATCAAAAGATAGCCTACTTTGTACGTCATTTTATTCCACGCCTTGCCGGCCTTGAGCCCCGGCGCGGAAGAAATAGGCGTCACATCGTTATAATCCATGGGATAATATTGGGTCTGTATACAGGGCACATTGTTCTTTTCGGCGATGGAATACATGCTGGAGCCAAAAAAGGTGGTAATGATGGCCTCCGCGCCATTACAGGCTGCTTGCATGTTTTGCAAAAGCGGCCCCGCAACATCACGGATGGCATTTTGAACCTTCTGCAAATACGTAATTCCGTTGGTTCCAGGCTTCATGATACTGGCCATGAATTTCACCACATCTCCGGCCAATGGATAAAAGTCAAGGCCCGCGTCCCTGACCATCTTTTCAAATGGGCTGAAGGATGCAATCCGGACAACATGACCGCGCCGAACCAGCTCCTTCCCCAGAATCACATAGGGCCTCACATCACCAGTTGAACCGATGCTGATCATGGTCAAACGCATGATGTTCCCTCCCAAAACCTTCGTTATGATGCAAAATAAACGGATGACTGCACCTGGCATCTTTCACCTCAGTATACTTCATGATGCCAAGGAATGCAACACGCCATACCTTGCCTTCATTGACACCGCCGCTCCCTGGCTTTATACTACAAGGGAAACAAGCGATTTTCACAGGAAAAACGCAAGGAGGAAAGTTATGCATATCGGCATCGGAAACGATCATGTGGCTGTGGATATGAAGCTTCTTATCAAATCTTATCTGGAAAGCAAGGGTCATACGGTAACGGATTTCGGCACGGCAGCCAGAGACAAGGCCAACTATCCCATTTATGGTGCGCGTGTAGCCAGGGCTGTGGCCGCCGGGAAGGTAGATTGCGGCATTGTGATCTGCGGCACGGGCATAGGCATCGGCCTTGCGGCCAACCGTGTCAAAGGCATCCGCTGTGCCACCTGCTCCGACCCGTATTCGGCACGGATGGCCAAGGAACACAACAACTGCAACATGCTGGCCTTTGGCGCAAGGGTGGTAGGCAGCGAGGTGGCCAAGATGCTGGTGGATGAATGGCTGGATTCCACGTATGAGGAAAGGCACCAGTGCCGTTTGGATTTGCTGGAGAAGCTTACAAACGGGGAAGAGATAGAATAACGGTAAGTGGCTGATTTACATAACCGCTACAGGCGTCATAACGCGCCCGTTTTTTTGCACGGGAATATTGGATTGGCTACACTAAATTGTAAAGAAGAGAAGAGGTCATGGTATACTTCGAGATGAAAGAAAGAAGGAGAGAACCATGGCAGAAAAACGAGCAAGGCGGAGCTACAGCGAAGAGCAAAAGAAGCAATTGGTTGAACTTTTCAATCATGGAAAACCCCGAAGTGAAATCATCCGTGAATATGATCTGACTGCGTCAGCATTTGACAAATGGGCGAAGCGAAGCAATGCAGCCGGCTCAGTCACGACAAGGATAACCGGACGCCGGCAGAACAGGAACTGCTGCGGCTCCGGAAAGAGAATCAGCAACTGCGAATGGAAAACGACGTATTAAAGCAAGCGGCGCTGATATTCACAAGAAAGTAATTGTGATTCGAGCCAATGCCCACAAATACTCAATATCAGCGTTTTGCAGATGCTTAGGCATTGCACGAAGCACCTATTATTGTGAACTTGTCTACATAGCGAAACCCTCCCGCAATCATGATTGCGGGAGGGCTTTCTTCAAAAATCAGTCGTCCTCTTCCTCTTCTTCCGGCAGCTCCGCGTTGTGGAAAACATCCTGCACGTCGTCGTTGTCTTCCAGCATGTCAAGCATCTTTTGAATCTTTTCCACCGTCTCGGGGTCGCTGACTGCCACCGTGTTCTGCGGAATCTTCTGCACCTCGGCGGATAAAAAGGACAGGCCCTGCTTCTCCAGCGCCTCCCGCACATTGTGGAAGTCGGCAGGAGCGGTATAGATGACAAATGCGTCTTCCTCTGCCTTCATATCCTCGGCGCCGGCATCCAGGGCGGTCATCATCAAATCGTCTTCCGTCAGACCAGGGGTTTTTTCCAGGGCGATGACGCCCTTCTCGTCGAACATAAAGCCCACGCTGCCCGTGGTGCCCAGGTTGCCGCCGTGCTTGGCAAAGCAGTGGCGGATGTCGCTGGCCGCACGGTTGCGGCTGTCGGTAATGACCTCCACGATCACGGCCACACCGCCAGGGGCATAGCCTTCGTAAGTAATTTCTTCATAGTTGACGGTGCCCAGTTCGCCGGCCGCCTTTTTGATGGAGCGGGTAAGGTTGTCATTGGGCACATTGCTGGCCTTGGCCTTGGCGATGATGTCCCGCAGCTTGCCATTGACGTTGGGGTCGCTGCCACCTTCTTTGACGGCGATGGCTATCTCACGGCCGATCTTGGTAAAAATCTTGCCGCGCTCGGCATCCGCCTTGCCCTTTTTATGCTTGATGTTGGCCCACTTGGAATGCCCGGA
>JAEZLW010000198.1 GCA_023415145.1 Bacillota bacterium | reverse complement strand
TTGGCGTGGGTGGGGGGGGGGGGGTGGGAGTCGGTGTAGGAGTCGGTGATGGTGTTATTATGTTGACAGTTGTTTCCGTCGCCGTTGGAGAAGGTGTAGGTGTTGGACTAGGCGTAGGAGTTGGCGTTGGTGTAGGACTAGGTGTGGGAGTGGGTGTGGGTGTTGGTGTTGGTTTGGGGCTGGGAGTCGGCGTCACATCCACCGGGGCATAGACCACTTCATAGCTTTCATACAGAATTGTTTGAGTGCGCGGCCCGGCAATGCCGTCCACGGTCAGACCATTGTAGTACTGGAAACGCTCTACAGCGCGCCGAGTCTGGTTGCCAAAAGCACCGTCCACGGTGCCCGTCAAATAACCCAGTTCCGCAAGCCGCCTTTGCAGCTTCTTCACAGCTTCACCCCTGGAGCCCACTGAAAGTGTTTTGTATTCAGGTGAAGCCGTCATGGTAGGTTCGGGCACTGGTGTGGGTTTGGGAGTGGGAGCCGGTTTAGGTGTTGGCGTTGGTGTTGGCGTTGCCACCACTACCGTTGGCGTAGGCAAAATTGTTGCCGGCGGCACATTGCTGGGCTTAGGCGCAGTCATCACAGAAGTGGAAAAGACAAGCGACATATATACCAGCAAAGTTTTCATCAGGTCCATGGCAGCAGCTTCCTTCCTATCTTGTTTTCTTATGAGTAAACGGCCAATGATACCAGTTTCATCCATGATACGAAGGCTTATTCAAATATGCAGCCGTTTTTTTAGTTCATCCCTCAAAGGCTTGTGGGATTGGATCAGGTATAGCATCAGCGCGATAAAACCGCATGGAAGCATTACAAACGGCGACCATGCCACCTGCAACTGCTTGAACATTTGGCTGGATACCAACAGCTCAACCGCAAGTGAAAGAAGCGCGACCAGAGTAAGGATCGTAGCTGGGATAGCCAGTTCCCTGATCAGGTGCTGGCGGATGCTTGCTGTTATGCCAAGCACCATCAGGGCAGCCAGGATGACTACCGGAAAAACGACAGGAGTGAACCATCCCTCCGCTTTGGATAACAGCTCCACCATTTTGAGATAACCCAAAAGCACCAGGGCATCTATGGCAATGGTGATGTAAATACGGTGCTTCTTTACAAGGATGGGCACCGCTGTGGCCACAAACAAAAGCACCAGTGCCCCCACAGGATAAAACGACCAGGTGATCCTGCCACCAAAGAAAAGGTCGAACACCATACACAGTGCGGCGGGCAGCAGCATCGCCATGCTGATAAGCCCCAGCAGATAACGCCTGTCTATTTGCAGGTTTTGTTCCTGGGTGCGTACAGGGAACGGTTTGGGTGTTCTTGGATTATAGGGATGGATGGGGTTTTGCACCACCACGCCGCACAGCGGACATTTTTCTTCTGCTTCCCCCAACTTCACGCCGCATTCTACACAATAAGACATGTTTTCACTCCTGATTGCTTTCCACCAGAACAGGGATGCCGGCCTTCACCAAAAAGCGAAGAACCTCCCTCTCCAGCGTGCTTTCCTTTATATTTCTTGAAAAGGCCAGTGTCATTTCATCCCCAAGGCTGATGGCTGCGCAATTGCAGCGTCCCGTGGAAGCAGGGCCCAAAATAACCTCCACATGGGCGGCATATGGCTGCATCTCCTTGGGAAGCACCATGGAACCCAGGTTGGTAATAGTGGCGGATACGCCGCTTTCCCCCACCCGCTTGAAGATGCCATTGATGATCATGTTCTTTAAAAAAAGAGGAGCGACACGTATGAATATGTTCCTTTCCGATGCCACATTGGTCGCGATGCCGGCTGCCAGAAATTTTTCGTTCAGATGATAGCGCATATAATAGTGTGCCAACCGAAGCACTTCTTCAAACGTATAGTTTCCCATCCTGGGGTCGATGCCGGGATTGATGAAGAAGGAAAAATTCCGAAGGGTTTTTGAAGGAAAGTAGCCGCGCATGTTCACGGGAACGGAAACTTTTACAGGGGATTTCCTGTCCCGCTTCCCGCTTTGCTGCACAACATAAATGACATAGATCATCACAGCCGTCAGGTATTCAGTGATGGTGACGCCATATGCTTTGGCCACCTTTTTCAGCGCTTCTACGCTGACCCTGGCGACTGTCAAGTGCAATGTATGGGAAATCTCCTTGGTGGCAGGCAAGTGATACGCCCTGATCTCCTTGCGTTTGGCCTTGAAGATAGCAGGCAAACGTCTATAGGCGTCTTCAGCCTCCTCCTTCTCGGGGGGCGCAGTTATATCAAGCACGCCGTCGGTAGCGGGGATGTCGATACCACGCCTGCGCAGATACTGTGCAACCAATGTTTTCAGAAATACGATGCTGCCGCTGCCGTCTGCTATGGCATGAAATACCTCAATGGAGATGCGCCGGTCATGATACAAGACCCGGAACAGGTAACCTCCGTTTTCCTTCCAGCGCATTCTGATGCAGGGATGGCCTTCGTCCTTTAAAATAGAAAAGGGAGATGTGTTCTCCTCAAGGTAATACCAGAAAACGCCTTTGCGAATGCGTACCGCGAAAGAGGGAAACCGGGGCAAAATATCGTTCACCGCCTGCTGTAATGCTACCGGCTCCACCGGTTCGGTGATGGCGATGGACATACGGTACAGGCTTGTCCAGCGGGAATTTTTAATGGCCGGATACAACTTTCCCGCATTGTCAAGCCGGAACCAATTTTTGGTTGGTAAGTTCTCCTTTTTCTCCACTGCACGCATTTGTTCCTTTCCGGTGATCGCAGGTTGATTATACCATGATTAGAGCCCGCATGAAAGCGTTTCCTTGGAAATAAAGCTTGACCGGTGGCTGGTTGCAGCGTATGCTGGTATCATGGTACATAAGATTACGTTTGCATCAGGGAGGTTCGTATGCCTACCAAGAGAAGTCAGTGGATATTGAGCGCTATCCGCAATAACCGCCCATTATTCAATAGGCTCAGCGACCGCATGATGCACATGGAAGCCCCGGCGGACCGTGTGGCAGGCATGCCGATGCTGGGAACAAGCGGAAGGGCAAAAAGCATCGGAGACATACCTGCCATTTTGGTTTCCCCCGGCTGCTTGATGGATGAGAATGCTATCATATTGCATATGCATGGCGGTGCGTATGTATCCGGCGGGCTATTGCAGGCCCGTGTACTGGCCAGCCATATCGCCGCCGCCAGCTGCCTGAATGTAATGACCTTTGCCTACCGGCTTGCGCCGGAATATTCGTATCCCGCGCAGCTGGAGGATGCTTCCTCAGTGTATCTTGATCTTTTGGCACAGGGATATTCACCGCAAAACATTGCCTTTACGGGCGAGAGCGCCGGTGGAAATCTGGCATTGGCTCTGGCACTGAAGCTGAAATCGGAAGGCCGGCCAATGCCCGCCTGCATCGCGCTTCTGTCACCCTGGGGTGATGTGGAACTGACAGGAGACAGCTACAGGGATCTTGCCAATGTGGACCCAACCTTGGACCTTGTTACCATAAGGGAGGCCGCCAAAGGCTTTGTGGGCGGAGATGTTTCCCTGATGAGAGATCCTATGGTCTCCCCAATCCATGCAGATTTTCACGGCTTTCCCCCGGTTCAGATTCATGTAGGCACCAAGGAGCTTCTCTTGAGTGATGCTGAAACGCTTGCTACAGCTATGCGCCGGGATGATGTATCCGTGACGCTGATGTGCTGGGAAGGCATGTGCCACGTATTCCAGGTGTTTGGCTTCCCCGAAAGCCGCCTGTCCATGAAAGCCATTGGGCAATTTTTAAACGAGCATCTTTTTGCAAACAATCCAGCGGAAGATGCGCTGTAAAAAAACCGGGTGGCCTTCCCACAGAATCTGTGTGATGGCCACCCGGTTTCTTATAGCTATATACTTAACGCACCCCTGTGATGTCCTTGATGACTTCCCCGGCCAGAATCAGCCCCGCCACGGCGGGCACAAAGGAAATGCTTCCCGGCACCTGACGGCGTATAGTGCAGGTGGGCTTTGTTTCCTTCGGGCAAATGCAATGATGCTTGCAGCTTGTATCTTCCGTTTCAACAGGTTCCCTGGCCACCTCCCTGGAGTAAACCACCTTCAGGGAGGGGATGTTTCTTTTGCGCAGTTCCGTTCGCATCACCCTGGCCAGCGGGCAGACAGAGGTTTTGTAGATGTCCGCCACCTCAAAACGGGTGGGGTCCAGCTTGTTCCCGGCGCCCATGCAACTGATGATTTTCACCCCTGCGGCCTGCGCCTTCTCCGTAAGCTTTATCTTGGCGGATACGGTATCAATGGCGTCCACCACATAATCATAGGGCGTCAAATCAAACTCGTCAGCGTTTTGGACAGTATAAAACATTTGAAAATCCCGCCCCGCAACCTTGGGGTTGATGTCCAGCATGCGCTCGCGCATGACGTTCACCTTGGGTTGTCCTACTGTCCTTTTGGTGGCAATCAATTGCCTGTTGATATTGGTGAGGCAGACACAGTCATCATCGATGAGATCAATGCGCCCAATGCCGCCGCGGACAAGCGCTTCCACGCAGTAGGAGCCAACACCGCCTATGCCAAATACCGCTACGCTGGCTCCCGCCAGTTTTTCCATGGCTATTTTGCCCAGCAAAAGCTCCGTTCTGGAGAATGCGTTCAAGCGCTTTCCCCGCTTTCCAGGCGAATCGCATCCATCTTTGTAATAATCTCCTCTTCGTGAACACGCATGGCCGCAATCGTCCGTTCGATCAATTCCTCCAGCGGCCAATTCAACATATCAGCACCCTGCTCAATGACCTGCCGGGAACAGCCCGCGGCAAAGCTTGGCGATTTGTACTTCTTCAAGAGAGATTTCAATTCCATATCCTGCACAGACTTCGAAGGCCGCATTTTTGCCGCCGCGCCAATCAGTCCCGTCAGTTCATCCACCGCAAAAAGAACCTTTTCCATCTCATGTTCGGGCTTTATGTCCACTGTGATCCCATAGCCATGGGACGCGCAGGCGTGGATGATCTGCTCGTCGATATCCTCTGTCATCATGATTTCCTGAACCTTGATGCAGTGTTCCTCGGGATACAGTTCAAAGTCCAAATCGTGCAAAAGCCCTACGATGGACCAGAATTCCTTTTCTTCTTCATAGCCCAAAAGCTTCGCCATTTCCTCCATCACCCCGGATACCGTAAGGGCGTGTTGAAGATGGAACGGTTCCTTGTTGTAGCGCCGCAAAAGCTCCCAGGATTGTTCATAGGTAGGCCGCATGGTTTTCCTCCGGTTATAAAACATTCCATTTTATATTATATACAAAAAAGCCTCCGGAGGAAAGTTATTTTTCATGTCTATTGCTAGATGCTGCAATATCGCAGGCAAACTGCACGGCAAAGGTGCTGCCTTCCCCAGGCTTGCTCTTCACCTGTACCTTTGCGCCGTAGTTTTGAGCAATGTGCTTGACAATGGAAAGACCCAACCCCGTACCGCCCGTCTGCCGGCTGTGGGATTTGTCGATGCGGTAAAACCTCTCAAAGATCCGCATTAAATGCTCCTCCTCCATGCCGATGCCGTCATCCTCCACTGACAGGAAGCAATCCCCCAGATGGATCTGTACACGGCCACCCTGCCTTCCATAGCGAATGGCGTTGTCCACCAGGTTGTACGTCAATTCCCATATATCCCTGGGATTGGCCGTCACCGCACCGATGCCGTCCAAGGTAACGGTGATGCCCCTGGAACGGGCCAGCGGTTCCAGGGCCTGAATCACATCCCTGGCCATGGGCTGCAATTGCACCCGTTCCGCCTTTTCCATCACTTTGCTTTCAGCCTTGGAAAGGCGCAGGATATCGTTGATGATATTCAGAAGCCTGTCACTTTCCGAAACAATGCGCTTTAAATATACCTTTTGCTTTTCCGCATCGGGCACCATGTCGCCGGCCAAAAGCTCGGCAAAGCCTTTGATGGATGTCAAGGGCGACTTGAGCTCATGGGAAGCGTTGGCCACAAAGTCGGTTCGAAGGCGGTGGGTTTTTTGCACTTCCTCAAAATCGTACTTCAGCTTTTCAATAAGATAGCTGATGTTGGTCAATATAGGCTGAACCTCCGCCTCCGCCCGGCCGGCATCCTCCCTTAAAAGGTTTTCGTCCCCCTTGCCCATGAGCATGTTGTTGATCAGAATCAACGGCTGCGTTACCTTATTGCTCAGGCGGCTCGCGAAAAAGGGTACGGCTGCAATAATTGCCAGCGTTAAAACTGCAACCACCGGAAGCAAAAGCCACAGAAATTCCCGGGCGGTGGATACGGGATAGGAAAACCGCAGAATCAGGCTGTCACTTACCTGTTTGGCGGCATAGATGGTCTGCAGCCCAGTGGTGGCGCTTTGGCGGGAATCCATGCCCAATTCCCCTGCCATGGCCTTTTTCACCTCAGGTCGGCCGGCATGGGACTCCATTGTGTCCGCGTCTGCCATACTGTCGAAAAGCACGTTGCCTTCCCTATCCAGGTAGGTAACACGCAGGCTATTGTCTCCCGAGGTGATCTGAGAAGTCAGTTCCTCAAGGTTGTCAGGCGTCTTATCCATCAATGCCCCTGCGGTATGGAGCAGTGCCGTAAGATTGCCACGCACCGCCTTTTGTGCAGCGCTGTTGAACACAACAATGCACATAAGAACCAGCGTCAGCATAATGGCCAGTGCGCCTATATAGCTTAAGCGCTTCACATACCGCTTCATAAAGGCTGATCAATCCTTCTTCATGCGGTAGCCATAGCCCCGCACCGTTTCAATATACTTTGGATTTTCTGCGCTGTCCGAAAGCTTCATGCGCAGGGAGCGTACATGAAAGTCCACCGTTCTTGTGGTTTCCCCGCTGAAGTCATAACCCCATACGTTCTCCAGCAGTCTGTCACGGCTGACCACAAAACCGGCGTGACGGCTTAAGTATTCCAGCAGCTCCAGCTCTTGGTGGGTAAGCTTCACCGGTACACCATTCTTTTTGACTTCTTTTTTGTCAAAATCCATAGTCAGGTCCTGCAAATGCAGGATGCTGCCCCCGTCCTCCATGCGTCTTAGTGCAGTCTTTACCCTGGCCTGCAGCTCCAGTACGCCAAATGGCTTGGTGATGTAGTCTTCCGCGCCCATCTCCAGGCCGCGTACCTTGTCCAGTTCTTCGCCCTTGGCGGACAGGATGATTACAGGGATGGCGGCAGTCTCAGCCGCTTCCTTCCATGATTTAAGTATCGACCAGCCATCCTTGCCGGGAAGCATAATATCCAGCAATAACAATTGGGGCAAGCCTTGCTTTACACGTTCCAAAAGCTTGTCCGCGCTTGGTACCAAAATCGCATCATGGCCGGCGGCTGATAACGTAGCCACGATCAGATCACCGATGTTCTCATCATCTTCTACAATATAAATTCTTGCCATTGTTTTACCTCACAGAATTTGTCGGTTCTTGTGTTCGCCCGTTACCGCAAAGATCACCCACTCGGCAATGTTCTGTGCGTGATCGCCAATGCGCTCCAGGTACTTGGCAATCATCAATTCATCCATCTTCCGGCTGGAGCAGGTTGGATCCTTTAATATATCCTCTATCAGATCGCCTCGCACCTGCATGAACAGCCGGTCAATTTCATCGTCCGATTGGATCACCGCCTCTGCCAGCATGGTATCATCCGTCAAAAAGGCATGGATGGCTTCTTTTACCATAATAACACATTTTTCAGCCATCGTGTAAAGCTGCGCCGGCCTGGCATTGGGTTCCTCACCCAGATGCAGTACAATTTCGGCAATGTCCGCACCCTGGTCGCAGATGCGCTCCATATCGGTGATCATTTTCAGGGCAGTGGAAATGATACGCAGATCCTTGGCCACCGGCTGCTCCGACAAAAGGATCAGCAGCGACTTGCGCTCAATGGACAGTTCCAACTCGTCGGCAATGTGGTCGTTTTCATACACCTGCCTAGCCAGGGTTTGGCTGCCGGTACGTAGCGCCTCCATGGCATTTGTCAATGTATCCTCGATAAAATTGGTCATGCGTTTCAATTCTTCGTTCAATTCCTGCATTTCTCGCTGGAATTTGCTGCGCATCATCCAAACCTCCCTGTGATATAGTCCTCCGTCTTTGATTCCTTGGGATGGGCAAACAACGTCAAGGTATCGTTGTATTCTATGACCTCACCGTGGAGGAAGAAAGCCGTCCTGTCGGATATGCGGGCCGCCTGCTGCATGTTGTGCGTTACGATGACGATGGTGTAGTTCGTCTTCAGCTCCATCATCAGATCCTCAATGCGGCTTGTGGAAATGGGGTCCAGTGCTGAGGTGGGCTCATCCATCAAAAGTACTTCGGGGGATACGGCCAGTGCTCTTGCGATGCATACCCGCTGCTGCTGCCCGCCGGATAGGCTCACGGCACTTTTTTTCAACCGGTCCTTCACCTCGTCAAATATGGCAGCCTGCATCAGGCTTTTTTCCACCAGTTCGTCCAGTTCCCCTTTATTACGGATTCCGTGGGTTCTGGGGCCGTAGGCAATATTGTCATAAATGCTCATGGGAAAAGGATTCGGTTTTTGAAAAACCATGCCCACCCTGCGCCGTAAATCCGTAACATCCAACTCCTGATAGATATTTTTGCCATCCAGCGTCGCTTTTCCTTCTATCTTCACGCCTTCCACCAAATCATTCATACGGTTAAGAATTTTCAATAGCGTGGATTTGCCGCAGCCAGAGGGGCCGATCAAAGCGGTAATCTCCTTTTCACGAATGGAGAGTGAAACATCCTTGAGCGCTTGCATGGCACCATAATACAGATTGATGTGTTCAAGCTCAATTTTCACCGAACTTCCCTGCCTTCTTGCTGAAATACTTTGTCAAAAGGTTCATGACCGTCACCAGCACCAGCAACGTCACGCCGGCCACAAAGGCAACGTTGCGTCCGGCCATGCCGCCGTCCCTGGTTGAAATAAACATATGTACCGACAGTGTGCGGCTGGAATCCATCAGCGTTTGCGGCATTTTTGCCACACTGCCCAATGTGAAGAGCAGGGCTGCCGTTTCACCGATGATACGTCCGGTGCTGAGCACCATCGCCGAAAGGATGCCTCTTGATGCTGCCGGAATCACAATGCGCATCACCGTGCGCAGCTTGCCCGCACCAAGGCCAAGGCTTCCTTCCCTGTACAAATCGGAGACGGACAGAATGGCTTCCTCCGATGTTCGGATGATGGTGGGCAGCACCATGATGGATACCGTCAGTATGCCCGCTAGCAATGAATAGCCCATGTGCAGTGCTGTGCCGAAAAACAGTGCCCCGAACAATCCGTAAATAATCGAGGGGATGCCAGCAAGTGTTTCCGTGGCGAGGCGGATGGTTTTCACCAGGCGGCTTCCCTTCCTGGCATACTCGCACAGGTATATGGCACAGCCTACGCCCAGCGGCCCGGCAATGACCAGAGAGAGGCCTACCAGGATCAGGGTTGTCACAATGGCAAAGCGCATGGACGGGTTGTCGGAAGTATAGGTGCCGAAAAGAATTTCCCAATTGATATGGGGCACGCCGTTGATAAAAATGTAGGCTATAATCAAAAGCAGCGCTCCCATGGCAATGGCTGTGGCCAGCCAACATAGGCCGGTCAAAATTGCCGACTTAGCCTTTCTCATTCGCTTTGCCCCCCTTGGTGATCAAGTTCAGCGATACGTTTAAAAGCAGGATAAACACGAACAGCACCGCGCCGGTGGCAATCAATGCATCATAATGAAGACCGCTGGCATAGCTCATTTCCGATACAATGTTCACCGTCAGCGTTCGTACAGATTTAAAGATGGTAGCAGGAAGAATGTTGCTGTTGCCGGCCACCATACCCACGGCAATGGTTTCCCCAATGGCCCGGCCCATGCCAAGAACAACCGAGGTGACGATGCCGCGCCTGGCCGCCGGAACCAGAATAAAGAAAACGGATTCTGTATGGGTTGCTCCCAGGGCAATTGCCCCGTCATAGTAAGATGACGGCAGTGACTGAATGGAGTTTTCGCTGACGGTGATGATGGTAGGCAGGATCATGATCGCCAGTACGATAGATGCGGCCAGCACACTGTTGCCGTTGCCCGGGAAATGGTCTGCGATGAAGGGAACAATGATCATCATGCCAAAGAAACCGTACACGATGGACGGTATGCCGGCCAAGAGCGACACACCCTGGGAAAGGACACCATACAAACGCCTGGGGCAGTATTTGGCCATAAAGATAGCGGCCAGCAGCCCAATGGGTACACCCAGGAGCAGCGCGCCGCCCGTTACATAAAAGCTGCCGATGATCATGTATGCGATCCCGAACTGCTGGGGATCGTTGTTGGGTTTCCAACCCGTGCCGGTAATGAATTTCCACAGTCCCACCTCCCGGAAGGCTGGTATTGCGCCGCCAAATATAAACAGGCAAATGCACAATACCGCCGCCACGGAGATCAGGGAGGACAAGAAAAACAACGTCTTGCTCCCTTTTTCCAAAATGGCTCTCTTCCTCATGTTCCTGCGTTCCCTGCGCTTTCTTTTCATACTTCATACGGGAACATTGTATATGTATCTTGTGCGGTGTCTGTCATGGCAATGTAAGATTTGTGCCAGAACGCTTTTGTCAAGATAAACAAAGGCCACCGGTCCAGCCGGTGGTCTTTGCCTTTTTGCTAAGCCGTTTCTTTTGTAAACGTTATGTTACTGGAAGGGAACCGCTTCTACCATGTCCCAGGTGCGCAGTTCGCCGGTGAAGATGGCGGTGATCTGCTCACTGGTCAGGGCGGATACTTCGCTTACGGTATTCACGACGACTGCGATACCATCGTGGGCGAATACGGTGGGTTCGAGCACTTCGGCTTCTGCTTCCTTCAGGGCGCGGCTGGACATGCCCACATCGACCTTGCCTTCGGTAACATCCTTGATGCCGGCGGAGGAACCGTTATAGGTGAGTTCAAGAGCCATGCCGGAATTCAGGGCAAGGTAGGCTTCCTTGAGCTTCTCCATAACCTTTTCCACGGAGGTGGAGCCGGAGAAGGTCAGCTTGCCGGTAAGGCCGGAGGCCACATATTCGGCAGCCTCATCCACAGAGGTGATGTAGCCGCCGGCTGCGATGATCTCCTGACCCTGCTTGGAGACTGCAAAGGCGATGAAGTCCTTGGCAAGAGCGTTTTCACTGGACTTGGGCAACGCTAGCACGAAGGGGCGGGAGATTTTGTAGGAGCCAGCCTTTACGTTTTCAACGGTGGCTTCCACGCCGTCAACGGATACCGCCTTCACCTTATCGGTAACAGCGCCCAGGGAGGTGTAGCCGATAGCGTAAGCATCCACTTCCACTTTGGCAGTCACTTCGTCGGTGGAGCTGACCAGAACGGCCTCTTCAAACAGGCGGTCTTCGGTACCGGCATCGGTCTTCACCAGGATATGCATCAGCTCATCAAAGGCGCCACGGGTTCCGGAACTGGCTTCACGGGAGATCACGGTGATCTCCTGGGTCTTGTCAAACTCTGCGGCAAAAGCGGAAACGATAAGGGTCAGCGCCAGCGTGAGGCAAACGACCAGGGAAACGATCTTTTTCATGATTTTCTCTCCTTGCATTTCATTTCTTGATGCAATGCAAGTGTAGAATACCGCTGTATAGCCGCAACAAGCTTCTTGTAAGCGCCGGGAAAGAAAAAACGAGAACACGGAAAGATAGGGTCAGCCCTTATACCTTGATGCCGTAATCACAAAACGCTGCTTTCAGAGCGGATTTATCCCCTGAAAATACATGCCCTTCCATGCCCAGTTTACGGCCTGCTTCTATATTATCGGAGTTGTCGTCAACAAAAAAGCATTCCTCAGGTTTTAGCTGAAAGGTGTTAAACAAAATGCGGTAGATTTCCTCTTCCGGCTTCAGCGTTTGATAAAACGCGGAAACAATGGTTCCGCTAAAATACTTCAAAGCCTCAAAGCTGTCTTTGTATACAGCAAAGCGAACACTGGCGTTGGATAAAAGGTACATGCGATAGCCATTTGCCTTCAGTGCCTTCACAAGTTCCGTCATTTCAGGGTCTTCCGGCATGTATTCATGCCAGTGGGCAATGATTTCATTCAGCGTATCATGCAAACGCTCGGGAAGGCGCAGCTTCACCCGTGTCACCAGATCTTCATAGGTGATATCACCCCGGTCCAGTTGGCGCCATTCCTCCTTGCCGAATACTTCCTCACAGATCAAAAGCGCATCCTCTCCCTGTACAAAGGGAAGAATACAGCGCATAGGCGAAAAGTCTCGAAGCACGTTGCCCATATCGAAGATGATGTTGCGTATCATGCGTACCTCCATAACAAAGATGCATCCATTATACCGTTCATGGAACGATCTGCCAAGCACAGGCGCATTATACTACAGGACGGTCGCATTGAAAATCTTTTCGCAAAAGAGAGTATGCGCCCGAAGGTCCAGGGCGACCGGAAAGCCCTGGTCGCCCTCGCAGGGGCGAAATCTATGTTCCTTGAAAAGGCATTCATCTTTGATAAGTAAGGATATTTCATGCCTCACGGCATGACCAGGGCTTTCCGGTCGCCCTGGACCTTCGGGTACACAGTTTGCTTTTTCTTTTTTTGTTTTACATCTAGCAAAAATCCAAAGGAGACTGCCCTGCAAAACATTCATCGAAACCGCCGATTGACAATTTCCGGCGATTGGTTATACTCAAGCTGGACAACCTGATATCAGGAGGCATCCCATGCATCTGTTTGACGTAATCGGGCCTGTGATGATCGGCCCCTCCAGTTCCCATACCGCCGGGGCCGCCCGCATCGGCCGGGTGGTGCGAAAGCTGTTGGGCGCGCAGCCTGTACAGGCGGACATTGGCTTTCACGGCTCCTTTGCCAAAACATACGCCGGACACGGCACTGACCGGGCGGTCGCCGGTGGCCTTTTGGATTTTGATGTGGACGATGTGCGGCTTCGGGACAGCCTTACCCTGGCCAGGGATGCTGGAATGGTGCTGCGTTTTTCCTCCATAAACCTGCGCAATGCACACCCCAATACGATTGTTATCGACGCAAAGGATGCACAGGGAAACCGCATTACGGTGCAGGCTGCCTCTGTGGGTGGCGGCAGTATCCGCATTCAGTCCATGAACGGTTTGGAGGTAGGCTTTTCCGGTACGGAAAACACCATCGTCATCCAGCACCGTGACGCGCCCGGTGTCATCGCCCGTGTCAGCGGATTGATCGCCAACCGGAAAATGAACATCGCTACCATGCGCGTGTTCCGCAGGCAGGCAGGTGCGGAAGCTGTCATGGTCTTGGAGGTGGACGGCCGCCCGGAGGAATCACTGCTTCAGGAGCTGCGCGGTTTGCCCGAAATCACCTCCATCGCCTTTCTGGAAAAGAGGTAATCAAGATGGAATACACAATGGCTGAATTGATCAAGGCCGCCCAGGGTACCACCATTGCAGCCGCAGTAAAAATGGCCCAAGCCAGGGAGGATGGCGTTCATCCGGAGGAACTCACCCAACGTATGATCCATCACCTTCACGTGATGCGGGATTCCATTAAGGCGGGTCTGGACCCGGAACTGCGCTCCGTATCCGGCATGGCTGGCGGGCAGGCCGCCCGGCTCTATGCACAGCTTACCCATGGCGGTTCGCTGTGCGGCGGGATTGTAGGCAAAGCCACCGCCTACGCGCTGGCCGTGGCGGAATGCAACGCCTGCATGGGCAAGATCGTGGCCGCGCCAACCGCCGGGGCCTGCGGCATCCTGCCTGCCGCATTGCTCGCCGTACAGGAAGAAAAGAATCTTGCTGATGAAGCCGTTGCCGAAGCTCTGTTTACCGCCGCTGCCGTGGGCCGCGTGATTGCCCAGGAGGCCACCATCTCCGGCGCGGAAGGCGGCTGCCAGGCCGAAAGCGGCTCTGCCGCCGCCATGACCGCAGCCGCACTTGTGGAGCTCATGGGCGGCACGCCTTCGATGGCCGCAGACGCCTGCTCCTTTGCCCTCATGAATACCATGGGCCTTGTATGCGACCCGGTGGGCGGATTGGTGGAGGTGCCGTGCGTGTACCGCAATGTGGGCGGTGTGGGCAACGCTTTCACCTCGGCAGACATGGCATTATCCGGCATCACCTGCCCCATACCCCCGGATGAAGTCATCCTGGCCATGAAGGAGGTAGGCGACGCCATGCCCGCCTCCCTTCGGGAAACAGGCGAGGGTGGCTGCGCCAACTGTCCCTCCATGCGAGCGAGGTTCACCGCTCAGGGGCTCCGCCCCTGAGAACCCCACTCAAGGGATAAATCCCTTGAGAATCCCTTTAAAAAGTAAAAGTAAAAGGGTCAGTCGCGCTAAGCGCATAGCTGTATTATCAAGAACAAGGAATTCGCACCTTCGGGTGCGACCAAAGGGCTTTCCGGTCGCCCTTTGGAAACCTTCGGATGCCATCTTCTTATACACTTTTGCCAAAACAGTTTGCATGTCAATTCCGCAAACTTTATACTGAGCAAATAGAAAAAGGTCCTCTTTCCAAAGAGCCTTTGGCCTTGAAATATCCTGGGGGAGCTACGAGGGGGCCAGCGGCCCGCTCGTTTACAATCGTCTCGACCGGCTTCGCCGGTCGGACGGGCGTTTGCGAAGCAAACATTCCTAACGCGATTTCCTGGCCGTATGCCAAATGCCGCCCAAGTGTAGCCTAGGGCGGCATTTGGCATACAAGGAAATCGTGCAATCTCGAGAAAATGGCTTTGCCATTTTCTCGATTTTAGTAGTTTTCCGCCCTCACCATGAAGAACGCCTGGGGATGGTTGCACACCGGGCACATTTGGGGAGCCTTCTTGCCGATAACCAGGTGTCCGCAATTGGCGCACTGCCAGATGGTGTCGCCTTCCTTGGAGAAAACAAGGCCGCCTTCCACGTTGTTCAGCAGCTTCAGGTAACGCTCCTCGTGGGTCTTTTCGATCTTGGCCACCTGCTCGAACAGGAAGGCAATCTTGTCAAACCCTTCTTCCTTGGCTTCCTTTGCAAAGTTTACATACATATCGGTCCACTCGTAGTGCTCGCCGGCGGCAGCATCCTTCAAATTGACAGCCGTCTCAGGAACGGCATCGCCATGCAGGAGCTTGAACCAGATCTTGGCGTGTTCCTTTTCGTTATCGGCCGTCTCCTGGAAAAGTGCCGCGATCTGCTCGTAACCATCCTTCTTTGCCCGTGAGGCATAGTAGGTGTACTTATTGCGGGCCTGGGATTCACCAGCGAAGGCCGCCATCAGGTTCGCTTCCGTTCTGGTTCCTTTCAATTCCTTCATAACTGCATCTCCTCCATGTTCATGTATCTATTTCAAGGGCTACACCCATGAAACGCGCTGCTTTTCACGATTATTCCATATCATGACATTCAATCACGCTTTGGTATGCAAGGGATTTGCCATCAGCCACTCCCGCAGGCTTGCCTTTCTTTCCCCATTATATCCCATCAGATCATCGGCGCAAAGCATGGCGTTTAGAATGGCTTCCTCACAGCATTCCACCGCCGCCCGGAAGGGGATATCCAAACAATCCTCGCGCAAAATCCTATGGGTGAGGATATTTGATCCTTCTGTATGATGGACACGATTTTCTGTAGTGAAACCGATGATTATTTCACCGCTCCCATGCCCCAAAATGGAACCCAGGCGTGCCATGCCCAGCCCTGCCCGTTTAATCACACGGCCAAGCTGCCGGGAGCAAAGGGGTAAATCGGTAGCAACAATGACAATGATCGAGCCCAAGTCTTCTTTCGTACCCCATCCTGGCGGTACACTTTTCCCTACGGGCTTCCCACCGATGACCAGGTCGGCAGTGCGTCCATAATTTGCCTGCACCAGAACCCCAAGCGTAAACGTTTGTCCGTTCAGTGGAATCAGGCGGGAGGCTGATCCGATTCCGCCCTTGAACCCGTAGCACACCATGCCTTTGCCGCCGCCTACATCCCCTTCTTCAAAGTCTTCGCAAGCGCTTGCAATGGCGGAGGATACATGCGAAGCATTCACCGCCCGGCTTTGAATATCATTCAAAGCGGCGTCGTTGCACTCGCATACAACCGGGTTGATGGATTTGGCCTCGACCCCCTCCGCCCTGCAACGGTCTATGGTATATTGCACCAAAGCGTCGTGGGCAAGCCCTACATTCAGCGTGTTCGTCAGGGCAATGGGCGTTTCCAGGGTACCCAACTCCTGTACCTGCATAAGGCCCAGTGTTTTGCCAAACCCGTTGAGCACGTGGGCTGCAGCGGTAACCTTGTTCAAAAACACATTATCCGAGGCAGGGAGCACCACTGTGACCCCCGTTTTATGTTGAGCGGTATCTATGGTTTTATGGCCCACCAGTACGCCTTTTACATCGCTGATCTTGTTGCGTTCCCCCGGGGTCATCTCTCCAATACCGATCCCTATATCCCTGGCCTTTCTCTGTGTAGCCATATGGACCGTCCTTTGACTCTTTTCCTTTTTCTTTTCGCCCTGTTCGTAACAAATCCTGTTTTCTGATTGTTTTTCTTTTTCTAGCACCATCCGTAATTGCAGGAAAGGACGCAATGCTGTCGAATGGATGAAAATCTTGATTGATACCTGCGAGGCTATTTATGATGATGAGACCTAAAATCGGCGTCACCGGCCATATTTCCAAAGAAAACGCAAATCTCAGCATTACCCAAAGCTACATGGAGGTCATATATGCTTGTGGCGGCTTCCCGCTTTTACTGCCCGTAAAAGGCGATACTGACCTGTGGATTGAATCAGCACGGGCTCTGGACGGATATCTGTTTACCGGTGGCGGAGACATAGCACCGTCACGCTATGGCGAAGAAACGCTTCATTGTTGCGGTGAAATCAGCCCGCTTCGGGATGAAATGGAATTGGGCTTGCTAAATGCCGTTCTCCCAACGGGCAAGCCCGTTTTGGGGATATGCCGTGGCATACAGCTATTGAACGTAGGGCTTGGCGGTACGCTGTATCAGGACATCTATCTGCAAAACGCGCAAACGATCCAGCAGCAGCATACCCAAAAGCTGCCGGATTATCTTCCTGCCCATGACGTCTTTATAGAGGAAGGAAGCCTTCTGCACCGTATTGTCAAAGTTACCCGCCTTCCTGTCAATACGCTGCACCACCAGGCGGTGAAGGCTTGTGCTCCTGGCCTTTGCGCCGTGGCAAGATCTTCCACCGGCCTCATCGAAGCCATCGAGAAATTGGATCATCCATACTTTCTTGGCGTTCAGTGGCATCCCGAGCGTATGTGGCATGCGGACGCGGCAGCAAAAGCAATATTTGAATCTTTCGTGAATGCCTGCTCGCTTATATAAATTGTTCATCCCGAGTGAAAAAAGTTCCTTGTGAAGCCAATATCTGCAAGTAGTATACAAGAAAAATGCATACTTTCCCTTGACATCCTTTTTGCATGGCTGTATTCTTAATGAAGTAAGGAACGCTGGAAGAAACGGTAAATTACTCCATGCATCCTGCCGGAAGAAAATTGCAAGAGGAGGGCATTCCATGAAAAAGGTTTTCGCATTTGCCTTGTGCCTGGTTCTTTTGTGTTCCACGGCCGCCATCAGCCTGGCCGAGGAACCGGCGGTGTACCGCCAACTGTACGCTTCCGAGGTTGCCACGCTGAATTACCTCATTGCCGGCGCCCAATGGGAACAGGAAGTTGGCGCCAACGTCATCGATTCCCTGGTGGAGTACGATCCCTACGGCAATCTGATCCCCGGCTTGGCCCTTACCTGGGAAACGTCCGCGGATGGCCTCACCTGGACCTTCCATCTCCGCCAGGGCGTAAAATGGTTCGACTACCAGGGCAATGAAGTTGCGGAAGTCACCGCCAATGACTTCGTGGCCGCCGCTCGGTATGTGATGACCGCTGCCTATGCCAGCCCCATCTTTGGACAGATGGAAGTCATCAAGAACGCCACAGAATATTACGATGGCACCGTTACCGATTTTGCCGAAGTCGGCGTCAAAGCGCTGGACGACTATACCCTTGAGTACACCCTGGTCCGGCCTGTTCCCTACTTCCTGAGCATGCTGACGTATGTGTGCTATCTGCCCGCCTACGGCCCGCAGCTTGATGAGCTGGGTGCGGATTTTGGCACTTCCAATGACAGAATGTATTACTGCGGTTCGTACATTCTCTCCGAGTTCGAGCCTCAGGTGAAGCACACCTATGTAAAAAACGTCGGCAACTGGGATGCCGCCAACATCTTCATTGACCGCATTGAGCGCACTTACAACGCTGAAGCCGCCACCTTGCGCCCCACCATGGTGCTGCGGGGCGAGATTGATTTCGCCTTATTGAGCAATGAGATCATCGATGACTGGAAAGCCAATAATCCCCAGTACATCAGCCTCAGCCGTTCCGTGCCCGACTATTCCTACTTCTATTGCTTCAATTTCGATCCCAAGTACGATGCGGCGTATGGCCCGGAAAACTGGCTGAAGGCTGTGAACAACGCCAATTTCCGCCATTCCATCATGAGCGCCTTTGACAGGTTGTACAGCATGGTGGCTATCTCCCCCGACGAAACTGCCTCCATCGTGCAGGAAACCATCACACCCAAGACCTTTGCCAGCGTAGATGGCAAGGACTTCACCTCATCCTCTGCCTTCGACGTAACCAAGGATAAGTTTTTCAACACCGAAAAGGCCCTGGAATACAAGGCCAAGGCAGTTGAAGAACTGACAGCCCAGGGCGTCACCTTCCCAGTAAAGATGCTGCTAACCTACCGCAGTGATGACAGCGATTGGGAGAACGAATACATTCTGCTCAAGCAACAGCTGGAAGGCGTACTGGGCTCTGACTATGTCGAGTGCGTCCTCTATGCCGGTCCCACCGAGGCTTTCCTCTCCTCCACCCGCCGTGCCGGCGTCTATTCGTTCATGCGCTGCAACTGGGGCGCTGACTATCAGGACCCCGAGACATGGACAGATCCTTTTGCTATCAAAAAGGATGATGCCGGGGCTTATGTGGGCAACAGCTACAACAAGATGGACATGATGCTGGGCAGCGACTTTGCCGAAACCAAGGCCCTGCTGGAAGCCTATTATGCCGCCGTTGCCGAGGCCAAAGCGGAAGTCAGCGATATGGCTGCCCGGTATGAAAAATTCGCTCAGGCGGAAGCAATGCTCATCGACAACGCCATCGTGGTCCCCTACTTCATCTATCCGCCGGAATACCAGGCAACAAAGCTCAACCTTTATGAAGGACAGTTTGCCTCCTTCGGCATCTCCACCCTGCGCTTCAAAGGTCAGAAGCTATACGACCATTACATCACCCCCGAAGAAGACGCAGCCAACCGCAAGGCCTGGCTGGACGCCATCAGCAAGTGAGATCATCACGACTGTTGTCTGCCTGGACACTACTTAAGGACGGATGACATGCTGGGGAGGAACCCCCGAATTCGGGGGTTCCTTCTCGTCGTAAAGGCAGCACGAACCACACTCTGCAAAGGGGCTATGAAGCATGGCAAAATACCTGGGAAAACGGCTCCTTCGTTCTTTGATCACATTGTTTCTGATACTGACAATTACATTTATCCTCGTTCGGCAAATGCCCATTGAGGGCTATTTCCAAAACTTTGACAAAATGTCTCCTGAGCAGGTCGCCAACGGCCTGAAGCAGTTGGGGCTGGATCAACCGCTGCATATTCAACTTTTCAATTTCTTTAAAAACCTTATTACACGTTTTGACCTTGGCATATCAAAAGTTTACCGAAACAATGTGCCGGTGGCAGAAATACTCGCACCCAAAATACCGGTTTCCATCCAGTTGGGCGGTTTGTCGATCCTGTTTTCCATGTTGGTGGGCCTGCCCATGGGCATGCTGATGGCCAAGTACAAGGGCAAACTGTTTGACCACATTGGTACAGGATTCATTGTGCTGATTCAGGCTGTTCCTGCAGCGGTGTACTATTTGTTCATCCAACTGTACGGAACGGAGCTTTTTCATATCAAGCTATTGTTTGACGCAAAAAATCCCGCGGCATGGATACTCCCCGTTTTTTCCATGTCGTTGGGGAACATTGCCTATTATGCCATGTGGCTTCGCCGCTATATGGTGGATGAAAGCCGCAAGGATTATGTGATGCTGGCCCGCATCAAAGGCGTGTCCGGCAACAAGATCATGTTCCGTCATATCTTTCGCAACGCCTTTGTGCCCATGGCCCAATACCTGCCCACCTCGTTTTTGAATACGGTCATAGGCTCTATCTACATTGAGTCATTGTATTCCATCCCCGGAATGGGCGGTTTGTTGGTAAATGTCATCAAAAAGCAGGACAACTCCATGGTACAGGGCATTGTGCTTTTATATGCCTGCGTAGGCGTCATCGGCCTGATTCTGGGTGACCTGTTGATGGTTGCGCTGGACCCCCGTATCAGCTTTGCCAAGAAAGGGGGCAGCCGCTGATGGCTCTTATCAAGCATCCCAAAGTGGAGCGGATGGAAGCGCATATCGGCCAAAAACTTTCAGGCGTTCTTACCGAAGCGGAAAAGTTTACATTCGCTACCTTTAACCAGGAAGAGATGGAGCGTACAGGCGTCAGCCAGTATTCGTATTGGCGTTCCACCCTCCAGGCCTTTTCCAAAAACAAGGTAGCCATGTTTTTGCTTTTGGCAGTCGCTTCCATCCTATTGTTTACCTTCATCCAGCCCATTTTGCCGGGACAATTTGACCCCTTTTTGGTAAATAACAATCCCGAAACAAGATTACCCTATAAGAACGTGCCCCCCAACAGCACCTTCATCATGGGCACCAACTCCATCGGCCAGGACTTGTGGGCCAGGCTGTGGGCCGGCACCCGGACATCCCTGTTCATTGGCATCAGCGTAGCCGTTATTGAAGCATTCATCGGCATCGTGATGGGTGTTATGTGGGGGTATCTGCGCAAGCTGGACTTTTTGTTTACGGAAATCTACAATATTCTGGACAACATCCCCACTACCATTGTGCTGATCCTTGTCTCCTTTATCTTCAGGCCAGGTATATCTACCATCATCCTGGCTCTGTCGCTCACCGGTTGGATCGGTATGGCACGGTTTGTCCGCAATCAGATCCTAATCATCCGAGACCGGGATTACAACGTTGCCTCCCGTTGCCTTGGCACCAGCACACCCCGTATCATTGTGAAAAATTTGCTGCCCTACCTGGTATCAGTGATCATGCTGCGCATGGCGCTATCCATTCCCGGCGCCATCGGCAGTGAGGTTTTCATCACCTATATTGGTCTTGGCGTGCCCGCCACCATCCCCAGCCTGGGAAACCTGATCAACATCGGCCGTTCGCTGATGATGAGTCCCAGCCTGCGCTACCAGCTCATCTACCCCACCATCATCCTGTCCATCGTGACGATTTCCTTCTATGTGATTGGCAACGCATTTTCTGATGCAGCCGACCCCAAAAATCATTTGTAAGGAAGGGAGGATACAGTTATGGAAAACGCAAAGATCATCCTTTCCATCCGCGATCTGAACATCAAATTCAGTCTCAGGGGCCGCATCCTCCACGCCATACGCGGCGTTTCCCTTGATGTATACGAGGGGGAGAGCCTGGCTATCGTGGGCGAATCAGGCAGCGGCAAATCGGTGCTGAACAAAAACTTTATCGGGCTATTGGACCCAAACGGCTTTATTTCAGGCGGTTCCATCCGCTATTACGGCCTGCCGGCTGCGCAGGACGCAAAACCGCCCCAATACGGCATAGATGAAAAGGGCCAACCCTATGCCGACCTGGCACGGTTCAAAACTGAAAAGGATTGGCTGAAGATCAGAGGCCGGGAGATTTGCATGATCCCCCAAGATCCCATGACCAGCCTGAACCCTTTAAAGAGCGTCGGCGCACAGATTTTGGAAGCCTTGAAGCTGCACAGCAGCCTTACCGGCGCGGCGGCAAGGAATGCTGCCATCAAAATTCTCGAGGATGTGCGCATCGACGACCCCAGGCGGCGGTATAAGCAGTTTCCCCATGAATTATCAGGCGGCATGCGTCAGCGGATCGTGATCGCCATCGCCATCGCCTGCCGTCCGAAAATATTGATCTGCGATGAGCCCACCACCGCGCTGGATGTAACCATCCAAGCGCAGATATTGACCCTGCTCAAAGAACTGAAAGAAAAATACCAACTGACGCTACTATTCATCACTCATGACTTGGGCGTTGTAGCCAATATCGCAGAGCGTGTGGCCGTTATGTACGCCGGCGACGTGGTGGAGTTAGGACTGGTGAATGAAATTTTCTACGATCCCAGGCATCCCTATACCTGGGCGCTTCTGTCTTCCCTGCCGCAGCTTGGGCAAAAAGGCGAGAAGCTGTATTCCATACAGGGCACACCGCCCAACCTGTTCAAACAGATACCCGGCGATGCTTTTGCCCAACGCAACCCCATGGCGCTGAAAATCGACCATGTGGAGCAGCCGCCGTATTTTGAGGTTTCCCCCACCCATGTGGCGCGCACCTGGCTTTTAGACAAGCGCGCTCCCAAGGTATCCCCGCCCGAATCCATCCTGAAACTCAAAGACTTGGGAGGTGCTTCCCGTGATGCAAAGTGAATGCCGGGAAAAGCTTCTGGAAGTTAACAACCTGTCCGTCACCTTCGGCCGCGGCCGCCGCAGGTTTGAAGCCGTAAAGGGTGTGACGTTCCATGTTTTCCGCGGTGAAACATTTGGGGTGGTCGGCGAATCCGGCTCCGGTAAAACCACCATCGGCCGTGCCATCATCAGGGTGCATCCCATATCCGGCGGAGAAGTCATTTTTGACGGCCAAAGAATCAGTGGAAAGCTGAGCAAAGTCGAAGACCTTGCCGTTACCCGCAAGATTCAAATGATCTTCCAGGACCCAATGGCCTCGCTGAATGAGCGCGCAAAGATAGATTACATCGTCTCCGAGGGCATGCAGGGCCGCCGCATCCACAAGGAAATGCTTCGGAGCATGGTCATGGATGCGCTCAGGGACGTAGGCCTATTGCCCGAGTTCTCCAGCCGTTTTCCCCATGAGTTTTCCGGTGGGCAGCGCCAGCGGATCGGCATTGCCAGGGCACTGATTATGAACCCGGAGTTCATCATCGCCGACGAGCCTATCTCTGCATTGGATGTATCCATCCGGGCGCAGGTTTTAAACCTGCTGCGTGAACTGCAAACAAAGCATGGGCTGACATACCTGTTCATTTCCCACGACCTGTCGGTGATGCGCTTCATCTGTGACCGCATTGCCGTCATCCACAAGGGCATACTGGTAGAAATGGCGGATACCAAAACGCTGTTTGAACATCCGCTCCATCCCTACACCAGGGCACTGCTATCCGCCATCCCCCAGCCGAACCCCATCGCGGAAAAACAAAAAGTGCTGGAGATATACGACCCTTCCATGCACGATTATGAAACCGATGCGCCATTCTTCCGCCAGATCAGGCCGGGGCATTTCATTCATGCCAATAAGCGGGAGTGGGAAAATTACGAGGAGATGCTGGGGTAATTTGGAATTACGGCGACCGAAGGTCCAGGGTGACGAAGCCCGGCACCGCCAGTGGCGGAAGAAAGCAGGGCGGAGGAAACGAGCGAAACAAGCAATGCGAGCGGAAGAGAGCAGTGCGCCGATTGAGCTCGTGGGAGGAAAGCCCTGGTCGCGTCCGAAGACGCGAAATCCTATTTACATCGCAAAATATACGAATCATTTAAAAGGAGATTCATATGATGCCCCACGACGAAACCAAATGCCTGCATTCCGGCTATTCCCCCAAAAATGGCGAACCAAGGGTTGTCCCCATTGTACAGAGCACCACCTACGTCTTTGACACCACGGCGCAGATCGGCGCGCTTTTTGACATGCCCACCGCCCACATGTATTCCCGCTTTTCCAACCCTACGGTGGAAGCAGTAGAAAAAAAGATCGCCGATCTGGAAGGCGGCGTGGGGGCCATGTGCACCTCCTCCGGCCAGGCGGCATCGCTGTTGTCCATCCTCAATCTATGCAAAAGCGGAGAAAGCTTTGTCTGCGCCTCTACCATCTACGGCGGCACAGTCAACCTGTTCGCGGTTACGCTCAAGCGCCTTAACATCGAAGCCATCTTTGTGGATGCCGACGCGGATGAGGCAACAATACAGAAGGCTTTCAAGCCCAACACCCGCGCGGTGTTCGGCGAAACCCTTGCCAACCCCGCCCTTTGTGTACTGGATATCGAAAAGTTTGCTGCCATCGCCCACAAAAACGGTTTGCCTTTGATCATCGACAATACCTTTGCCACCCCCATCCTGTGCAAGCCTTTTGCATATGGAGCGGACATCGTCATCCATTCCACCACCAAGTATATGGACGGCCATGCCTTGCAGGTTGGCGGTGTTATTGTGGACGGCGGCACATTTGATTGGACAAACGGCAAGTTCCCGGAGTTTACGGAACCGGACGCTTCTTATCATGGCGTGGTGTATACACGCGACTTTGGCAAGCTGGCCTATATCGTCAAAGCTCGGATGCAATTGATGCGTGACTTCGGCTGCTACCCCGCTGCCCATTCCGCCTTTTTGCTGAACCTGGGGCTGGAAACGCTGCCCGTCCGCATGATGAAGTACTGCGAAAACGGCCTGGCGGTCGCACAGTATCTGCAAGCCAGCGATCATGTAGAATCGGTGCGCTACGCCGCATTGCCGGGTGACCGCTATTACGGTTTGGCGCAAAAGTACCTGCCCAAGGGAACCTGCGGTGTCATTTCCTTTGTCATGAAGGGTGGCCGGGAACCGGCGGTGAAGCTGATGGACAACCTCAAGCTGGCCTCCAAGGAGGTCCATGTGGCGGACATCCGTACCTGCGTCCTGCACCCCGCCAGCGCTACCCACCGGCAATTGACAGAGGAGCAGCTTGCAGCCGCAGGTGTCAATCCCGGCCTTATCCGTATCTCTGTGGGTCTGGAGCATATTGATGATATTCTCGAAGATATCCGCCAGGCCATGGCTGCCATTTGATGGATGTAACAAAAATCCGCCGCACTTCTTTGTTTGAAGTACGGCGGTTTTTTTACGCTTTTGGTTCAGTCAGCCTTTTTGCCATGTAGATGTCCGGCTTGCCATAACCATTGACATCAGGCAATACGCCCACGATTTGAAAACCCTGCTTTTGATAAAACTCATACGGATGCTTTTTCAGATTTCTGATGTTTGCAATCCGCTCCCAAAGATGGTCATACAAGTCTACGTTTGATAGCGATGTCTTGTCAAACTCATCATCCGTACCCAGATACAGCGTGACGCCGCCCCGTTTGAGCACTTCAGTCTCCAGTGTGGAAACAAGCTCTTTTCCAATGCCTTTGCCCTGGTATTCTGGAAAAACCGCCAGAGGGTGCAGTTCCCACCCTGTGACCCCGTAATGTGGAATTGCTCCCACAAAACCGGCCAGGTGTCCGTTTGTCAAAGCCATCACGGCTACCCGGTCATCCGAGAGGCATTTTTCCACTTCCTCCATTGCACAATCAGTATAGCTATGGGGAAAGCAGGCGATCAGTAAATCGGCAAGCTCCCGCCTGAATCCTTCATTCTTCCTGTCAAATAGAAAAATTTCCATGTTCGCCCCTCCGCAACACGATTATAGGCAGAAATGGAAGAAACGCAAAACCTCCATGTAGTCGTCCGCTTCAAAGCGCACTGTTCTGGCATCCACCTGGACGCATCCGGGATAAAAGCTGTTGCTGAAAGCTGCGGCGTGGTCCCTGTAGCAGATCTCCACAATAAAGTGCTCCGGCAACGGGAACATGCACTTGCTTCCGTCAACGCTCATGGCCTTTTGGGCAGCCTCCCGTATACGCCGAACCGCCACATTCGGATGGATGGAAACAGCCCCCTTGCCTGTACCTTCATTCACCGGTACCGTGATGATGTTTGGGTTCACAGACTCAGTCCAGTCGCACAGCGCTTTATCCCCTGTCACCATCAGTACAGGCACCTTCAGCATGGCGGCAGCAAGGCTGTTGATCATCAGTTCCGATGCCAGTTCACCGTTGATTTTTACAAAAATATTTTGCGTGTTCATGGTGTGGGACAGGGGGTTGCCATTGATTCCCGCCGCGGAGTGATAGCCCGTAAAGAATACGCCCATGAAGCTTTCGTCAAGCCCAGCCATCATGCTGAGCGGATTTTCCGCCCATCCGCGGAAGATACGAGCCTGCTCCGGCAGCTCTTCAGGCAGTATGTTTCTGGCGGAGTCGTGGGCATCCTTGACCAGAATCTCCTGTGCTCCGCCCGAAATGGCACCTTCGCAGGCAGCAGCCACCTCCCTGGTCATCTGCTTTGCAAAAGGCGCGTAATCCGGCTTGTTCTTCCCCGTCTCGTCCCAATGGACAATGCCACAGGTGCCTTCCATGTCGGCTGATAGATAAATGCGCTTCATTCCTTCATCTCATCCTTTCAAAAAATCCAGTGTCATGGCTGCCTGCAGCGCCACGCCCACCTTCAGGCAGCTTTCGTCCACCAAAAAATCGCAGGCATGCAGTGCGGAACCCACACCGCAGCCCAAATCATAAAACACACCGGGGGTATTGGCAACAAAGTAGCTGAAGCTCTCTACGCCAAGGCTGGGGTGCACGCGGGGCACGATGTTCTTTTCACCGATCATGCCTTTTGCCAGCGACAAGAACTGTTCATGAAGCGTTTCATCATTGTACACTGCCCCGTAGCCATCCGGCACAGCAACCTTTGCGCTGCCGCCCATGGCCTGCGCGATGGCAACAGGTATTCCAGTCAGCTTTTCCTTGAGCATCGCCCTGGTTTCGGGATTTATCGTTCGCAGTGTACCTTCGATTTCCACCCGGTCACAAATTATGTTCCGTGCGGTTCCGCCCGTGATTTTACCGATAGTAAACACCGCACTGTCCAGGGGCGATACGTTGCGGCTTGTAAGCGTCTGCAGCGCCGTGATGATCTGAGATGCGATGGCTATGGCATCAACGCCTTTCTCAGGATATGCGCCATGGCAGCCCGACCCCAACACAGTAATGTTGACGGTATTGCTGGCGCCGCTGATACAGCCAGGCTTGGTGAAAACCACTCCGGCAGGATGATCCGGCATCATGTGCAGACCAAACACAGCATCCACTTGAGGGTTCTCAAGGCATCCCTCCGCCACCATGTCCTTTGCACCGCCTGTGGTCTCCTCCGCCGGCTCAAACAGGAGCTTTACCTGGCCGTGAATGAGGTGCCTGTGTTCCATCAGCAGCCTTGCGGCCCCCAGCGCGATAGCCATATGGGCATCATGGCCGCAGGCGTGCATTCTGCCCGGTATTTGGGAAGAAAAAGGCAGCCCTGTTTCCTCCTGAACAGGCAGTGCGTCCATATCCGCCCGCAGGGCGATGGTTTTCCCGGGAAATGTTCCGCGAATCAGACCAACAACCGCGTACTGGCCGGGATAGGTAGCTGTCTCAATATTCATCTCGGCCAGCTTATTCAGCAAAAATCGCTGTGTGTTTTCCTCCTGACCGCCAAGTTCCGGATGCATATGCAGTTGCCGGCGTATATCAATCACCCAGGGGGAGATTTCTTCAGCCCGCTTCTTCACAAATTCATAACTCATACATCCATCCCTCCATCCCCCGACAGATAATCCAGAACCTTTACAACCTGCCCGCCTTTCATGTAGACACGCGGCGGTCTGCGGCTTAAGATGGTAATGGCCTCATTCCTGTTGGTGCGGGCCCAAGCGGCATACTGCATGTAGCTGATGCCACCGCCAAGCAGCGTGACCTCATCCCCCTCTTTCACATCGGGGAACTCCGTCACATCCACCATCATCTGATCCATACAGACAAGACCCAGCACAGGAGCCAGTTTCCCCCGTATCAGCACGCTGGCCACACGGGACATGCACCGGGGGTACCCGTCGCCATAACCCGCGCAAAGTGTAGCTACACGGGAGTTTCGCGTAAGCGGCGAGTCACTGTCATACCCCACCGTTTCCCCGGCAGCCACTTTAGTTACTTGTGCGACAACGGTCTTCAAGCACAATGTCTCACGGCAGTCTAAATCCAACTGCTCGCTGCCCATGGGTCTGACGCCAAATAGCAGCGCCCCGGTGCGCACCCTGTCATACTGCCACATCGGATACCGGGTAAGGCCGATGGAATCGCACAGGTGCAATTCGGGGATATGCATGCCCCGCTTAGCAAGTGCATCGTACATCCCTATGAGCAGGTCATGCTGCTTTTGATCCCGTTCCCTGTTGGTCAGCGCCAAGTGAGAGAATAGGCCCTGTACGTGAACATGCTTCAATTGTCCAATGTTCCATATGTCATTGACCGCCTGTAGCCCCGGCACAAAGCCCAGCCTATGCATCCCCGTATCGACTTTGATATGGACGATGCCCTTCTTGTTCACCTTTGCGGCGATGCGATCCACCAAAACAGTCTGTGCCAATGATGCCACTGTCATTTGTATGTTCTGCCGTATTGCTTCCGGAAGCGCTTCTTCCTCGGTAACGGTCATGATGAAAATCTCCTGACCGATACCTGCTTTTCGAAGTTCGAAGGCTTCCCGTGCGCAGCTTACTGCAAAGCTCGCCGCTCCCGCATCAGCAAGCGCTTTCGCTACCTCCACCGACCCGTGGCCATACGCGTTGGACTTCAGTACGCAGGTCACTTTCGTTCCCGGTCCGCAGAGTCTGCATGCTTCCTTATAATTATGCACGATGCCATCCAGATCGATCTCCACCCATGTCCTGCGTAAGAAAGAGGTTTGCATCAACGCATCCATCCATCCTTCATCCTTGGGAAATCCGTCGGGAAATTCCTTCTTTATAAGTCTGAAAATTCCCCATCATGTCCTGTTTGTTTCATCTACTAACCGCGCTTTGCGTCCGTTTTTTCCTGAAATCTGGCCGCCTTGACGGCAACACGCTGATGAAAGGCTTTGCCGATCAAACCGCATTCGTCATAGGCTGTAATCTCAAACTCATACGCCCGTCCCTCCTGGGAAACAAGCTTTGCCTCCGCCCATACCCGCATGCCTAGGGGTGTAGCCGCTTCATGGCTGACCTCGATACGGGTGCCCACGGTGGTAACGCCTTCCTCCAGTGACCCTAAAAGAGCATTGATTGCCGCGTTTTCCATCAGCGCTACCATGGCCGGTGTGGCAAAAACCGCAAGGCCTCCGCTGCCCAAATGCCGTGCAGTCAATTCCTCTGTTACGATGGTTTCCTTTTTTCCTATCATGCACTTTCCTCCTCTTGCCATCCCTTGCATGCGTCCACCCAGCCTGAACATTGGCTGGTAAGTTCCAACTCACAAAGCGTCATCTCCACAGCACTGTTTCCTGAGCCACAGGCGGGGAATACCGTTGCAAACCGTTTGAGGGATTCGTCAAGATACACCTTTACCGAAGGGTTCTCTATGGCGAAGGGACATACGCCGCCCACTGCGTGGCCTACGCTATCTGCGACCTCCTGGGGTGACAGCATACGTGCCTTCAAGCCAAAAGCAGCCTTGAACTTTCCGTTGTCAATGCGGGCATCTCCCGCTGCCACCAGAAGAATAGGCCCCTCCTGACCCTGAAAGGACAGCGTTTTGGCAATCCTGGCTTCCTGTGTGTGAAGTGCCTTGGCAGCCAACTCCACCGTCGCGCTGGACAAGGCAAGCTCCATCACCCGGCTTCCCATATGATATTTTTCCAGATAGGCTTTCACCCGTTCCACAGACATACAATCGCTTCCTTTGGTACATTTCTAACGAATCCATGATATGCCATCTGGAAATATGCTGTCAAGGCATTCGGGCACAAGCCCCCAAATTTCCGCAACATTCCCGTACCCGTTGACAAATGCATCCGCCAATGATAGCATGCTTTCATGGTATTTCCATAGGAATTTTGCAATTGGCACGTGGGAGGCACCCGTCCATGAAAATTTCCACCAAAGGCCGGTATGGCATGCGTCTTATGCTGGACCTGGCCCTGCACAACAACGGCTCCTATATCCCCCTGAAGGAAGTGGCCAGCCGCCAGGAGCTTCCGGAAAAATACATGGAGCAGATTATTACCCCGCTAAGCCGCGCCGGATTCCTGAGGGGCGTACGGGGTGCGCAGGGCGGATACCAGCTTACCCGCAGCGCCGGCGAATATACAGTGGGCATGATCCTGCGCACCATGGAAGGCGACCTGTCGGTAGTCAGCCCTGTGGACAGCGGGCAGGAAACGGGCGATGTTGCCGCTCATCTGGTGGTGAACAATGTCTGGACCCAAATCAACGAGGCCATTGAGCAGGTTGTGGATCATATCACGCTTGCCGAGCTGGTGGAGGACTACAACCGTCACGCGGCAGACAACTATATCATTTAACCCAACCGGTGTTGCGGGAGGATGGGCTTTCCATGATTGTTTTTCAAAATGTTTCCGTTGACCGGACCGCCCCAAGCGGAAGGCCGCTTTGGGTGGAGGATGTATCCTTTTCCATAGAAGCAGGTGAGATATTCGGCATCGCCGGTCATGAGGGTGCCGGCAAATCCACAATTCTTCGCACGGTGAACGGGCTGATCAAACCGAACAAGGGCGAGGTGTTGGTGGATGGCCGCTTGGTAGCATACCAGAATAAACGCGAGCTTTCCGCTCTTCGCCGTCAGGTGGGTATGGTGCTGCCTTCCCCTGCCTTAATGCACAACCTCCCTTTGCGGGACAGTATTTCACTTCCGCTCGGCTCATTCAAGGCAGATGATAAAAAAGCATCCAAACGGCTGGAAGAGCTGTTGGCGCTGACCGGAATTGAGGGTTTGGGCGGTGCTCGTCCTGGCGATTTGACTATTGAGCAGCAAAAGCGTGGCGCCATCGCCAGGGCACTGGCCACAAACCCCAAGATACTGCTCTGCATGGAGCCCACCCTGGGTCTTTCGCCTGCTGCCGGAGAAAGCATACTGAAACTGCTCCAGCGCCTTCACAGGGAGCTTCATTTGACGCTGGTGCTGGCCACCCGTGATCTGCATGTGGTAAAACACCTTTGCGGACGTGCGGCCATTATGCTGGATGGAAAAGTAGTCGAATTGAACGATACGTTTTCCCTGTTTTCCACTCCCCAACATCCCTTCACCAGGGAGTTTTTGAACCGTCAGCTTTCCTTCGAACTGCCACCAGAGGTGAAAGAACATGCCTGCGGCACCATTGTATGCATTGAATATATGGGTGATCCGGCCAACGAGCCTGTTCTGTACGAAACCGCCCAACGCTTCGGTGTGGAGTTCAACATATTGCAGGGCCGCATTGAATACATCAGCGGAAAGCCCCTCGGAAAAATGTATGTTTCCTTCAACGCGGAACCGGCTTTGATGGTTTCCGTTTTAGGCTATTTGAAAAAGCATACCTACCGGGCGGAGGTGATTTCGGATGTATAGCTATCCCATCGAACAGGCATCTCACCTGATGAACGCGATATTGCAGACCCTATTGCTTTTTGTTTGTCCGTTTGTAATCGCCATCCTCTTGGGCGGTTCCTTGGGCATGTGGCTGTTTTTAAAGCGCCATCCAATGCTGGCTATGCATGAAAGACAGCGCTTCGCCGCAAGGCCGCTGCCGTATACACGCGCCATGATATATCTTGGGCTTCTTCCTTTACTGCTTTTGTTGGTACAGCGCATTCCCGGCATGGGGGCCGGCACGGCCGCATTGGTGCTTTTGTCCCTGACCGCAACTGATCACCTGGCTTTTCATGTGTATAACGAGCTTTGCATGCTGGATGCATCCATCCTGGAGATGTCCTTGGCCTCTGGCCTTGATCATCAGGCGATGATTTGCCGCGTTCTGCTTCCCTTGGGAAAAAACAGGATCATCCATGCAATATGCGAAACTTCCCTCTTTCTCCTTGCAATGGAAACAATAGCCGGCTGCGTGACAGATGTTGGGCTCGCGGGCCTGGCGATATGGATCGGATTTACCGGGGCAGATGTGCTTATATTGCTTCTAAGCCTTATATTGTTGGCTTTCCTTTTCATATTGGCAGGATGTTTGTCCAGATCATACGCCAAGAAACAGTAAACGCAACACAATATGCCTTGTCGTCATTCCATCCAGGCCCGGTCTTTTGCCGGGCCTTTTTTGTTTGATGAATCTGCAATGCAAATGCATAAAAGCGTCGTTTTTTAGAGCTATCGGCATGGTAAATTGTACTTTCTTAGAACAAGCGGGCTTCTCTATTGCATATTGTCTGTATTATGTTTATAATAGATGACAGCACTATGGGAAGACAATTGGAAAGGAAGTTGACTCTATGAAGAAGGTCGTAGCTCTTGTTCTTGCTATGCTCCTGCTCGTCCCCGCACTGGCGCTTTCTGAAGCGGAACCCATCAAAATCGGCGTATTCGAGCCCCTTACCGGTTCCAAGGCTGCTGGTGGCCTCATGGAATATGAGGGCATCCAGGCCGCTCATTCCCTGGTGAGCGAAGTTCTAGGCCGTCCCATCGTTCTTGTTCCTGTGGACAACAAGTCAGACGACGTGGAAGCCGCTACCGCCGGCGCCCGTCTGGTAGACTCTGAAAAAGTGGACATCGTCATCGGCTCCTGGGGTTCCAGCCTTTCCATCGCCGGCGGTGCTGCCTTCAAGGCCGCGCAAGTGCCCGCTATCGGTACCTCCTGCACCAACCCCAACGTAACGCTGGGCAATGAGTACTATTTCCGCGTATGCTACCTGGATGACTTCCAGGGCACGCTGCTGGCCAATTATGCCAAGAACAACCTGGGCGCCAAAACCGCAGCCGTGATCTGCGACATTTCCAATGTGTACGCCATCGGCCTGCGCAAGTACTTTGTGGAAGCCTTCGGCGCCGAGAACATCGTGGCTGAAGCTTACTTCAACGTAGGCGACCAGGAATTCTCCTCCCAGATCACCACGGTCATGGCTGCCAACCCTGACGTTATCTTCATGCCCAGCGATTTCACCGAGCCCGGCCTTCTGATGAAGCAAGCCCGCGACATGGGCTACACCGATGTTCCCTTCCTGGGTGCCGACACCTGGGAAACGCAAGCGATGATCGACATCGGCGGCGCTGCTGTAGAAGCCTGCCGCTTCACTACCTTCTTTGACGCCGAAGCCGTGCCCACCCCCGAAATCACCGCTTTCCTGGACGCCTATGCAGCAATGTTCAACGGAGAAAAGCCCAAGGGCTCCGTTACGGCTCTTGGCTATGACGCCTACATGGCGGCTGTGAAGGCCATCGAACTGGCTGGCACCACCGAAGGCCCCGCTCTGCGCGACGCTCTTGCCAAGCTGGAGATGGTTGGCGTTACCGGTGCGCTGAAGTTTGACGAAAACGGAGACGCCATCAAGAACACCGCCGTCATCAAGACGGTGAAAGACGGTGCTTTCGTGTACCTCGACACAGTAGTTGTAGAGTAAGTTACAAGTATCTCCCTTGCGGGCGGCGATTTGGTCGCCGCCCGCATCCTTTGTTTTTCCGAGTTGCGCAGGCCCGGGCGCGCATCGATGGCGTCAAGCGGCTTATAGCCTGCGGTGAGGATGGTGCATTCCATGACGTTTGTGACCTTCCTGCAGCAATTGATCAACGGCTTGACGGTGGGAAGCCTGTACGCTTTGATCGCTGTGGGATATACCATGGTATATGGCATTTTACGGCTCATCAATTTTGCTCATGGCGATATCTTCATGATGTCCTTGTATTTTCTTTTTTTTGGCGTGACCGTTTTTTTCATTCCATGGTGGGTTGCCGTATTGCTGGTACTTGCCGCTACGGCGCTATTAGGCATGTTGATTGAAGGTGCTGCCTACCGCCCTCTGCGCAGTGCGCCACGCATATCGCTGCTTATTTCTTCCATCGGGGTATCGTATCTGCTGGAGAACCTGGCTACGGTGCTCTTCACCGGTGTTCCCAGGCAATTTCCCAGCCTCCCCTATTTTCAGCAAATCATCATACTGGGCAATTTCCGTTTGCCGGTCTTATCCATTTATGTGCCTATTGTCATGGGCCTTTTGATGCTGGGCCTGCAATTTTTGATCCATCGCACCAAGGTAGGCATGGGCATGCGGGCCGTCAGCAAGGATTTTGAAACCGCCAAGCTAATGGGCATCCATATCAACCACGTTATCGCAGCCACTTTTGGCATCGGCTCGCTGCTGGCCGCTGTGGGAGCCATTATGTGGGGGATGAAGTATCCCCGCATCGAACCATATGCCGGCATGATGCCGGGCCTGAAATGCTTTATTGCCGCAGTCATCGGCGGCATCGGTAACGTGACAGGCGCGGTGATCGGCGGTTTGATCCTTGGCATTATGGAGATTTTGATCGTGTTCTTTGCCCCATCGCTGTCGGGATACAAAGACGCGTTTGCTTTTGTGGCACTGATCGTCATTCTCCTGGTCAAGCCTACCGGCTTGATGGGTGAAGCGGTCACCGACAAGGTGTAAGGAGGGATGGCCATGAAGAAAAGTACTTCAACCGCCTTTATGGGCATTGCCTCCCATATGCCAAAAAAGAGCCGCACATATGCACTGTTGACAGCGGTATCATTTCTTGCTGTCATCGTGATCCTATGGCTCTTTTCCAGTAAACAGATAGGTGACCCCTATCAGATCCGCATCCTGAACATGTGCGCCATCTTTGCGATCCTGGGTCTTTCCATGAACCTGGTAAACGGCTTCACGGGTCTATTCTCCCTGGGCCAGGCAGGATTCATGGCCATCGGTGCTTATGTGACCACGCTGCTGTTCATGTCCCCTGAAGCCAAGGCGGGTGTCTTTTACCTGGAGCCCATCGCACCCTGGCTGGGCGCCATCCAACTCCCCTTCCCCGTTGCGCTTCTCATCGGGGGGCTGGCCAGCGGCGTTTTCGCGTTTATCATCGGCTTTCCGGTACTCCGGCTTCGCGGCGACTATCTGGCCATCGCCACCCTGGGTTTTTCAGAAATCGTCCGTGTGATCTTTACCAACATGCAAACCATCACCAACGGCGCGGTAGGCATCAAGAACATACCGCCTACAGCCAATTTGTGGTGGACGTTCGGCATCATGATCCTTGCGGTTGTCATGATGCGGCGGCTCATGAATACCAGCTACGGCCGGGCATTCAAGGCCGTCCGTGATGATGAGGTGGCAGCGGAGGGCATGGGTATTTCATTGTTCAAACACAAGATGTTTTCCTTCATCTTCTCCAGCATTTTGGCAGGCATCGGCGGCGGGCTTCTGGCCAGCGTGGTGGGTTCCATCAATCCTTTGCTGTTCCGATTTGTGCTGGCCTATGACATCCTGCTCATCGTGGTGCTGGGAGGTATGGGCAGCATCTCCGGCACAATTGTCGGTGCGTTCATCATCACCATCGCCAAGGAATGGCTGCGCTGGCTGGACAATGGCTTTTCCATGGGGTTGTTTCAGGTGCCGGCCATCGCCGGGCTTCGGATGGTGATCTTTTCCCTACTGCTCATGTGCGTGATCCTCTTTTACCGCAAGGGGCTGTTCGGCTCCAGGGAATTCTCCTGGGCCGCCTGCGGCCGTGTATTGAAAGCTGCCGGACAATTCGCATTAAAGCCCTTCCACTCCTCGAAAAAGAAGGGAGGCGAAAGGTAATGCATATACTTGAAACCTCCAATATCACCATGCGTTTTGGCGGTGTAGTGGCTGTGGACAGCTTGAGCCTGCACGTGGACCAAGGCGAGATCGTAGCCATCATCGGCCCCAACGGCGCGGGCAAAACAACGGCTTTCAATATGATCACCGGCGTATACACACCCACCGCAGGCAATGTTTTTCTTGAGGATGGCAATGGCAATCTGGAAAACATCACCGGCAAGCGGCCGGACCGCATTACCGCCCTTGGTGCAGCCAGGACATATCAGAACATCCGGTTGTTCAAGAGTATGTCGGTATTGGATAACGTTCGCATTGCCCAGCATCTGCATCTGAAAAACGGTTTTGTGAACGCTATCACGGGTATTCCGGCATTGAAAAGCCTGCGCCCCGTCACCTATGGCAGCGAAGAGCGAACCCTCAAGAATGAAGCCATGACGATTCTTGAACGTGTCGGCCTTGCCCATGCAGCAGGCGAACAGGCCACCTCCCTGCCCTATGGCGAGCAGCGCCGGCTGGAAATTGCACGGGCATTGGCAACACGGCCCAAGCTGCTGTTGTTGGATGAGCCTGCAGCCGGCATGAACCCCAAGGAGACGGAAGACCTGACCACCTTCGTGAAGCAGCTTCGGGACGATCTTCAGTTGACCATCATGCTCATTGAGCATCACATGCAGATCGTAATGGATATTTCAGACCGTATCTATGTTCTGGATTACGGCAAGCTGATCGCCCATGGCCCGCCCGCCGACATACAAAACAATCAGGACGTGATCACGGCCTATCTGGGGGTGGATGAAGCATGAGCTTGTTGAACGTAAGCGGCTTGAAGGTACAGTACGGCGGCATTCAGGCTTTGTCCGGCATCTCCTTTCAGGTGGGAAAAGGCCAAATCGTGTCCCTCATCGGGGCCAACGGTGCGGGAAAATCCACCACGCTTCGTGCCATTACAAGCCTGGTTCCTGTCGCTGGTGGACGCATTGAATATGAGGGACAGGATATTACTGCCCTGGATACCCAGCAGATGATCCAACGCGGCATCGTTCTGGTACCGGAGGGCCGCCGCGTTTTTCCCAACTTGACCACACTGGAAAATCTCAAGGTTGGCGCTTATACCCGCAAGGATGCCGCCGGAATCGCCGATGATATCGAGAAGGTGTACACGCTGTTTCCCCGCCTGAAGGAGCGTCACTGGCAGCACGCCGGCACCCTCTCCGGCGGTGAGCAGCAGATGCTTGCGGTCGGCCGGGCGCTGATGGCACGCCCGAAGCTTCTCATGATGGACGAACCATCCTTGGGCCTTGCTCCCCTGGTAGTTCGGGACATTTTCAATACGGTAAAGAAGCTTCACAGCGAAGGCATCACCATCCTTTTGGTGGAGCAAAACGCCAATGCTGCATTGAAAATTGCCGACCAGGGTTATGTGCTTCAAACGGGCTGTATCACCCTTACAGGCACCGGCAAGGAGCTGCTGGAAAACCCGCAGGTTCGGGAAGCATACCTGGGCCGTGCCAGTGCAAAATGATTCCTTTATAATAATTCCGGGGAAGCGTTATGCTTTCCCGGAATTTTCTATCTTCTTCATAGGCCGCCAAACTGAAATTGCCTTTTCCGGACACATTTCCTGACAACAGTAGCACCTGATGCATTTCTTGTAATCATAACGGGGTGCTTTGTCTTTTTTTGCGTCCAGATAAATCGCCTTTCCATCCACCGGACAGCTTTTGACACAAGCGCTGCAGCGGATGCATAGCTTCGGGTCGGCCACAGGGCGTTCCCGCAAAGCGGGAATCAAACGGGACAGTCTCAATGCATACCCCTTTGCCCCGGAGCCCCGGAATACCTGAAAATCCGCCTTGCCGTACAAGTCGGCGGCCTGCTGGAAGGTGATCTTGCCGTCAGGTGTGATGATTTCTATATCAACTTCCCGCCAAACGCCGATACCTGCCTGTTCCCCCGCCACATTGGTGGGTATCAATGCAGGCGAAAGGTTCACCAGGCGGCAGAACACGCTGTCGAGGGCCACAGGGTCACTGGATACGAGCAGCACCTTCATCTCCACTGGCGTACCGGAGGAAGGGCCATTCCCCTCCATGGCCACAATGCCATCCATGATATGCAGCCGAGGCTTTAGCAGTACGTTCAGGTCTGCTACCATCCTGGCAAACCGGATGGCATCGGGATATTTTGCATGGCCTGCACCTTTGTTGTACCCTTGGACGCAGCCATACAGGTTTTTCACGGCTCCCGTAATCCGCTCCAAGGCATGGGTTTTCATCTTGCATATATTTACGATAGCGTCCGCCTTCAGAGCGCCGTCAGCAATCACAAATTGTTTGCATATCAAACCATCCGGCGCAGGCGTCTGCTTCCCATGCATGAAATCCGCCAGCGGTATATTCAGTTTGTTGGCTGATTGCATAATGCCGCAACTATCCGCTACCTTGGATACGCTGATGGACCCTGGCCCGGGGGAATCGCCGTAAGTGATATGCGGATATCCCCTTTCCTGAAGAAGCCGGCCCACAGCCCCGAACACAGCAGGATGGGTCGTCATGGCCTTCTCAGGTACAGCTTTCCCAAGCATGTTGGGCTTTAAAAGAACGTTCTCTTTGGGGGATATATACTTTTCTATGCCACCCAGCAGCGATATGCCCTGTGCTACTGCCTTGTATACGCTTTCTTCCTCATATGTGCTGCAAGGCATAAGCGCAACGATGCTTTTTTTCACCCGGTTCCCTCCCCCGCCTATTTGTTGCATGGTGTTTTCGTATGAGTCTCTAGCATTGTATCACAATTCCCCGGCGCTTGCTATGCAGGTCGCAGGATTTATGGTACAATCCCTATTAGTAGATTAGAAATGTGCAGGGAGACGCATATGATCCGTCAAGCAGCATTTACAGGAGTACGCCCTCTTTTAAAGGGCAACCTCCATACCCATACCACCCGTTCTGATGGTCTGGGCACACCGGAAGAAGTCATCAGAAAGTACATCAGCCACGGTTATGATTTTTTGGCCATTACCGACCACAGGCTGTACAATTATCAGAATTTTGTGAAGGATAGCCCTATTACAATCATACCCGGCATGGAGATGGACCGGAACATGGAGGGCCCCGGTATACACTGCTTCCATACCGTATGCCTGGGCCCTGCCAAAAAGGACGGGAACGGTTTTGACCAGGACCAGTCCTTTGTGCGCGGTATAGTGCGTGATCAGGTGGAATTTCAAGAAGTTCTGGATATGATCCACATGAATGGCAACATCACCTTTTACTGTCATCCACAGTGGAGCAGTACACCGGCCAGAGAATTTGAACAGCTTCAAGACAATTTCGCCATGGAAATTTGGAACAGCGGCTGTGCTATGGAAAGAGAGATGGATACAAACGCCGCTTACTGGGATGAATTGTTGGTGCAGGGTAAGAAAATCTATGGCGTCGCCGTAGATGATGGCCACACGATGGAGCAACATTGCGTAGGCTGGGTAAGGGTCGCTTGCGATAACACCATCATGGCCATCCTTGAAGCCTTAAAAAATGGCGCTTTCTATTCCTCCTGCGGCCCCGAAATCTTCGATTTTTATATGGAGGATGGCGTGGCAGCGGTGGAATGTTCCCCCTGTGACCGCATCCTGTTCACTTATGGCCAGGCGCCGAACGAGGTTGTCCGCCATCAAGTTGATCCGATCACCAGGGCGGAATTCAAGGTTCCGGATCATTACCGGTACTTACGGGCAGTAGTAGTAGATGAACTAGGCCACCGGGCATGGACAAACCCAATTTTCCTGGATAATTCCTGCTGAGTGTTATCATCGGACCCATATTAATTGGCAAAGAAGAATCTTTCATGCGCATATTTTCAGTCAATGAAAAAGACGACCACCCCATGTTGTTCTCTAGCGATGAGCTGCGCAGGCTAATGCTCCCCCTTCTCATAGAGCAGCTACTGGTCGTAGTGATGAGTATAGTCAACACCATCATGGTATCTTCCGTTGGCGAGGACGCCGTGTCCGCCATCTCCCTGGTGGACAGCATCAACATTCTACTCATTAACGTGTTTGCCGCTCTGGCCACTGGCGGTGCCGTGGTAACGGCCCAGTATCTTGGCCGACGGGAACTGGACATGGCTGGCAAGGCGGCGAAGCAGCTTTTGTATGTCATGCTGGCTGTTTCCCTGCTGATCAGCGGACTGTCCCTGTTGCTCTACCGCAGCCTACTGAAGGCGGTCTTCCCGAACGTGAACGCTGCCGTGATGGACTATTCCAGAACATATTTCCTCATCACCATATTCAGCTTTCCCTTTCTCTCCGTGTATAGCGGTGGTTCTGCCCTGCTGAGGGCGGCGGGTAATTCGAAAGCCTCATTGAATACCACACTTTTGATTAACCTTTTCAACGTGGCCGGTAATGCTCTGCTGATTTACCTCTTCCGCATGGGTGTAGCAGGGGCTGCCATAGCCGCGTTGACTGCCAGGATCGCAGGTTCGGTGATCATGCTTCATTTGCTGAAAGAGCCACATCAACAATTGCTGCGAATTCCATCCCTTTGGAAATACGAGTGGGATGAAAAAATGGTAAAACGGATCTTGGGCATTGGTATCCCCAACGGACTGGAAAACAGTCTGTTTCAGTTGGGAAAGATTCTGCTGCAAAGCCTTGTTTCCTCCCTTGGCGGCGTTGCCATCGCCGCAAATGCGGTGGCCAGCAGTCTGGCCGGGTTTCAAACCATTCCCGGTTCCGCCGTAAGCCTGGCGCTGATTACGGTGGTGGGCCGGTGTACAGGTGCCCGGGAGTTTGGTCAGGCCAAGCAGTATGTCAAAAAACTGATGGGCTTTTCTTATTTGACCATGGCGCTTCTGGTGGGCGTGATCTTGCTGGCTTTCCCCTATGTATTACAAAGCTATGATCTGAGTTCTGAGACAGCGGCGACCGTATGGCAGCTGATCTTTACATACACCATTGTCAGCGCCCTCTTTTGGCCTTCTTCCTTTGCTCTGCCCAATGCCCTAAGAGCCGCAGGGGATGTACGGTATACCATGGTGGTTTCCGGCCTTTCCATGCTGATATTCCGCATAGGCTTCAGCTATCTTTTGGTGCAAGGCTTCGGTATGGGTGTAATGGGGGTATGGGTTGCTATGATGATCGACTGGTTCGCCCGTTCGGCAGCCTTCTTTTTCAGGTACAGAACCGGCCGATGGGAACGCAGGGAGATACTTTGATCCAAACAGAAAAGCGCATGGATGAAAGTGCATCCATGCGCCTTTTGTTACCTTTTTCCCTTTTCCAGTGCCAGCAGCTTTTCCTTCATAAGCAGACCGCCGCCATATCCCACCAGGCTGCCGTCGGAACCGATCACCCGGTGGCAGGGAATGATCACCGGGATGGGGTTACGGTTGTTGGCCAGTCCCACAGCCCTGGCAGCACCAGGCTTGCCGATATCCTTGGCCAGCTTCCCGTAGGAGGACGTTTCCCCGTAAGGGATTTTTACAAGTGCTTCCCATACCCTTGTTTGAAAGGCCGTACCATAAGGTGCAAGCGGTACATCAAATACAGTGCGTTTGCCCTGCAGATACTGAAGAAGCTGCCCGGCCGCTTCTTTGAGCGTCTGGGTTTCCTCCCGCTGCATTTCGGGCGGAACTTGCTCACCGGCCAAAAACAGGTTCGTTACTTTTCCGCTTTCTTCGGCAATGGCAATCTGGCCCAAAGCCGTATCATACGTCCAAACATGCTTCATAATATTGCTCCTTTCAACACGCTGATAACATTATACCAAAAATATGCGAAACCGAAAATCAGGTCTGCTTTTGTTCCACAAACCACCGTGTACCTGCCTGATACAAATAGGTCACCCGGCTGCCAATGCGCACCGTATACCGCATCCCCGCGCTGCTTGCCGGGATGCTGACACCGGGTCGGACGTCCAGCACGCATCGAACGGCATAACGTGCACCGTCGTTCCAGATGACGCATGTGGGATGCACAGCACCTTCCTCTGAAAACCAGGCCTCTACACGGACATATGTCATTTTTGCATCTCCAGCCATGCCATTGACCGCTCCTGTGAAAATGTCTGCAATACAATTATAGCAAACAATTGTTCTCTTTAGTAGAGCGGGATGTGTGCAGATTCAGCCAAGCCAGGTGAACAATGTAACGCCGCCGTGAAGTGCTCTCACGGCGGCAAATTTCATGCCAGCTTTTCCAGCATGGCAAGGATATGGACACAGGCCATTTGATCGTATTGTTTCGCCTTTTTGATGAGGGTGACAATTTGCTTGCGGACCTCAGGCTTTGCCAGGTTTCGAATATTTTGCTCGTTTTGCTCGAAGCCGCCCTTGACCTTATACATTTCCATGGCACAGCCTGCCGCTTCCCGGAATTGCTGGGCAGCCTTCAAACACAAGTCCCTGATATCCGGATGCCTTTCCCCCATTTGAGAAATCCAGCAGGCTGCATGGGACCGCCCTTCTCCCACCATTACCTGGGCATCGGTTTGACACATGGTACGTTCAAACAAGAGGGGAAGCACCGCGTTCTCAGAAAAATCCCGGTCATTCCCGATTGCATCGGCCCAGGCGTCATACGCAGCCTGACCTCCGGCAAATACACGCTTTTCCAAGGAGCCGGGATCAGTAATGATGATACGTTCTTTCGTTAGTACCTCGGCAGCGTTTGCAAGCATTTCCTTGATGGAGGCAGGCTCGCCTGCCTCTTCGCCAATAGCCATCAATAGACTGGTACATTCGTTTTCCCACCAGGCATGGGTAATGAAATACCCGCATTCGTGGGTCTCCCTCTCCGGGTCAAACTCCGGATTACCCTGGAAAAAGTTCCAGCCCAGCAGCGTTTCCCCGTTGTTGTCATATCCGGTGAGGATACAGGCTTCCGGCGGCCCGATGATACCCAGCGCAATGACCGGCCGGCCGCGGTCAATTTCGTCACGGATGAAGGCCATGAACTGTTCTTTGCTGCTTCCATTGCGTGCAAGCATCCTTACCTTGCGACCCACTGCCTGAAAGGATCGGCGGAATGCTTCCAGCGGATCATCGTAGACGTTCTGAATGTCCACGTTGCCACCGTCCCACCTGTCTACATTCCAGCGCAGCCGAAATGCTGCGCCGCTTGCCGCCATCAGGCTGGAATAATCCGCATGCTGGCCCATATAGTTCAGGCAAGATTTCAGGCAGGAAGGGAATGGCGTACACTCTTCATAAGTGTATTCCACCTTCGGTACACCGTACAGGATGCAGCTTCCCGATGACCTCTCATTATCCTTTGTCATTTTCTCCGCCTCCGTATCACTTTTTGCAGGCGGCTTAAGCCCTTCCGCCAATATGGCTGGGCCATATGCGCCAGCCGCCAGTTTTTTGCGGCCCACAGGAATACCGGCTCTGCGAAAAAGGCTTGGAACCACGCCTGTTTCCCTTCGGAATGCCCGGGAAAACGTATCGTAGGTATCAAATCCGTATTCACACGCGATTTCTGTCAGGCTTTTTTCGGTATGCTTGATATCGAAAGCGGCGTGAGCCACCCGCCTTTGTAAATCATACCTTCCCAATGTCATCCTGGTCCGGTCCTTGAACACTTCCCTCAGATGACGGTAAGAAAAGCCTGTGACCCGCTCCAAAAGCTGATGGTCCTTGCCATCCCTGACCCGCTTTTCAATGAAGGTGACTACTGACAGAATACACAGCGAATAATCCATAACCTTCTTCTCCTGTTATGCCTTTGCTTCCGGAAGCAGTTACATTATAGCCGATGGATTGAATGAATGCTCGACTTTTTTGACCTTGTTTCTCAACCGTCAGTATTGATCCTGCATCTCGGTCATGTTCTCCCAATACCGCTTGGGCATATGTGTCATGCGGCATTTGGGATTGTACCTGTCTTCAATGGCCACGGTTTTGTAGAATTGCCGCCACAGGGAGCGGTAGTGTTCCTCTGTTTCGGATGCTTCCGGGAACAAAGCTTCCTCAAGCTGTACAAGCTCCATGTCTCCGTTTTGACAATAAAGTGCTGCTTTGTGGGTCTTGTCATAGATCGCGAAAGTTTCACCATGAAAGCGGTCGGCAAAATGGCTTGCAATAAACGGCAGAATGAAGTTTTTGGGGCTGATGACTGCCACCAGTTTCCCATCGCAGTCAGAAAAGCGAACGAAGCCCGTCAATAAATGACCCTCTCTGAGCAGATGTCGTTCCGCCTCCAAAAGCGTCGCCACATCAGGGTGCGCCAGCATATCCACAACCTTTGGCCCCTCGGCAAACGAAAGATACGCAAAGCGTAACAGAGCGGTCTCCTTATCCTTAAGAAAGCTGTAAAACGCAGTTCTCAACAGTTCAAAGGCACGTGGTGATGCCTTCTTTACTATGGCATCGCTGACCATTTGCGCCTTTTCCATATCCGTTTCCACCCGCTTGCGAAAGAACAGCGCCATCTGTGCTTCCCCCTCCGCCTGGATGGCAAAAGGCAGCTCATGGGCATACACGCTTTCATAAACACAGCAAAGGAATCCGGGAAGGCTGCCATCATATAAATATACCACATCGCATGGCTCGTTTAGTGGCCTTTTGACAGACAAAGAACCGCCTCCTCCACAGCATTGTGAAAGCTCATCATCTTGCCGCTTGCCGTATTATTCCATTCCATGCCGGCCATAGCCGGAAACAATGATAGCTGCTCCATGCCAAAGGCATTCAAATTCGGGTCGATCAATGACCGCACGGTGACTTCCCGGCTGGCTGTCATGCCCAGGGGCATATCGCCTGCGCGAATGAAGTATTGGGCCCGCTTCAGTACGACGCCTATACGCTTGAGTGCCACAAGATCCAGCTTTCCGTTTTTCCTGGCAATCACTATGCGCTGAGCGCTGGTGGGGCCGATTCCCGGTACACGCAAAAGCTCGGACAGGGAGGCGGTATTCACATCCACAGGAAAAAAATGCATGTTCTGAACAGCCCAGTTACACTTGGGGTCCAGATACGGGTTGAAATTGGGTGCCTGCTCGCTTAAAATCTCATCAGCGCTGAACTGGTACTGGCGCAATAGGAAATCGGCCTGATACAGCCGGTGCTCCCGCAATAACTGAGGCTTGGTATTCAAGGATGGCAGCATGGTATCTTCCACCGCCGGGATGTACGCAGAATAAAAAACACGCTTCAACCGGTATTTGTCATACAGTCCAGATGCCAGCTTGAGAATGTGATAGTCGCTTTCCGGGCTGGCGCCGATAATCATTTGCGTTGCCTGTCCGGCGGCTGCAAAGCGAGGTGCGCTTTTGTACTTAACAATCTCCTGGCGGTTTGATTCAATCCCACTTCTGATTTGCGCCATAGGCAGCAAAATTGCCTTTTTCGTTTTATTGGGTGCCAGCTTGATCAGGCTTTCTTCGCTGGGAAGTTCGATGTTAATGCTCAGCCTATCCGCCAGGATGCCAAGGCGGTGTACCAGCTCATCTGAAGCACCGGGGATGGTTTTACAATGAACATAGCCCCAGAACTGGTATTCGTATCGTAATATTTCAATGGCCTTGATCATCATCTCCATGGTGTGGTCAGGGCTTTTCAGCACACCGCTGGAGAGAAAAAGCCCTTCAATATAGTTGCGGCGGTAGAATTGTATGGTAAGCTCCGCCAACTCATAAGGCGTGAAGGCAGCCCGCGGCACATCGTTGGTACAGCGGTTGACGCAATATTTGCAATCGTATATGCAGTGGTTGCTGAGCAGCACTTTCAAAAGCGATATACACCGCCCATCCGCTGCAAAGGTGTGACAGCATCCGGCTGCGACAGCACTGCCTATGCCCTTGCCTCCGGGCCTGTCCACTCCGGAGGAGGTACAGGCGGCATCATACTTGGCGCTGTCCGCCAGAATTGTCAGCTTGTCCATAAGGTTCACTTGCATCACCTGCTCGGTTTTTCTATACAAGAACATTTGTTCCCTCTTTTATTATATGCGGAATTGCCACGATTGTAAAGACAAAAAATTAAGAAAGGGCAGAATGATTTTCGAGTTCCGATAGGTCCTACACAGGCTGCAATCCACTGTTCGCATGCGCATCCTTTTTTGTTCAGCCCGCAAAAAGAAAAAGCACCTGTCGCATCATGCCGTATAGGCGCAGAGTTTCGCAACCCGAATCAACATATCCACCGTCATGGTCATCATATACTGTGAACAGTGCTATGCGGGGAGGCGCCTGTATGAAGGTGAACGGGGAGCTGTTCGCGCTGGTCAACACGTTGACCAATGGCCTGTCCCTGTGGATGGCGGCACGATTATTGGGCGGCCCAAATCCAGAATGGAAGTGTGTTTTTCAGGCTTCCCTTTGCGGCACTATTTATGGATTTGCGGCATTTCTGCCCGGACTTTCATACCTGCGAACCGTCCCCTTTGTGCTTTTGTCATCGCTTTGTATGGCGAAGCTCCTGTTCCCTCGTTTACGGCCGTTACTTGTCATCAAGGCTGCATTGTTGGTGCTTCTTTGCGGACTTTTGCTGGGTGGCTTTTTGAGTTGGCTTGTCATGCAGGGGATATCCCCATGGCTTGCTTTTGGTTTGCTGTTTTTGTCGATGGCCGGGATTGCCTTTTTTTGCGGTGTCCGGATCAAAATCCCTTCCGGTGTGACAATGGTAGAAATTTTTCGAAAAGGCGGCATCTCCCCGGAACCGGTACATTTGCCCGCCATGCTGGATACGGGCAACCAGCTTGTTGATCCCATCACAGGGCTGCCGGTGGTGGTGACCTCCTCCAGTTCACTCAAGCCTCTGTTGCCTGCCAATGTAAAGCCCGATCAGCCGGAAACGCTTCCCCTGGGCTTTCGGCTCCTTCGGGTTCAGACCACCGCAGGCCATAAACTGATGATGTGCTTCCGTCCCAACCAGTTCCGCTTGCAGTTGGAAGGAATCTGGTATGACTGCCAGGTGCTTATTGCCATTGCACCTACCGGCTATGACGGTGCACAAGCGCTTGTACCCGCTGCCGTGGTGGAGGGGCTTCGTAGTAATGACAAGCAAAATCTCATCCAGAGTTGTGAGAGATTTGCAGGCGGTGCAAGAAAGCAAAGCGACGCATAGCTGCGTAATGATGGTGAAGTCTGATACGGCAACACAAGACATGAACCAATGGAACGATGCGTAAGGTTCTGACTTGGCATAAAAGGAGGACTCTTCATGCGACCCTTACGGCTCGGCTTTCCCCGGCAGTGGTATGCTGCCCTGCGCAGGAAGGTGATGTTATGGCTGGCCCTTTTGCATCCGGGCCAAGTCCATTACATCGGCGGGCCGGATCCCCTGCCCGTTCCCCTAAGTCCCCAGGAAGAAAGGCTTCTGGTGGAACAGCTTAGGGATGATGACGGCACTGTACGCTCCATACTCATAGAGAGGAATCTTCGCTTGGTGGTGTTCATCGCCAGGAAGTTTGAAAATACGGGTATCGCGCTGGAAGACCTCATTTCCATCGGCACCATCGGGCTCATCAAGGCTGTGAACACATTCGATCCCGACAAAAAGATCAAGCTGGCCACCTATGCATCCCGGTGCATTGAGAATGAGGTATTGATGTTTTTGCGCCGCAACAGCCGCACGAGGCTGGAGGTTTCCTTGGACGAGCCGCTGAAAACCGACTGGGACGGCAACGAACTTTTGCTGTCCGACGTACTAGGCACCGAAGGTGACATGGTATACAAATGCATTGAGGAAAGCGTTGAAAAACAGCTTCTATCCTGTGCCCTGGATCACTTGAGCCCTAGGGAACAGCGCATCATGCAGCTTCGTTTCGGCCTTGCCGGCGGCCAGGAAAAAACGCAGAAGGAAGTGGCCGATATTCTTGGCATATCGCAATCTTACATCTCCAGATTGGAAAAACGAATCCTATCCCGCCTTCATGTCGAACTGACACGCATCAGCAGTTAGTTTGTCGCACGGCATAAAACCCCTTTCTAGGGGTCATACTGCATTCATCCGGAATCGTGGAGGAATGCGGTATGGCAACAGGAAA